>NZ_JBEXNN010000002.1:0-505219 GCF_040611115.1 Streptomyces sp. NPDC003038
TTCGGCCGCTCCCTGGAATGGGCGACGTCCTGCCCCCCGCCGCGGCACAACTTCGTCACCCTCCCCAGGGTGCGCTCCGAGTCACCGGCCTTCGATCTCAACTACCCCGAGATCGCGGCCATGGACTGGAGCGGGGATCACAAGCGGGACGCCATCGACCAGGACAACGCCTCCGCGCCGAGAGGCTCGGTATCCGGCTCGGGCCCGGAGCAGCCCTCGGGGCCGGACCAGCCGCAGTAGCCGACGGAGGCGGTGATGAGCGAGCGCTCGGAGGAGGCGGCGGCGGGGCTGGCCAGGATCGAGGGATACCTGATGAGCCAGGCCGCCCTACGGGAGGCACGGGAGGAGGGCGAGTCGTTCGCCCGCGGGCCGTCCTGGCTCGGCCCCGATGAGCAACATGAGATCGCGGACAGGTTCGCCCGGCCTCCGCGCCGGGAACCGGCACGGCCGGGAACACGCCACCACTCCCGACCGCTCCCCACCGGCGCCATGGAGACCGGCGGACCGTGCGGTCGTCGCGGCGGTGTGTCGGCACCCGGAGTCCCCGCCCCGTGTGATGGCATCGGCGGAGTCTCTGTTTGCGGCCCGTCGGCGGGGGCAGGCGGCACGAGGCCCATACCGCACCGTCCTTGGGGCTCATACATGATGATCACTATCGGGGTCGAAGAAGAATATCTGCTGGTCGATCCCGCCACGGGGATACCGGTCCCACGAATCGAGGAAGTGCGCGCGGCGGCCGGTCTGGACCCGGTCACCGACGCCGCCGAACTACAGACCGAACTCCTGCAGGCGCAGATCGAGGTCGCCACCCCGGTGTGTACCGACCTCGGGGAAGTGGGTGGTCACCTGCTGCGTCTGCGGCACGCGCTCGGCTCCGCCGCCGAGAAGATCGGCTGCCGTGTCGCCGCCTCCGGGGCCGCTCCGGTCAAGGACGCGGTGCCGGTGCCCGTCACACGCAACGCGCGCTACCTGAAGCTGCAGACCTACGCCCCGCGCCTGGTCGACGAGCAGCTGATCAACGGCATGCACGTACACGTCGGCGTCCCGGACCGAGCCATGGGCGTCGAGGTCCTGAACCGGATCCGGGTCTGGCTGCCCACGCTGCTGGCGATGTCGGCGAACTCACCCCTGTGGGAAGGACGCGACACCGGCTTCGCGAGCTGGCGCACCCTCGTGTTCGGGCGCTGGCCCGTGACCGGGCCCACGCCCGTCTTCGACGGCGTCGAGGACCACGACCGGCGGATCGAGGCACTCCTGGACTCGGGGACGATCACCGACGTGGGCCAGCTCTACTGGCAGGCCAGGCTGTCGGAGACGTTTCCGACCGTGGAGATCCGGTGTACCGACGTCCAGCTGCGGGCCGACGACGCGGTCATGTTCGCCGGAATCATCAGGGCCCTGGTCGCCACCGCCATACAGGAGGCCAAAGCCGGGGTGCCTGTTCCCGAGTGCCACCAGGAGATACTGCAAGCCGCCACCTGGCAGGCCGCCAGACACGGCATGAGCGGTCCCATGGTCGACCCGCAGGGCAGGCGCCAGAGCGCCGGCGACGTGCTGTACATGCTCATGCGGCACATCGGACCCGCCCTGGAGGAGGCCGGAGACACCCGCGAGGTGGCGTCCCTGGTCCACCGGCTCCTGCAGGAAGGCACCGCCGCCGACCGGCAGCGCCGAACGATGGCCGCAGGCGGTATGCGGGCACTGATCGACCTGATCACGACCCAGAGCACGGCGCCCTGAACGCGCCCCTTGTGCCCCCCCCGTGCCCCGTCCGCCGCATCGCCTCGTCGTCGGGCCGCCCGCCGGCCCGCCCGGATGAGGCGAGGGGCGCCGACAGCGCCCGCTCGGCCCCCACAGTCGTCCGTACGCCGGAGAGGAACCGATGAACACACTGCGCAGGCTGCAACCGCATGCGGGCCGGATGGCCGCGATGGCGGTGTTCGGCGGCTACACGGCCGGCTGGGCCGTGCTGGTCCGCCGCGGCGGGCGCGCCGTCCCGGCGCCCCCCACGCCATGGGAGCTGTTACTCACCGCGACCGCGACCTTTCGGCTGAGCCGTCTCCTCGGCAAGGCGACGGTCACCCGCCCGATCCGGGCACCGTTCACCCAGGTAGAAGCACCGGGCGCGCCGGCTGAACTCAACGAGACGCCGCGCGACCAGCACGGCAGGAAGACGGTCGGAGAACTGGTCAGCTGCCCCTTCTGCCTCAGCGTGTGGATCGTGACCACGCTGACCGGTGCGCAGTTGATCTGGCCGCGGGCGACCCGAACCGTGACCGGCGCGCTCACCGCCCTGGCGGCGGCCGACGCCATGCAGTTCGCCCATTCCGCTCTCACCGCGAAGGCGGAGCGATAGCCGTACCGGTGCGGGCCCGTCGACGCGGCCGACGGCCTCCCCCTGGCCGACCACCCGTTTCGCCACGGCTTGTGGCGGTTACATGCGTGGAATGAAAACCTCTGAGACGCTCGGACGGATTGCTTGCGCGGCGCAGAGAGCGCTGCCTTCGAGTACGGGGCCCGGCCGCGTGCTGAGGGCGATGGACCGCCTGGAGGGATCGCCCAGGGCCGACCGGCTGATCGACCTGGCGCGAACGGCGGTGAGGGCCGTTCCGCTCGGCCGTGGCCGCGACGTCCTGCACGGCCGCTGGCTGGGGCACCCGGTGCATCCGCTGCTGGTTCAGCTGCCGCTGGGTACGTGGATGTCCGCCGCCGTCCTGGACCTGGTGCCCGGACAGCGCCGGGCCGCGCACACCCTCGTGGGTGTGGGCCTGGTGGCCGCGGTGCCCGCGGCGTGGGCCGGCTGGGCCGACTGGGCGGAGCTGCGCCGGCCGCAGATGCGGGTGGGGCTGGTGCACGCCGCGGCCAATCTGAGCGCGGTGGCGCTGTACGCGGCCTCCTTCGCCGCGAGATCGCGCGGCCGGTTCGGCCGCGGCAGGGCCTGGGGGTTCGCCGGCCTGTCGGTGGTCGGCGTCGGCGGTGCGGTGGGCGGACACCTGGCCTACCGCCTGGCCGCCGGAGCCAGCCATGCCGAACAGGTGCCCGACCAGATCACGCCGGGCTGGCACGGCCTCGGTGCGGTGGCGGACCTTCCGGTGGGGCGCCCCGTACGCGGCCGGGTGGACGAGGTTCCCGTCGTCATCGTCCGCGAGGAGGGCGGGACCGTACGGGTTCTGGCCGGCCAGTGCAGTCACATGGGCGGCCCCCTCTACGAGGGCGAGACCCTCGACGGCTGCATCCGGTGCCCCTGGCACGGCAGCACCTTCCGTCTCTCCGACGGCTGGAACGCGAAGGGCCCCGCCACCGCCCCCCAGCCCGCCTTCGAGACCCGGGTCACGGACGGCCGGGTGGAGGCACGGCTGAGCTCCGGCGGCGTCTGAGTGCGGCCGCACCGGCCTCCACCCGCAGGTCGGCCGCCGTGGCCGCCGGATCGTGCGACAGGCCCGTCCCCGAGGACGGTGGCCGCGCCGGGACGACGCGCGAGCGGGGGCGGTGTAACAGTCGGCGCGGCAGCGCGCCCGCGTCCGCCCGTAAGTGCTACAAATGGCACGTGACCCTTCTTCCTCCGTACCGGCCGCGTCGGTGCGGACACCCATAGGGAACCGATCCCGGAGCGTCGCCGGACAGGTATTCGTCCTCCAGGTGGCGGTCGTGGTGCTGCTTGCCGTCGGCGCCGTGCTGGCCCTGGTACTCCAGTCACGGCACGACATCGACCGCGAAGCCCGCAACCGGTCGGTGGCCGTCGCGGAGACCTTCGCCCACTCCCTCGGCCTCCAGGAAGCACTGCGGACGCCCGATCCCTCCGCGATCCTGCAACCCCTCGCCGAGACGACGCGCAAAAACGCCGGGGTGGACTTCATCGTCGTGATGGACACCCGCGGCATCCGCTACACCCACCCCCAGCCGGACCGCATCGGCCAGCGGTTCGTCGGCACCATCGAGCCCTCGCTCGCCGGACGGACGCACACCGAGAGCGTGCAGGGTCCGCTCGGCAAGGAGATCCAGGCCGTCGTGCCGGTCACCTCCACCGACGGCCGGGTCGTCGCGCTGGTGTCCGCGGGCCTGACCGTGAAGAACGTGACGGGTGTGGTCGACCGCCAGCTACCGGTCATCCTCCTGGCCAGCGCGTCCGGCCTCATCCTGGCCACCGTCGGCACGGCGCTGATCAGCCGGCGGCTGCGCCGTCAGACCCACGGGCTCGGCACGCAGGAGATGACCCGCATGTACGAGCACCACGACGCGGTGCTGCACGCCGTCCGCGAAGGGGTGCTGATCACCGATGGCGAAGGGCGGCTCCTACTGGCGAACGACGAGGCCAGACGACTGCTCGGGCTGCCGGAGGACGCCGAGGGACGGCACATCGGGGACGTGCCGGGACTTGACCGCCGGATGGCGGACCTGCTGCTGTCCGGCCGGGAGGCCACCGACGAGGTGCTGGAGGCCGGAGAGCGGCTGCTGGTGGTCAACCAGCGGCCGACCAAGCCCGGCGGCCGGCAGGAGGGGACCGCGGTCACCATTCGCGACTCCACCGAGATGCGGGTGCTGACCAGCCGCGCCGAGACGGCCCGCAGGCGGCTCAAGCTGCTGTACGACGCGGGGGTCGACATCGGCACCACCCTCGACGTGAAACGCACCGCCGAAGAACTCGCCGACGTCGCCGTCCCCCGGTTCGCGGACTTCGTCACCGTCGACCTGGCCGACCCGGTACTGGACGGCGAAGAACCCGGTCCGGGCGCCGACATGCGGCGCACCGCGGTCAGCGGCATTCGCTCCGACCACCCCCTCTACCCCCTCGACCGGCTGATCGACTTCCTGCCGTCCACCCCTCAGGCACGCGGCTACGGCACCGGCGAAGCGGAGCTGGTGCCCGACCTGGCCGACGCGCCGGGCTGGCACGCCCAGGACCCGCCGCGGGCGCAGGCCATCGTCGACTACGGCATCCACTCGCTCATCGCGGCCCCGCTCAAGGCCCGGGGCGTGGTGCTCGGGGTCGTCAACTTCTGGCGGTCGCAGAAGCCGGAGCCCTTCGACGAGGACGATCTGTCACTCGCCGAGGAACTCGTCGCCCGGGCGGCGGTCAGCATGGACAACGCCCGCCGCTACACCCGCGAACACGCCCTCGCCGTGACGCTCCAGCGCAGCCTGCTGCCGCGCGCCCTGCCCGAGCAGAGCGCCGTCGACGTAGCGCATTTCTACCTTCCCGCGCAGTCGGGGGTGGGCGGGGACTGGTTCGACGTGATCCCGCTGCCGGGCAGCCGGGTCGCGCTCGTCGTCGGAGACGTCGTCGGGCACGGCCTGCACGCCGCGGCCACCATGGGACGGCTGCGCACGGCGGTGCACAACTTCTCCTCCCTGGACCTGCCGCCCGACGAGCTCCTCGCGCGTCTCGACGACCTCGTCCAGCGCATCGACCACGACGGGGACGGCGAGGACGCGAACGGCGGGCTGCTGGGCGCGACCTGCCTCTACGCCGTCTACGACCCGGTGTCCCACCGCTGCACGGTGGCGCGGGCGGGGCACATGCCGCCCCTGCTGGTCGCCCCCGACGGCACCACGGAGATCATGGAACTGCCGGCCGGGCCCCCGCTGGGACTGGGGGGCATGCCGTTCGAAACCGCCGAGCTGGAGCTGCCGGAGGGCAGCCAGCTGGTCCTCTACACGGACGGGCTGGTCGAGGAGCGGACCCGGGACATCGGCGAGGGGCTGGAGCTGCTGCGCGCGGCGCTGAGCCACCCCGGCCGCGATCCGCAAGAGAGCTGCCGGGCCGTGCTCGACGTCCTCCTGCCGGCCCGGCCGAGCGACGACGTGGCGCTCCTCATCGCGCGGACGCGCACGCTCGGCCCCGACCGGGTCGCGCACTGGGAGGTGCCCTTCCACCCGAGCGCCGTCGGCGCCGTACGGAACGACGCGGCGAAGAAGCTCGACGAGTGGGGCCTGTCGGAGCTAGGGTTCGCCACCGAGCTGATTCTCAGCGAACTCATCACCAACGCCCTGCGGTACGGCTGCGCGCCGGTGCGGGTACGGCTGCTGCACGACCAAACCCTGACCTGCGAGGTGTGGGACGCCAGCAGCACCGCCCCGCACCTGCGGTACGCCGCCACCACCGACGAGGGAGGGCGCGGGCTGTTCCTCGTGGCCCAGCTCAGCGAGCGCTGGGGCACGCGGTACACACCGGACGGCAAGGTCATCTGGGCGGAGCAGGACGTGCCCGGACGCTCGGGCGGGGCAGAGTCCGTCCTCGCGGCCTTCGCGGACGCGGAACCGCTCTGACACGCCGGCGCCGACCGAGCGGCGGCCCTCCCGTTCCCCCTGCCACGGATATGGCGGCATGCCATACAACGATGGGTCCGACTGTGGTGAACACACACATGGGATGTCCGGGCAGGTGTCTCTAGCGTTTCCGGCCATGACGAGCCAATTTCCCGCAGCCCCCGGATCCTCCGCGCGCCGTGACGCCGGCGCGGACCTCGCAGGGCGTACCGCCATGGTGACCGGCGGTGGCAGCGGTATCGGCCGCGCTTGCGCGCTGGCGCTGGCCGACGCCGGAGCGCTGGTCCACGTGGTCGACCTCGACGCCGGATCGGCCAAGGCGGTCGCCACGGCCATCGGCGGCCGTCCGCACGGGGTGGACCTGGCCGAGCCCGAGGCCGTCCGGCGGTTGCCGGACGAGGTGGACATCCTGGTCAACAGCGCCGGTCTGCAGCACGTGGCCGCCATCGAGGACTTCTCCCCGGCCCGGTTCGAACGGATCCAGAAGGTGATGGTCACCGCGCCGTTCCTGCTGATGCGGCAGTGCCTGCCCCACATGTACACCGGCGGCTGGGGCCGGGTGGTGAACATCTCCAGCGTGCACGGCGTGCGGGCCAGCGCCTTCAAGTCCGCGTACGTCGCCGCCAAACACGGCCTGGAGGGTCTGAGCAAGGTCGCCGCCCTCGAAGGCGCCGCGCACGGGGTCACCAGCAACTGCGTCAGCCCCGGCTACGTACGCACCCCCCTGGTCGAGGGGCAGATCGCGGCCCAGGCCGCCGCGCACGGCATCCCGGCCGAACAGGTCCTCAGCGACGTGCTGCTGGAGCGTTCCGCGATCAAGCGGCTGATCGAACCGCAGGAGGTGGCCGCCGTCGCGGTCTGGCTCTGCGGCCCGCACACCCGTTACCTCACCGGCGCGTCGATCCCGCTCGACGGGGGCTGGGGCGCGAGCTGACGCCCACGCCGCCCGCGTTCCCCCCGTCCACGGCATCCCCGCGTCCCCGCGTCCCCGGCATCCGGTGACCGCCGGACAGCGCCCGTCCCACCCTCGCTCGTGGCGAGAGCCGCAACCCGTCCCACCGTCCCCGTCCGGTCAAGAAACGGTGAGTGCCCATGAGTTCCGTCAGCTCCGCCCCGCCCGCCAGAGGCGGCATCCGCCGCATCGTCGCCGCCAGCCTCGTCGGCACCACCATCGAGTGGTACGACTTCTTCCTCTACGGCTCCGCCGCCGCACTCGTGTTCAACACCCTCTTCTTCCCCACCAGCGACCCGCTGGTCGGCACGATGCTCGCGTTCCTGACGTACGCGGTCGGCTTTGCCGCCCGACCGCTCGGCGGGATCGTCTTCGGCCACTACGGAGACAAGATCGGCCGCAAGAAGCTGCTCGTACTCAGCCTCCTCATGATGGGCGGGGCGACCTTCGCGATGGGCCTGCTGCCCACGCACGCCAGCATCGGCGTCGGCGCCCCGATCCTGCTGACCGTGCTGCGCCTGGTCCAGGGTTTCGCCCTCGGCGGCGAATGGGGCGGCGCCGTCCTGCTGGTCTCCGAGCACGGCGGGGACAAGAGCCGCGGCTTCTGGGCCTCCTGGCCACAGGCGGGCGCGCCCGGCGGAAACCTGCTCGCCACCGGCGTCCTCGCACTCCTCGCCGCGGTCCAGTCCGACGAAGCCTTCCTCGCCTGGGGCTGGCGCATACCGTTCCTGCTCTCCGGCGTCCTGGTCGTGATCGGCCTCTGGATCCGGATCTCGGTCAGCGAGTCCCCGGTCTTCCTCGAAGCCCGCGCCAAGGCCGCGGAGCAGGCCGCGGCGGGCGTCAAGGAGCAGCCTCCCGTCGTCCAGGTCTTCCGCACGAGCTGGCGCCAGGTGCTCACCGCGATCGGCACCCGGCTGGGGGAGAACGTCTCCTACTACGTCCTCACCGCGTTCCTGCTCGTGTACGTCACCGTCCACCTGCAACTCCCCAAGGGCCAGGCCCTGAACGCGGTGCTCATCGGGTCCGCGGTCCACTTCGTGACCATTCCGCTGTGGGGCGCGCTCTCGGACCGGATCGGCCGCCGCCCCGTCACCTTGATCGGCGCTCTCGGCATGGCCGGCTGGGCCTTCGCCTTCTTCGCCCTGCTGGACTCCAAGTCCTTCCCGGTGATCGCGCTCGCGGTCACCGTGGGTCTGCTCCTCCACGGCGCGATGTACGGCCCGCAGGCCGCCTTCATCTCCGAGATGTTCGACACCAAGGTCCGCTACTCCGGCGCCTCGATGGGCTCCCAGCTCGCCTCCATCATCGGCGGCGCCCTGGCCCCGATCATCGCCGTCGAACTGCTGAAGGACTACGGCACTTCGACGCCGGTCTCGGTCTACCTCTGCTTCACGGCGCTCGTCACCGCCGTGACCGTCTGGGCCGCCAAGGAGACACTGGGCCGGGACCTGGCCCGGGACGGCTTGCCGGCGGCAGCCCCCGGCACGGGAAGCAGCCGGCGGGAAACGGCCCCGCTCGGCAGCTGAACCTCACCGACCTGCCCGCCGTGCCATGTCAGGTGGACACACGGCGGGCAGTCGGCCCCCCTACCTGCCGCCAACCGCCGCCATCCCTTTCCTACCCCTACCCGACCGCGCCCGCCCCCGCCCCCGTCCGCCCAGGAGGTGATCGCCGTATGCTCCCCACCGTGACAGTCCCGGGCCACCAGCACTCCCGCACCGCAGAGCGCCGCCTGCTCGACCTCCTGGCCCGGGGCGCCCCGTCCGAGGACTTCGCCCACCCCGCGGCAGACGCCCGCGAACGCGGCGCCACGGCGGCCGAACTGGCCGAGATCGCCGAAGCCACCGCGGTGGCCCTGCGCATCCGCCGCACACTCAGCCAGCACCGCCGGCGCGAGGCGGAACTGACCGCGCTCTTCGACACCGCGAGCGACCTGGCCGCCCTGCGCGACCTGGACGCCGTCCTGCGCGCCATCGTCCACCGGGCGAAGCTCCTGCTGGGCACCGACGTCACGTACATGTCCCTCAACGACGAAGTCGCCGGCGACACCTACATGAGGGTCACCGACGGGTCGGTGGCCGCCGCTTTCCAACAGGTACGGCTCGGCATGGGCGAGGGGCTCGGCGGCCTCGTCGCCCAGACGGCCCGGCCCTACGCCACCGACGACTACCAGGCCGACACCCGCTTCCACCACACCGGGGCCATCGACAGCGCCGTCCTCGAAGAAGGACTGCGCGCGATCCTCGGAGTGCCGCTGCGCGTCGGCGCCCAGATCATCGGCGTGCTCTACGCCGCCGACCGCAGCCCGCGCGACTTCACCCCCGAGGAGGTGGCGCTGCTCTCCTCCCTGGCCGACCACGCCGCCATCGCGATCGACAGCGCCCGGCTGCTGGAGGAGACCCGGGCGGCGCTGGTCTATCTCAACTCCGCGTCCGAGACCATCCAGGCCCACAGCCGGGCCACGCGCCGCGCCGAACAGGCACACGACCAGCTGACCGACCTCGTCCTGCGCGGTGGCGGCGCCGACGACGTGGCGGCCGCACTCGCCGACCTCCTCGACGGCGGGATCCTCATCCACGACGCGGACGGTGCAGAACTGGCCCGCGACAGAACCGACTCCCTGCCCCCGCCCGCCCCGGCCGTGGCCGCCTCCAGGGCCAGCGGCCGGGCCGTCCCCTCCCACGGCACCTGGGTGTGCGCGGTCCTGGCCGGCCCTGAACTGCTCGGCAGCATCGCCCTGACGGGACGCGCCGAACTGCCCGACGCCGACCGGCTCCTGTTCGAACGCGCCGGCGTCGTCACCGCCCTGCTTCTGCTGTTGCGCCGCTCGGTGGCCGAGACGGAGGACCGGGTACGGGGGGAGCTCCTCACCGACCTGCTGTCCCGCACCGGTGACCCCGCCACCCTGACCACCCGGGCCCGCCGGCTGGGAGTGAACCTCACCCGCCCCCACAGCGTCTTCGTGATGCACGGTGAAACGGCTGCACGCCGTCGGCTCCTGGCCGTGGCCGCCCGCGAAGGCCGGGCCCGAAGCGGCCTGGCCGGACTCCACCACGACCACGTCGTGCTGGTCGCTCCGACCGACGAGCCCGGCCGCACCGCCCGAGGACTCGCCGCCGAAGTGAGCCAGGCGGTGGGCTCCCCGGTGACCGTCGGCGCCGCCGGCCCAGCCGCCGGCGCCGCAGGACTGTCCGCGGCGCATGCCGAGGCACACCGCTGCCTGTCCGCGCTGCAAGCCCTGGGACACACGGGCCACGGCGGCGCCCTGTCCGACCTCGGCTTCGTCGGCGTACTCCTCGGGGACCACGCGGATCTCGCCGCCTACGTGCGCAAGACGCTCGGCCCCGTACTCGACTACGACACCCAGCGCGGCACCGATCTGGTCGGCACCCTCGACGCGTACTTCGCCCAGGGCGCCAGCCTCAGCAGAACCAGGACGGCACTCCACGTCCACGTCAACACCGTGGTCCAACGCCTCGAACGCGTCGGCAGCGTCCTCGGTGAGGACTGGAACACCCCCGCGCGCGCCCTCGAAATCCAGCTGGCGCTCCGGCTCCACCGCCTCGCGCCCCGAGGATGAGCCGCACCTCGACGGTCCGGCGTCGGCTCCCACGGGCCCGCCCTCACTCGGCGGTTGCCGATCCTCGTTGTTCCGCACACGGCGCGGATCGCGGTGCGGTACCGTCTGATCACTTTCGGTCACGCAGACCGTTGGCTCCGCCCGGTGGGGTGCTGAGCAGGCGCACGCGGCGACGGGGCCGCGCGCCCCGGAGGGGGAAGACATGGCGTATCTCGTGGAGTTGCCCGTGTCCGTGGGAGACGGCGCGGCGGGCGCCCGGCGGACGGATCTGGTGAAGGTCGAGGTCGAGCAGACCGCGGACGGCCTGGTGCAGGTCGCCCGGCCGGGCCAGGTCGTGGCACGGGCGACCCGGTCGCTGGGCGACATGCTGGCCGGGGTCCGCCCCATCGCGCAGAACTTCGTCGAGAGCTTCCGCGGTATGGCCCAGGCGCCGGACGAGATCAGCGTCGAGTTCGGGCTGTCCTTGTCCGCCGAAGCCGATGTGGTGATCACCAGCACGGCGGCCCAGGCCAACTTCACGGTCACGCTGACCTGGAACCGGCCTCCCGCCGACGGTCCGGACGAAAGCGTCGCGCCGTCCCCGCCGGCCTCCGTGTCGTGACCTCGTTGGCGCCCCGGCCCGCGGCGGGCTCCGCGCCGAAGGCGCTGGAAGCGGCCGTGTTGCGGGTCTACGACCCGCGGGGGCAGGCGGTGGGGCTGGGCTTCCTCGTCTCTCCGGACGTGGCCCTCACCTGCGCCCACGTGGTCTCGGCGGCGCTCGGTACACCGAAGGACGCCGAACCCGCCGCCTCCGACCGGCTCCACGTCGACCTGCCGCTGCTGCCCGCCCCGGCGCAGGGCGGCACAGGCGTGACGGCGAGCGTCGAGCGCTGGCTGCCGCCACAGCGGTCGGGCGGCGGGGACGTGGCAGTCCTGCGGCTCGGCGCCCCGCTGCCCGGCGCCCGGCCCATCCAGTTGGTCGAGGCACAGGACGTATGGGAGCACCCCGTACGCGCCTTCGGCTTCCCCGTCGGCCGCCAGGGCGGCGTCTGGCACTCCGCCGTACTGAGGGCACGGCAGGCCCACGGATGGGTCCAGGCCGATCTGTCCGGCCAGGGCTATGCCGTCTCCGGAGGCTTCAGCGGCGGCCCCGTATGGGACGACCAACTCGTCGGCGTGGTGGGCATGATGGTGCAGGCCGAGGCGGGAAACCCCCCGGTGAGCTATCTGATCCCCACGGACGGTCTGCTGGCCGCCTGGCCCGGACTGCGGGACCTGGCTCTGCCGCCTTCGCCGTTCCGCAGCCTGTCCCCCTTCCAGGAAGCCGACGCGGACGTCTTTCACGGCAGGGGATCCGAGAGCGAGCGGCTGGCCGGCACGCTCACGACCGAGCCCCACATCACCATCGTCGGCCCGTCGGGCTCCGGCAAGTCGTCGCTGGCCCTGGCCGGGGTGGTGCCGCGGCTCCGGGCCTCCGGCGCCTCGGTGATCGTACTGCGGCCCGCTTCCGGGAGCAGCCCGTTGTCGGCCCTGGCGGCCGCGCTGCTGCCGCTGCTCGAACCGGAGCTGTCCGAGACGCAGCGGCTGACGCGGCTGCCCGCCGTGGCCGGTGTGCTGGCCGGGGGAGGGCTGGCCGATGTCGTGGCCGGCCTGCTGCCCCGCCACCGAAGCCGGCGACTGCTCGTCGTGGTCGACCAGTTCGAGGAGCTGCTCGCGCTCGGCACGGAGGCCGTCGACCATTTGGCCGGTGTCCTCTACGGTGACACGCTGCCGCCCGAGGTCCGGGTGCTGACCACCTTGCGGGCCGATTTCCTGGAGGCCGCGCTCGCCCACCCGCGCCTGGGGCCCGTGCTCAGCCGCAGCGTCCGCGCCCTCGGTCCGCTGGGCCCCGAGCAGCTCCGCGAAGCCGTGACGGCGCCCGTCGACGCCATCCCCAGCGTGAGCTACGAGCCGCATCTCGCCGACCGCATCCTGGCCGACACGGGCACCGAGCCGGGGGCCCTGCCCCTGCTGGGTTTCACCCTCGACCTGCTGTGGCGACGGCAGAGCGGCGGCCGGCTGACCCACGGGGCGTACGAGGAACTCGGCGGGGTCACCGGTGCGTTGGGCGCCCAAGCGGACGAGATCTGGGCCGCGCACGTCCCGGCGCGTGACGAAGCGGCGGCCCGGCGGCTGTTCACCCAGCTCATCCGGGTGCCGATCGGCTCCGCGGCCGCGACGCGCCGCATGGTGCTCCGCAGGGACGTGGGCGAAGACGAGTGGCGCATCGCCCGGACCCTGGCCACCACCAGGCTGTTGGTCACCGGACGCAACGCCGAAGGCGCCGACACCGTCGAACTCGCCCACGAGGCGCTGATCACCGGCTGGGAGAAGCTGGCCGGCTGGGCCGCCGAGGACCGTTCCTTCCTCGACTGGCGGGAGTCGCTGCGGCACGACATGGACCGCTGGGAGCGGGGCGACCGTGCCCGCGAACTGCTGCCGCCCACCGCCGCGATGGCCGGCGCCCGGCAGTGGCTCCGCGAGCGCGGTACCGAGCTCACCGACGCGGAGCGCGACTACCTGGAACGGGGGCGCGACCACCACCGTTCACGCGCCCGCAGACGCAGGGTCCTCTTCTCCGGGATCGGGATCGTGGTCATGCTGGCGATGGTGTTCGGAGCCCTGTCCCTCTATGCGCAGGAGCAGGCCCGCACGCGCCAGGCACTGGCCAACTCGCGTGCCCTGACACAGGTGTCACAGGACGACGCGGCCGCTGACCCGGCGCGGTCGATCATGCTGGCGATGGCGGCCTTCCGTACGTCACCGACGAGGGAGGCGCGCAACCAACTGCTGCGCCAGTACCTGACGTACTCGGGTTCGGAGCGCTTGCTCTCCGGCCTGGCGGCGTCGGTGGCGCAGTTCGGAATGAGCCGGGACGGCAATGTGGTGCTCGCGAGGTCGACCTCGGGCCGGGCGGTGCTCTTCGTGCACGCCACCGACGGTACGGTGCGCGGCGAACCGGTCGAGGCGAGGCGGGTGGCCTCCGCCATGGTCTCACCGGACGGCAAGCGGGCCGCCTTCGTCTCGGAGGACGGTACGGCCGGCTGGTTCGAGGTGAACGCCGGCGCGGCCGGGATCGCCGGGCCGGTCCACCGGCTCCCGCAGGTGGCGGACACGGAGAGATTCGGGGACCCCGGAAGGGGGTTCGCGATCTCGGCCGACGGGAGGCGGGTCGTGGTCACGACGAGCGGCCGGCTGGTGTGGTGGGACTTGGACACGGACACGGTGGGCGGTTCCGTTCCCGTGTCGGGGACGCTGAACGGGGACGTGTGGATCAGTCCGGACAACCGGACCCTGCTGGCGGGGTTCTGGAACGGGCAGACCCTGGAAATGGGCCACCGGCTGGTCGCCATCGACATGACCACCGGCGCGCGGCGCACGGTGGTGGCCTCCGCCTATGACTATGTGCCCTCGGGGGACCGTATGACGGTCGTCGCCTGCAGGACGGAGGGGTACGAAGCCGTCCTGAGCCGTCACCGGCTCTCGGACGGTGCTCAGCAGGGGGACGAGCACCGGGAGAGGAACACGTGCGATCTGGGGGCCGCCGATGAAACCGGGCGCCACGTCGCCCTGCTGAACGGCGCCCAGGTGAGGCTGGTCGACCTTGAGCGGCGGACGGTGGCCGCCCAGGTCCTCTCACCGAGCGGAACCTCCACCACCTCCCTCCACCTCGTGTCGGTGGGCGGAAGGCTGCTCCTCGCCGGTCTCGGCTCCGACCGGGCGTCGGTCTCGTACACACGACTCCTGCCGGCACGCGTCTCGCTCGACGTGAGCGGGCAACGGCTCACCCGCGACGGCAGCAGGGTGATCAGCGTCCTGAAGGGCGGGTCGGGCCTGCAACTGCGGCCCACCGGCGAGCAGGGCGATCGGCTGCTCGCCGAGGCGCCGCGCCCGCAGCCGTACTGGGACCACCGGAACAACCGTCTCCCACTCGACCACGACGGACGGCTCTTCGCCGACTGGCAGGCCAAGAACGTCGTTTCCGTCCGCGAGGTCTCGACCCTGCGGCAGACGGCGCGGGTCACCACCGCCATGCCGCCGTCCGACGAGGAGTTCACCTCCTTCTTCGACCGGAGCGGGAACCTGGTGACCGTCGCGGGCACGCAGGTACAGCAATGGGACGTGCGCACGGGCCAGCAGCTCGCGCACTTCGACGCCAAGGTCTTCCTTCCCGAGAGCCGCGGCGAGAAGGCGCCGGTCACGACTGTCGTGCCCTACCCGGTGGCGAACCAGGTGGCCGTGCTCGTCTGGGGCGCATCCCTCGTCCGTGTCGTGGACGTCGGCACGGGACGCACGGTGACGACGATGAAGGTGCCGGAGGACGGCGTCGCCCTCCACTTCGACCCCAGCGGCCGCTATTTCGCGCTGATCCGCAGTGGTGGGATCGCCGAGCTGTGGCGACGCCACCCGCTGCGCAAAGAGCTCGGACCCCTGCGCAGCCTGATCGACCACGCCGACACGAAGGGCGCCGCACGCTTCCTCGACGGCGAAGGCCTCTTCCAGGTGGCGGCCAACAGCACCGTACGGAAGTACCGGATCGGTACCCGGGCCTATCTGGACTCCTACGACTTCGGCCTTGCCGAGGGCACCTTCGGCTCCGCGGAGAGGCCTTATCAGTTCGTGGACTTCTCGGCCGACGGCCAGACCTTGATCTACATCGGTCCGAAGGGCGACGGCGGCCCCCTGCGCCTCGACCCCGCCCTGTGGCAGCGCGCACTGTGCGCCGTCATCGGCCATCGGGAGTTCACCGCCGAGGAGAGGGGGAGCCTGCCGGTGCACGTACCGGCGGAGCCCCTCTGTCCGGGGCGGTGACGGCCGCGGGGGCCGGCTTCGTCAGCCGCCGTAGACGCCGACCTCGCGCAGCGAGTAACCCCACTGGGTGCCGCGTTGCAGCCCGTGGATCCGCACGTGGCGCGCCGAGGTGGCGGGGAACCGCGCCGTGTCCAGGCCGCCGTCACCGGAGGCCGTCGACCATACGGGCTGCCAGTTCGTGCCGTCGGTGGAGAGCTCGACGCGGTACGCCTTTCCGTAGGCGCCCTCCCAGTCGAGGGTGACGCGCTGGACCAGGCGTGTGCCCCCCAGGTCGAGCTGAAGCCACTGGCCGTCGCTCCAGTCGCTCGCCCAGCGGGTGCCCCGGTCGCCGTCCACGGCCCGGCCGGGCGCGTAACTCGTGAACGGGTTCCACTCCGAGGAGCTGGCGGAGGCCGGGGCACCCGCGGCGAGGTTCACTCCGGCCTTGTGCCGCTCCGAGGTGCCCCAGGTCTTCAGATAGGACTCGGCGCCCCGGAAGAGGTCGTCCACCACGTCCTGGCCACCGACGAGCCGTACGTCCTCGATCCAGTCGGGGACCAGGCCGTAGTGCGCGGCGCCGTCGGTGTTGAGGTCCCAGGTGCGCCGGCCGGTGGTCTGTTTGTCGATGAGGGCGCCGCCGTCGGCGCTGCGGAAGGGATAGCGCACCGGGTTCGGGGTGTCCGCGCCGCGTGGGGCCGGCCAGCCGCCGACACCGTTCATGTCCGTTCCGTAGCCGTAGCCGACGTCGTACTTCTCGCGCAGCGCGTCCGTGCGCTCGGCCTCCGCGCTGAACGCCTCGGCGCCGTTCATGTACTGGGCGACGAAACCGCCGAGGCGGTAGACCCGCTCGGTCCAGTCGAGGTCCATCCAGCTGTGCGAGGAGATCACGCCCGGGTACGACTCGGACTCCAGGATGTCGAAGGCCCGCCCGGCGGCCTTGACGCTCATGTGGTCGATCTCCAGCATCATCTTGCGTTCCATCATGCCCCTCAGGGCGTATTCGCCGAGCTCGGTGAGGCCGCGGGTGTTGCACCGCGCGTCCGCCGCGTACGAGGGGACCGTCACGCCCGCCGGGAGTCGCTTCTCCGCGGAGGGCGCCGCAGCGACCCCGATGGGGTTGTCGTGCTGCGGGCCGGTGCACTTCTCCGTCTTCCAGAAGGTACCGGTCGACAGGAACTGGCCCACGTTGATCGCCGTACCGAGGGCGCCCGAGTCGAACCGGACCCCGCACAGGGCGTTGTCGAACTTGTGGCACAGGAACATGCTGCGGACGCCGAGCTGGTGCAGCTCGTCCAGGCCGCGGTCGATGTCGTCCTTGCCGCACTGGGCGATGTCGAGGATCTGCTTGCAGCCGAACGGCTCGGAGGTCTCGACTCCCAGCACGACGGCCAGCTTGCCCTGCTCGATGACGTCGCGGGCCTGCGCGGAGTCGGTGACGATCCTGAACCAGCCCTTGCCCGGCCCGCCGTACATCGTGTCGATGTAGGCCTGCATGTCGTACGTCTTTCGCGCCTCCAGGCGGATGGCGGTCATCTCGTCGCAGCCGCGGTCCTTGAAGAAGTAGACCGAGCAGATGACGCCGTTGGTGACGAGGTCGTTGACGAGGACGCGCTGACCGCCGCGCCAGGCCCGTTCGACCCAGGCGTAGTAGTTCTGCTGGTGGGTCAGCGAGTCGTGGGCGGGCCAGTCCTTGAACGTGGGCCAGCCGTCCGGGTCGTGCTTGCCGTCACCGCCCTTGGTGATGAAGTCGAAGATCGCGAGGGAGCCGTCGGGATAGTGCTCGGGGCAGTCCTTGAGCGCGTCGGCGATCCCCTGCTCGGAGAACGGCTTGCCGCAGATGAGCCGGCCGCCGAAACCCTCGTTCGACATGAGGTGGTCGTGGGCGTCGACGAAACCGCGCACGCGCCCCTGGGCGTCGGTTCCCTTGAAGGGCTCACCCGTCACGTTGATCTCGGAGTCGGGGGCGGGCCTCGCGGTCGGGTTCCACCAGCCCGGGTCGGCGGCCGAGGAAGCGGGCGTGGGGCCGAGCACCACGGCCACCACGGCCAGCAGCAGCGACAGCACCGTGAGGGGACTGCGCCTGGGCCCGCGGTGCGGGTGTCGAGTCATGGTCATCACTCACGTCTTCGGTCGGCGGATGGCGCGGTCGAGAGTCCCGGGCCGTCGCGGGAGACAGCCGCCCCAGCGAGGGGAATCGGCATGTTCCGCGCAAACGGTGCGACGAGAATCGCGAGTGCCGCCGACAGAGTCAAGGGTCCGGGACAGCAGGCCTGATGAATCGTCAGGTGGGGGAGCCGACGGACGGCCGGTGAGGCTGGAACCAGTCCGTCATGGTGCGGTAGGCGAGGGCCGGTTCGTCGTCGGGCGAGGCCCAGTCGCCCGGGCCGCGCTGCCGCTCCCAGGTGTGGTGCCGGCCGTTCACGGCGTCGACGAAATCGGCTGCCAGCCGGGCCGCTTCGTAGAGGTCCTGGTCGGTGCTCTGTGAGCTGGCTCCGACGATCTGGCCACGGACCTCCGCGGAGTGGCCGTAGCGGAAACCGCCGGTGCCGAGGAGGTGCGGATCGACGTGTACGGCCTCGCCGTTGTTGCGGCCGAGCCGGCGGTGGGCGGCGGCCTTGGCGGCCGCGTTCGGCAGGCAGGCGTGGCCGCGGTCCCCGATGGCGATCACGCCGAGGACCGCTTCCTCGTGGGGGATCCAGGGGTCCGCGGTGGCGTCCATCAGCACGAAGCCCATCAGGGGCCGGGGGTAGGCGCCGCGCGGTGCGTGCTGCTCGTCGGTGGTGTGGTTCAGCCAGATGCTCGCGGCGCGCCGCAGCCCCACGTCCAGGAGCAGGACGTCGAGTTGCTCGCCGGTGAGCATGTAGGCGTAAGGGTTGTGACGGTGTGCCACCTGGACCGCGAGGCCTTCGGGCGAGACGGTTCCGACGCCTGTCATGCAGGCCTCCAAGACGTGGTGAAGGGGGGTGAGGAGGCCATGGTGCGATCAGCAGGCGGCAAAGATCATCCGTGGCCGACATCACGTTTGGGAGCGGCCTGATAGCGACGGTGTGACCGGCCGGCGAAAGATCGCTGGTGAGACAGGGTCACCCTTCGGGAACCCGGATTTTAGCACGAACCTTTCAATAATTTCCGACGAGAAAAAGGCGACTTGAAATCGCCGCTCTGTGCGCGGCATCCGGCCAAACCGTCCAACGTCCTGCGGATTGCCGCATTCTCTGCCCGGCGACCCCGGCTCAATGCGCTTGACCGTCCGGAAGTCGTCCCATAGGTTGCCGATGCGACAGGGACGGATTGGCCGGCCGGTAGTCGTTGCCGACGGGTGCGAATGAGCAGCCCGACAATCTGACGGGGCTCCAGATTCCCGGCGCCTTTTCCCCTTCGAATCCGCCTTTGGGTGACGCGACATTGCGACCCGGGCTACTGACCTTGCCGCAGAAGACCCGATGCCAGCGCGACTTAAGGAAAGGTTCCACCGTCATGACAGTGAACGCCGCTCTCTTACGCACCCAGGCATTCCGGCAGGACGGGTTCGCTTCGATCGGACCGCTCCTCTCCCCGGAAGAGGTCCAGACCTATCGTGAGATCTACGACAGGCTCCTCAGCGGCGAGATCGCCAGCGGGGACAAGCGCTCCGACCTCGGCTCCCACGTTCCGCGCCGGGAAGGCGTCCGCGAGAACATCACTCAGATCATGTGGCCGTCGGCGCTCCACCCCCCGCTGAGGGAGCTGCCGTTGCATTCCCGTGCTCTGGCGGTGGCCCGGGAGCTGATCGGCGACGACGCCATGCTGGATTTCGACATGATGATCCACAAGGCGCCGGGCACCGGCGTACCGACGCCCTGGCACCAGGACGCCGCCTACTGGGTCGACCTGCCCGACACGCGCGCGGTCTCGATCTGGGTGGCACTGGACGAAGCGACCCTGGACAACGGGTGCATGTGGTACATCCGGGGTTCTCATCGAGAGCCTCTGCGCCCCCACCGCCCGACCAGCGACGGCCGCAACATCGAATGCGACTGCTCGGAGAACGAGCCCGGCGCCACCGCGGTGCCCCTGTCGCCCGGGGAAGCGGTGGCGCACGCCGGCGGGACCGTACACGCCTCCCGCGGCAACACCTCGGACCGCAATCGACGTGCGTACATCCTCAATTACCGGCCCGCCGAGATGATCAGGGTCGAGCGGGATCAGGGCATGGACCACGGCCTGGAGAAGAACGAGCGCCAGGTACGCAACCGGGGTGCGAAGGAGTCCGGCGCCTGAGCGGAAGTGAATGCCATGACCCCTCCGCCCGGCAGTGTTCCACTTTCCCGTGGGTAAGCCTCGTCCGTCGCCCCGTCCATGGGTGTGTTCCGCCGTTCACGGACGCCGGGACGGCGTCGGTGTTACGTCCTCGCGCGGCCAGGTGGAATTCTCCACGGGTGCGCCGCGACTCCTTCTGTAAGCCGCCGGACGCGGGCGCCACCGCGTGTGCGTCGGCACGGGTACTTTCGCGTCCGCTGCCGATTCCGTCGTGCCGTCGGCGACTTCTGCGCGATGACTCCTTTTCACGCTCCCGCAATGTACCGTCCATTTCTGCGAGGTATCGCAATGAATTCCCAGACCCCCACGGACATCACCCGAGATCCGGTGCGGTTGAGCGGTGCGGTGATGACGCATCCCAGACGCATCGACGCTGCCCGGCTCCTCGCGGGCGCGGACACGGTCGGCCGGATACGCGTGGTGACCGACCCGGAACCCGACGGACCGCCGACGGCGCTGCGCTCCGCGGCGCTCGCCTGGCAGTGTGTGGACCCGGACGCCACCCACCACCTGGTGCTCCAGGACGACGTGGTGCTGGCCGAGGGCTTCTTCCGCTACGCCGAACAGGTCGCGGCAGCCGTCCCCGACGAGGCCGTGGCCTTCTACACGGGCTGGGAGGGACGCACCGGGGCGGCGACGCGCCTGGCGGCGCTGGCCGGTGAGCAGTGGACGTACGCCGTCGAGGAGCACGCGCCGTGCCTTGCGCTGATGCTGCCGGCCCACGTCGCCAAGGGCTATGCCGGCTACGCGGCGGAGCACGGACACGGCTGGCCCTACGACGTGGTGATGCAGCGCTACCTGAACTCGCTCCGGGTTCCGATCCGCGTCTGCGTTCCCAGCACGGTGGACCACAGCGAGGTGCCCAGCATCGCCGGCAACAGCACCCACGGCTGGCGGCAGGCGGCGTTCTTCACCACCCGGGCGACGGAGCCCACCACCTACGACTGCGCGCAGTTCGCGGTCGTCCCCTTCTACCAGTACGGCGACGCGCGGACGGCGCTGCGCCACCACGTGGACGCGCGGTGGGAGTACGTCGAGACCGAACGCTACCTGCGGCGCCTCGGATGGGCGGAGCGGTGCCGCGACGCCTTCGCGGCGGCCCCGCCCTCGCCGCTGCCCGGGCACGTGGCGCGGGCGGTATGGGAGACGGGGTTCGCCATGGGCGTGGTCGTGGCCGCCGTCACGACCGAGCCGCCGCCGGCGGAGGTGGCGCGCGCCGTGATGGACTCGCTGGGGCCCGGCGGCCTCTGTGAGGACTACACCGCCGAGGAACTGGGCGAGTTTATCCCGCCGGTGCGGGAGCTGGCCCTCGCCGCCTTCGAGGAAGGGCGCACGGCCGAACGCTCCGGCGCGGACGCCGCGCCCGGCCCCCGCGTGGCCGTCACCGGTGGCCACAGCGCCTTCGGCCGACAGCTGGCGGGCCTGCTCGGCGACCTGGGCTACCAGGCCGCTCATGTGGAGGGGCCGGTCGAGGCCGCGCTCCTGGACGGCGCCGCGTATGTCGTGCACCTCGGTTCCCCCGCGGCCGGGCCGGGCGCGCTGTCGCAGGTGCTGTCGGCAGCCGAGAAGGCGCACGTCGAGCGTCTCCTGTACGTCGGTTCCGCGGCGCTCTACCGAGGCAGCGCCGAGCCGGTCGTGACGGAGACCTCGGTGACGGGGCCGCCGAGCGACCCCGAGGCCCTGGAGTGGTGGCTGGAGGAGGAACAGTGCCGCCGCTGGGGTGCGGAGAGCGCAACGGCGGTTCAGATCCTGCGGCCGGCCGAGCCGGTGGGGCCGGGCGTCCTCGTCGAGGGCACGGCAGACGCGGCGGGCACGACAGGGGCGGCGGGGGCGGTGGGCACAGCGGGCACGGCCGCGCACTGGATGCACCTGGCGTGGACGCGGCGTCCCCTGCCCCTGGACCACAGCCGCCGGCACCAGGTGGTGGATTACCGGGACCTCGCGGGGGCCATCGGCGCCGTCCTCTCGGCGCCGCCCCTGCGGCCGGTCTTCAACGTCGCCTCCGAGGACTACACGGAGGAGGAGCTGGCCGAACTGGTCGCGCACATCGCACGCCGTACCCCCTGGGAGCGGCTGCCTGAGCCCGGCGCGCGGCAGCCGGTCATGGCGACCGACCTGATCGCGGCCGAGTTGCACTGGCGGGCATCGGCGCCGCTGCTCCAGGGCATGAGAGCCCTCGCGCAGTGGCTGGCCTGCGACACCCATGACGCGATCACCGGGCTCCCGCAGCTGGGCAGCGATGCCTGACCAGACGCTCGCGCCGCCCGGGACCCCCAAGGACGGGCTCTTCTCCCGGAAGTACGGGGCCGCCACGTGCAGCTTCGCCGCGGTGATGTTCCTGACCGGGTTCGCCGCCCTGGCCGTGGTGCCCACCTTGCCGACGGCGGCCCGGGACCTGGACGGAGTGGCCCTCTTCCCCCTGGTGGCGGGCTGCTTCGTGTCGGCGAGCCTGCTGGGCGGGGTCCTCGGCGGCCACTGGGCGGACCGTTCCGGGGCGCGCGGGCCGCTGGCGGCGGGCATGGCGCTGACGGTGGTCACCCTCCTGGTCTCGGCCACGAGCACCTCGATCTGGCAGCTCGCGGGCGGGCGCTTCCTGGACGGACTGGCCGCGGGCATGGTCGCCGTGTCGGTCAACACCGCCATCGGCCAGGCGTACCCGGACCGTCTGCGGCCCCGTGCGCTGGCCCTGATGAGCACGTCCTGGATCATCCCGTCACTGGCGGGGCCCCCGCTGGCCGGGCTGGTGACCGAGTGGTGGTCCTGGCGGGCGGTGTTTTACGGCCTGGCAGCCCTGACCTTGCTGCCGGCGCTCGCGCTGGTGGTCGTGCTGCGAGGCCGTTCCTGGCCGGGGACCGCCGCCCCGTCGGACGAGCGGCCGCCGCGCCCGGCGCTGCTGATCGCCGCGACGGTCAGCCTGGGCGCGGCGCTGGGGCAGTACGGCGTGTCGGGCCGGGACCTGCGCCACCTGCTGTTCGTGGCGGTGGGACTGGGTCTCCTCGTGACCTTCGCGCCGAGGCTGCTGCCCGTGGGCACCTGGCGGGCCGCTCGCGGCCTGCCGACCACGGTGTTGCTGCGCGGCCTGGGCTCAGGGGTGTTCTTCACGCTGGAAGCGTTCGTACCGCTGATGCTGATCACCGAACGGCACGTGCCCGCGGTGATGATCGGCTTCGCGTTCACCGGCGCCGCCGTGGTGTGGGCGGGCGCCTCCTGGGTGCAGGGGCGGCTGCTGGAGAACTGGCCCCGGCACCGGCTGGTCGTCGTCGGCGCGCTGGTGCAGTCGGCGGCCGTGGTGATCGCCGTGGTCGGGACGCTGCCCGGGGTGCCGGCGCTCACCGCGGCCGCGGCCATGCTCGTGGCGGCCGTCGGCATGGGCCTGCTGGACCCGTCCCTCACCGTGCTGTCGCTCTCGCACAGCCCGCCCGGCCGGCAGGGCCATGCCAGCAGCGCGATGCAGACCAACCAGAACCTCGGCCAGATCGCGGTCCTCGGCCTCGCCGCCGCCGTGCTCAACACCTGCCTGGCGATCGGCGCGTCCGACCTGACCGGCTACGCGGCCGCCTTCGTGCTCCTCCTCGTCCCGAGCCTCCTGGTCGTCCTGCTCGCCGGGCGGGCCCGCCGTGCCTGAGCGATCGCGCGGACGACCCGCCGACCCACCCGAACGCATCACGCCACCTCTCACCTCCCCCACCATCTTCCGCACCAGAAAGGGACCATCGTGCGCACTGACCTGGTCGTCATAGGCCTGGGGTACGTCGGACTGCCGCTCGCCCGGGAGGCGTGCCGTTCCGGAATGGCCGTCACGGGCCTGGACCGCGACGCGAAGACGGTGGCGCGGCTGGGCGAAGGCACCTCCCACATCGACGACATAGACGACGACGCGGTCCTGGCCATGCTTGCGGCGGGCTTCACCGCGACCACCGACGAGCAGGTGATCGCGGACACCGCGGCGGTGGTGATCTGCGTGCCGACACCGCTGTCCCCCCACGGCGGGCCGGACCTGGCCATGGTGGAGGACGCGTGCGCCGTGGTGAGCCGGAACCTGCGGCCCGGGACGCTGGTGGTGCTGGAGTCGACCACGTACCCGGGAACCACCGACGAGGTGGTCCGCCCGATCCTGGAACGCTCGGGCCTGACCGCCGGGGTCGACTTCCACCTGGCCTTCTCCCCGGAGCGGGTCGACCCGGGCAACAGGCACTACGGAATCCGGAACACCCCGAAGGTCGTGGGCGGTTACACCCCCGACTGCACCGCCGCCGCGGCCGCCTTCTACGGCAAGTTCGTCGACGAGGTCGTCCAGGCCGCGGGCACCCGCGAGGCCGAGATGGCCAAGCTCATCGAGAACACGTACCGACACGTCAACATCGCCCTGGTCAACGAGATGGCGGTGTTCTGCCACGAGCTCGGGATCGACCTGTGGGACGCGATCTCCTGCGCCGCCACCAAGCCGTTCGGCTTCCAGGCCTTCCGCCCCGGACCGGGCGTCGGCGGCCACTGCATCCCCATCGACCCGAACTACCTGGCCCACAAGGTCCGCACCCTGGGCTACCCGTTCCGGATGGTGGAACTCGCCCAGGAGATCAACACGCGGATGCCCCGGTACGTGGTCGAGCGCGCGCAGCAGCTCCTCGACCGAGCCGGAAAGACGCTCGGCGGGGCGCACGTACTGCTGCTGGGCGTCACGTACAAGGCCGACATCGCCGACCAGCGCGAGACGACCGCCCGCCACGTCGTGAGGCGGCTGCGCGCACTCGGCGCCCACGTGTCGTTCCACGACCCCCACGTGCCGGCCTGGGAAGTCGACGCGATCCCCGTACCCGCCGCCGAGGCCGAACTGCCCCGGGCCCTGGAGCGGGCGGACGTGACGATCTTGCTCCAGCACCACCGCTCCTACGACATCGACCTGATCGAGCACCACGCCCGCCTGCTGCTCGACACCCGCGGGTCCGCCCGCCCGCAGCCCCACGTCGAACGCCTGTAGGGCCGGGCACCGGACGGACAGAGAGGGACGACATGACACGACCGGTCGTGCAGGCCGCCCACTACGGACTGGGCAGCATCTTCCCCGTCGTCGTGCTCGACGCACACCCCCGTTGGCACACTCCGAGGATCGGCGCGCTGCCGGAGCCCTCCGGGGAGCCGAAACACCTGCTCGTGGTCCGCTGGACGGGCCTCGACCCCGACATCGGGGCGGCCCCCGCCCTGCTGGAGCGAGCCGCCCGCCAGGCGCCGGAAGACTTCACACCCGGCCGTCTGACTCGGTTCAAGGACGGCCTGCCCTCCTCCCTGCTCGTGACCACCCTGCCCGCCACCGCGCTGCTCGGCCCGTGGGCCGAGCGGCCCGGCGGAAAGGCCGGACCCCTCCGGGCACTTCCGGCCCTCACCAGCTCTTCCTCTAAGGAGTAATTCCATGTGCGGTATCGCCGGCTGGGTCGACTTCTCACGTGACGTGGCACGAGAACAGGACATCGCGCGGGCGATGACGACCACAATGGCCCGGCGCGGCCCGGACGCCGAAGGCCTCTGGATGGCGGAACACGTCGCGCTGGGACACCGGCGGCTGTCCGTCATCGACCTCGAAGGCGGCTGCCAGCCCATGACGGCCGAGGACGGCACCGACCCCCGTGCCGTCCTCACGTACAGCGGCGAAACCTACAACTTCCAGGAGCTGCGCGCCGAACTCCGGTCCATGGGACACGAGTTCAAGACCCGGAGCGACACCGAGGTGGTCCTGCGCGCCTACCTGGAGTGGGGGTCCGACTTCGTCACGCGCATCGAGGGGATCTACGCGTTCGCCGTCTGGGACACACGCGGGGAGGAACTGCTCCTGGTCCGGGACCGCATGGGCGTCAAGCCGCTCTACTACGCGCCGACCCCCACCGGAGTGCTCTTCGGCTCCGAACCGAAGGCGATCCTCGCGCATCCGGATTTCTCGGCCGTGGTGGACGCCGACGGGCTCCGCGACATCCTCTCGGTCGCCAAGGTGCCCGGACACGCGATGTTCCGGGGCATGCGCGAGGTCCCGCCGGGCTGCACCGTGCGTGTGACCAGGTCGGGCGCGGTCGAGGAGCGTTACTGGGGACTGCGGGTCGGGGAACACACCGACACGCTCCAGCAGACCATCAGCACCGTCCGCGACATGCTCGAATCCGTCGTCAGCCGGCAGATGGTGGCCGACGTGCCGCTGTGCACCCTGCTCTCCGGCGGCCTGGACTCCAGCTCTCTCACCGCGCTCGCCGCGCAGGTGTCCCGTACCCAGGGGCCGGGACGGATCCGCTCCTGCTCGGTCACCGACAGCGATCCGCGCCACGAGCCCGGCACGCGGGGCAACGACGACCACCTCTACGCCCGGCTGCTGGCGGAGCACGTCCGCTCGGACCACAGCGAACTGCCCCTGCACGCGCCGGACCTGCTCGACCCGGCACTGCGGGCCTCCGTCCTCGCCGCCTACGACCTGCCCCTCGCCAAGGGCGACGAGCACGCCTCACTGCATCAGCTCTTCGGCCTCGTGCGCCGTCACTCCACCGTCGCCCTCTCCGGGGAATGCGGTGACGAGGTCTTCGGCGGATACCGCTGGCAGCGCGACCCCGACGCGGTCTTCTCCAGCACGTTCCCGTGGGTGCACGAAGGCCGGCACAACTACCAGGGCAACGAGGTCGTCTTCGAGCCCGATCTGCTGGCCAAGCTCGACCTGGCCACCTACGAGCGCGACTGCCACAGCTCCGCCGTCGCCGAGATCGCCGCGCCCGAGCACATCGGCGACCCGGCCGAGGCGCGCTACCGGGAGGTCACCTATCTGGCGCTCACCCGCCACGCCCAGGTGCTCTTCGACCGCAAGGACCGGATGAGCATGGCATGCGGGCTCGAAGTCAGGGTTCCCTTCGCGGACCACAGGCTCGTCGAGTACACCTTCAACGTCCCCTGGGCCATGAAGAGCTTCGACGGCAGGGAGAAGAGCCTGCTGCGCGCGGCCATGCGGGACCTCCTCCCCGCGGCGGTGGCCCAGCGGATCAAGACCCCCTATCCCTCCATCCGGGACGCCGCCTACAACCGGGTGCTCCGCGAACGGCTGGCGGATGTCGTCCGGACGGATCAGAGCCCGCTCGCCCCGCTGTTCTCGGCCCGGCTCAAGCAGGCGGTGGCACGGCAGGGAGCCGCGGCCCTGGAGCACGGGATGAGCCGGGCGGCGCTGGAAACCACGCTCCAGCTGGACGACTGGCTGCGGACGTACGGAGTGCGGATAGCCCTCTGACGGTGACGGTACGGCTGAGGCCGTTCGGACCGGCAAGCACGGGGGAGTAGCCGAACGGCCCGCCCGGTCCCGCACCCGCCCTGAGCGCATGCGCCCGCCGGAGGCGGGGCAGCCGCGTGGGGAGGGAGGGGCCGGGCGGTGACCGGAGGCCGAAAAGGAGACTGCGCCGTGTCCCAGGGAGCGACGACCCGACGCCTGCTGGAGCAGTACGGACAGACGTACGCCGAGGAAGCCGGCATCCGGCTGCGGAACACGCCCGCGCCGCTCTACCAGCTGGTGACCCTGTGCGCGCTGTTCGCCGTACGCATCAAGGCGGACATCGCCGTGGCCGCGGCCCGTGAGCTCTTCACGGCCGGGCTGCGCACGCCTCGCGCCATGGCCGCGTCCTCCTGGCAGGACCGGGTGGACGCCCTCGGCCGCGCACACTACCGCCGCTACGACGAGAGCACGGCGACGGCGCTCGGGGACGGGGCCGAGTTCCTCCTCGACCGGTATCGAGGAGACCTGCGGCGGCTGCGTGAGGAGGCCGGCCGGGATCCCGGCCGGACGCGCGAGCTGTTGCGGGAGATCCCCAGGATCGGTCCCGTCGGCGCGGACATCTTCTGCCGGGAGGCGCAGGGACTGTGGCCCGAGCTGCGCCCGGCGTTCGACCGCCGGGCCCGGCAGGGGGCGGACGAACTGGGACTGCCGAAGACGCCCGAGCGCCTGGCCGGGCTCGTCCCCGCCGATGACCTGCCGAGACTGGCGGCCGCCCTCATCCGCGTCGAGCTGTCCAAGGGCGCGGTGGACGAGCTGCGCGAAACCGGCTGAGCCCCCGGCCCGGGGGACGCACGGCCGCCGGCCGGGCCGGGCTGTCCGGCCCCGATCCGCCGGACACCTCTGGGTAGGGTGGCGTGACAGCACATCGTGAACCGGAACAAGGAGCAGACGTGAGCGAGCCGGCGTCCATCGCCCTGCAGCAGGAGATCGCCCGGGAACTCCAGGTCGCCGAGACCTTCGAGGCCGAGCGGGAGATCCAAGGCCGGGTGGCCTTTCTCGCCGAGCGGCTGACCTCCACGGGTCTGCGCTCCCTCGTGCTCGGCATCAGCGGCGGCGTCGACTCCACCACCACCGGCCGGCTGTGCCAGCTCGCCGTCGAGCGCGCCCGGGCCGCCGGCCACGAGGCGCGGTTCTACGCGATGCGGCTGCCCTACGGGGTCCAGGCCGACGAGCACGACGCCCAGCTCGCGCTCTCCTTCATCCAGGCCGACCACGTGCTGACCGTGGACATCAAGCCCGCGAGCGACGCCGCGCTCGAGGCCTCGCTGGCCGCCGGCGTCAGCTTCCGCGACGCCCGCCACCAGGACTTCGTACACGGCAACATCAAGGCCCGGCAGCGCATGATCGCCCAGTACGCGGTGGCCGGCGCGCACGACGGCCTGGTCGTCGGCACCGACCACGCCGCGGAGGCGGTCTCCGGCTTCTTCACCAAGTTCGGCGACGGCGCCGCCGACCTGGTCCCGCTGACCGGCCTGACCAAGCGCCGGGTGCGGGCCGTCGCCGACGCGTTGGGCGCGCCCGCCGGGCTGGTGTGGAAGACCCCGACGGCCGACCTGGAGACCCTCGACCCGGGCAAGGCCGACGAGGACGCCCTCGGGGTCACCTACGACGACATCGACGACTTCCTGGAGGGCAAGCCGGTGGCCGAGCGGGCCTTCGAGACGATCGTCCGCCGCTACCGCCTCACCGAGCACAAGCGCCGACTGCCCGTTGCCCCCTGAGGACTGGTCCGGCGGGCTCTCGCGACCGTCTTCCCGTCCGGTCATGGGGCCGGGCAGGGGGCGCGGTCATCCGACGCCCGCGGGGCGGGTGCGGCTGGAGCCGTAGCCGCCTGCGGCCGGGCTGCGCGGCGGACGCCGCAATGGTCACCGCCACATGGTCTACGGGATCTTGTGCCATGCGGACCGGGGTCTCAAAGACCCTACGGGGCCTGGACGCCGGTGGTCCCGGCGTCGGGCTCGGCCGCGGCGGCGATGCCGAAGAGCGCGCCGTGGGGATCCCGCAGGATGATCCCGCGACCGGGGGGATCGGATTCCGTGCCGGCCAGGGCCTGGCCGCCGCGTGCGGTGGCCGTCTCCACGGCGGCCTCCAGATCGGGGACCCGGAAGTGGACGTGCCAGCGCGGGCGGACGTGCGGGTCGGGGGCCTCCGCGAACGCGCCGCCGTGCAGGCGGGCCACCGTATGGGTCCCGTGGCGCAGGAGGATGTGGTTGTTCTCCTCCTCGTAGGCGACCTCGCAGCAGCCGGGCTGGTCGCACGCCCACTGGAGGACTTCGCCGTAGAAGATGGCGGCGTCGAAGGCGTCTCTGGTGCGCAGTTCGAGCCAGGCCGGCGCGTCGTCGCCGTCGCCCATGCCCCAGTCCGGGATGGCCCCGCCCTGCCAGATTCCGAAGACCGCCCCGTCGCGGTCGGCGGCGAGTGCCGCCCGGCCGGTGCCGAAGGACAGGGGGCCGACGGCGACGGTTCCACTGCGTTCGAGGATGCGTGCCGCGGTGACGTCGGCGTCGTCGACGGCGAAGTACGGCAGCCAGGCCACCGGGACCGACAGCGCCCTGGCCAGGGCCCCGATACCGGCCACCGGGACCCCGCCACTGAAGCCGACGGAGAAGGCGTCCCCGAGGCGGGCGGGACGGAATTCCCAGCCCAGTACCGCGTGGTAGAACTCCTGGGCCGCGCCGAGGTCGCGGGTCATCAGGCTGACCCAGCATGGTGCGCCGAACGCTTCGTGACTTGATGTCGACACGACAGCCAACCCCATCCGCCTCACGCGTCACGGGAACCCTTCCCACCCTACTCGCCGCCGTGGATTCGGTCGGCCGAGAGCGGCCGCCGCCCGTTCCGCCCGTTCACAGCTCCTCTTCCGGGGTGGACGCGAATCCGATGCACTCGACGTCGATCTGGTCGGCGAGTTCCGTCAGTACGCCGGCCAGGTCCACGACGGTCTGAGGGTCGGCACGCATCTCTCCGGAGTCGGTCGAGTGCACCCAGTCGCCCGCGAGGCGGCGCAGCAGGGCAGTGACATGGTCGGCGGGTATCAACAGACCGCCATCGGCCGCGGGGATCAGCGGTATGGACACCTGGATCATGAAACCGCCTCCCGAAGAAGCACGAGAAAGGAAAGTGGGAAGGAGCGCTCGGGCGTGTGCCGGCCTTTCGTCCCGCGACCGAGCGCCCGGCCGGTCACTCATCGGGCGGCTACCCCGAGGGCACGCGGGCAACCGCCCGACCGGGCCACCGTCCGGTCCCGGGCCGTCCTGCGCGCGGCCACCCGCGCGGCGGTCAGGCATGCGATCACCGTCGATTAGGCGCGGGCATGCGGGGCAGCGGAAGGTAGGGGGAAGAGACGGGGAGAGGGAGGTATTCCATGAGCCGCCCGGAGTCAGGCGCGCAGTCCCACACGGACGTCTTCGTACGGCGCACCGCTCGCGGCGTCGCTCGTGACGGCGACGCCTTCCCCGCCGAGACCGAGGCCGACCCCGATACGGCTGCCGACGCCGCCGACGCCGACGGCCGGCCCGTCCCCGACCTCCTGCGCCCGGCCGACGTGCCCGCTCACCGCGTCGCCCGGACCGCAGCCCGCCGCCCCGAGCGTTCCGCAGGCCGCCCGGGCGCGGCGCCATGAGCCCGCCCACAGACGGCACCGCTCCCGGGCCCACGACCGCCGCGATTCCCACCATCGGCGTAGAGGAGGAGTACTTCCTCGTCGATCCCGTCACCCGGGCCGTTCGCCCCGCCGGGACACAGGTGGTGCGGGAAGCGGCGCCCGCCGTCGGCGACATGCTCACGGGTGAGTTCACCGAGTACCAGATCGAAGGCCGGACACCGCCGTGCACGGAAACCGCCGAACTGCGCGCCGAGCTCGTCGCCATGCGCGCCGCCGCCGTCGAGGCGGCCCGGGCCCAGGGACTGCGCCTGTGCGCCGGGGGCACCCCCGTGATCGGCGCGGCCGAACCGGCGCACGGCGGCCACCCGCGCTACCGGGCGGGCGCCCTCCAGTACCGGGCCATGCTCGACGATTTCGCGGTGTCCGCCTTCCACGCCCACGTGTACCTCCCGGACCGCGAGACCGCCGTGCTCGTCGGCAACCACCTTCGGCCCTGGCTGCCGCTCCTCATCGCGATGACCGCCAACTCGCCGTTCCACCGGTCCTGCGACACGGGGTACGCCGGCTGGCGGACCGTGATCAGGGGCCGCTTCCCGTGCCTGGGCCCGCCGCCGTACGCGGAGTCCCTGGAGGGGTACGAGCGGCTCGCCGCCGCCATGGCCGACTCCGAGGCCATGCTGGAGGCGGGCATGCCCTTCTGGGACGTCCGGCCGAACCCGCGTCTGCCCACCATCGAGATCCGCTGCATGGACGTCATGCCGTCCGTCGAGGACACCGCCGCGCTCACCGCGCTGATCCGGGCACTCGTCGTGACACTGTCGGAGCGCGTGCGCCGGGGTGATCCCGGCCCGCCCGTCCCGGGAGAACTGGTGCGCGCAGCGTGCTGGCGGGCGGCCCGCGACGGCTGGAGCGGCAGCGGCGTGGACGCGATGAGCGGCGCGATCGCCTCCGGCCGCCGCCAGGCCGAGCGGCTGGTGGAGTACGTCCGTCCGGCGCTGGAGCGGTACGGAGACGCGGGCGAGGCGGAGTCGCTCGTACGGCGCCTCACGGCCCGCGGCTGCGGGGCGGACCGCCAACGGGCCTGGGCCGCGGAAGGGGGCCTGAAGGGCGTCGTGGACGCCCTCGTCCGGGCGACGGAAGAGGGCGACTGAGCCTCGCGGAAGAGGGCGACTGGGCCTCAGAGGTCCTCTAGCCCCGCAGGTCCTCTACGCCTCACAGGTCTTCACCGCCTCACAGGTCCTCGACGTCGCGCCGCTCCAAGGGGCGCAGGGCCGGGCCCTGGAGGACGTCGCCGTCGACGCCGAAGCGGGAGCCGTGGCACGGGCACTCCCACGTGCGTTCCGCGTCGTTGAAGGCGACCACGCAGCCCATGTGCGTGCAGGTGGCCGACACGGCGTGCAGGCGTCCCTCGTCGTCGCGGTGGACGGCGCACGGCTTCCCCTGGACCCGTACGACCGCTCCGCCGCCCGGAGGCAGCTCGTCCACCGTCGGCCGGGCTCCCTCGGTCAGCGCCTCCAGCCGGTCCCCGACCAGGTGTTTGCCGGTCCGCAGCTGGGCTTTCAGGAAGGCGGGCGCGTCCTTCAGTACGGGGCCCAGCCGGCGCGGATCGTACAGTTCGGCCCAGGCGGGAGCCGGCCCGTCGATGAGGGCGCGGAGCAGCTGCCCCGCCATGACACCGCCGCTCATGCCCCAGCCGGAGAAGCCGGTGGCGACGTACACATGGCTGCTTCCGGCGTGGAAGGGGCCGATGAGCGGCACGGTGTCGGTGGGCGCGTTGTCCTGCGCGGCCCAGCGATGGGTGACCGGGACGCCGGGAAAGCGTTCGTGCAGCCACTCGGAGAGCCGCTCGTAGCGGGCCTCGACACCCCCGTCACCGGGAGTGAAGGCCTCGCCGGTCAGGATGAGCAGGCGGTCGTCGCCGTACGGCGCGGTGCGCACCGAGCGCTTGCCGCCCTCGCGGGTGATGTACATGCCGTCGGGATCCCGGTCGGCGCGCAGCGGGCCGGCGATCACGACGTCCCGGTGCGGGGTGAGGCGGGTGAAGAGCATGGCCCGGTCGAAGACCGGGTAGTGGGTGGCGACCACGACGTCCCGCGCGAGCACCGTCACCCCCGCCTCCGTGGTGATCCGGCAGGGGTCCCCCTCCACGAGGTCGGTGACGCGGGAGTGTTCGTGGATACGGCCGCCCAGCGCGGTCACGTCGTCCGCCAGCGCGCGCAGGTACTTGCGCGGGTGGAACTGCGCCTGGCCGGCGACCCGTACGGCGCCCGCCACCGGGAACGGCAGTCCGGTCTCCGTGACGAACTCGGCGTCGAGCCCGGCGTCGCGGGCGGCCTCGGCCTCGGCCCGCAGGGCGTCGACACCGTCCGCGTCCTCGCAGTACGTGTAGGCCGACCGGCTTTCGAGCTCGCAGTCGGCCCCGAGCCGGGCGGCGACCTCGCGGACCCGCTCCAGGGCCGCGCTCTGGGACTGCGCGTACTCGCGGGCGGCCTGCGGGCCGCGGCGACGGCGCAGACCGTCGTACACGGTGGTGTGCAGGGCGGTGAGCTTGCCCGTCGTGTGGCCGGTGACGCCGGCCGCGATCCGCCCCGCCTCCAGAAGGACCACGCTGCGGCCGGCGCGGGCGAGCTCCCATGCGGTGCTCAGCCCGGCGATGCCGCCGCCGATGACGGCGACGTCCGCGACGGCAGGGTCCGTGAGCGGCGGATGGGCCGGAAAGTCGACGGTCTGCATCCAGTGGGACCCTACGGGGTCGGGGTGATGGCTCATGGCGGGCGACTGCCCACGATCTCCCCGGAAATGCGCCCCCGCGGGGAAGCAGCCCTGCCGTCCGACCTCCGGGCGATCAGGGCAGCGGGGTGCCGCCCGTCGCGTTCAGCACCTCCGCCGTGAGGTAACCGGCCTCGGAGGAGGCGAGGAAGACGTACGCCGGGGCCAGTTCGGCGGGCTGAGCGGGCCGCCCCAGGGGCGACTGCTTCCCGAACTCGGCCGCGTCGGGCATCGTGGCCGGAATCAGCGGGGTCCATACGGGGCCGGGGGCCACCGCGTTGACCCGGATGCCCTCCTGGGCCAGCATCTGCGCCAGTCCCTGGGTGAAGGTGACGATCGCACCCTTGGTCATGGCGTAGTCCAGCAGCGGCGGACTGGGCTTGTACGCCTGCACGGACGTGGTGTTGATGATGCTGCTGCCGGGCGACATGTGCGGAAGGGACATCTTCGACAGCCAGAACATGCCGTACAGGTTGGTCCGCATCACGCGGTCGAACTGCTCGGTGGTGATGGCCGCGATCCCGTCCGGCTGCGCCATCTGGTAGGCCGCGTTGTTGACCAGGACGTCGATGCGGCCGAACTCGGCCACGGCCCGGTCCACCAGTGCCCGGCACTGCTCCTCCTCCCGGATGTCGCAGGCGACGGGGACCGCCTTGCGCCCGGCCTCCTCCACGAGCCGCGTGGTCTGCTCGGCCTCCTCGGTCTCCTCGGGCAGATGGGTGAAGAGCACGTCGGCTCCCTCGCGCGCATAGGCGATGGCGACCGCCCGGCCGATTCCCGAGTCGCCACCGGTGATGACCGTCTTGCGGTCCTGGAGCCGCCCGTGCCCGCGGTAGGAGCCCTCACCGTGATCGGGCACCGGGTCCATCGGCCCGGTCCATCCGGGATGCTCCTGCTCCTGCTGCGGGAAGTCGGGCTGTGGATACGCGGTCCTCGGATCCGCGGCCGGCCCGCCCTGCTTCACGTTCTGCCGCGCGTCCGGACCCGCGCCCCGCTCCGTGTGCTGTTCCGCGTGCTGCTTCACCGTGTTCTACCTCCTTGGCTGATGCCCCCACACCGGACGGTTGCCCTCTTCCGGAGCGATCATCCGCAGCCGTCGTCTGAGTTGCGCCGAAGGGGGTAGGCGCTCCGACGTACAGCTCTGAGAGGACGTACGGCTCTGAGAGACGGATGCGGAGGGACCGGCGTTCGGGGACCGGACGAGTCGCCGCGGACGGACGGAGGTCGGCGTGAATGCCAGGGGTGTCGGTCCCGGCGACCGGCGAGAGAGCATCGACGAGCGGGCCGACCGCCTCTGGTGCGAGTTGCTCCACGAGGTACGGGTCACCCTCACCGGCGTGCAGCTGCTGCTGGCCTTCCTCCTCGCGGCGGCCTTCACCCCGGGGTTCGAACGGCTCGGCCGGGTGGACCAGTACATGTACGTCGCGTGCGTGCTGCTGGGCGCCGCGGCGACGGGCGCGCTGACCGCCCCGGTGTGTGTGCACCGCCTCGTGACCGGCCTCGGGCTTAAGCCCGAGACGGTGGCCTGGGCGGCGCGGTTCACGGCGATCGGCCTGTGCCTGCTGCTGGGCATGGTGGCGCTCGGACTGCTGATCGTGCTGCGGATGGTGCTGAGCGGGCCCGCCGCGCTCGTACTGGACGGCGTCCTCGTGCTCTGGTTCGCCCTCTGCTGGCTGGTGCCGGGGCTGTTGTTGCGCCGGACGGCCGTCCAGCGGATCAGGACGGGAGACATCAAGGTCCGCGCCCACGGCAGCGTCCGTGCCCAAGACGCCCGCAACCGGTCCACGCGGAACAGGAAAGGTGACGAACCATGGCCGACGGTGTGAACGCCCACGGAGACGATGTGTACCGGCCGCAGGACGCGGACCAGCCGGCCGAGCGGCAGCCCGACATGGAGAACGCGCTGGACGAACCTGATCTCGACCGCACGCTCGACGAGGGCTACTCGCCTCCCGACCGGCCGCTGGCGGCGACCCGGTACGGCACCACGGCGGAGGAGCAGCAGGCGGGCGAGACGCTCGACCAGCGCCTCGCGCAGGAGGCTCCGGAGGCCGACGAGGTGCCCGCGGCGCAGCCGGCGCCCGAGGACGCGGTCGGCCGCCTGGCCGCCGTCGGAGAGGCCCATCCGCGACGGAACATCGACGTTCTGGCCCGGGACGTGGGGGACGACGCGGGCGGCCTCTCGGCCGAGGAGGCGGCCATGCACGTGGAGAGGACGGAAAGCGGTACCGAGGGCTCGGAAGGCGAGGAACCGCGGCCGGAGAAGTCGGAGGCCGAGATCCAGGCGGAGATCGAGGCCGTCGCGGACATCGAGGCGGAGGGCGGCACGCCGGCGGAGCCGGAATAGCCCTGCCGTACGGGCGCCCACCGCGGAGACGGACGGTGGAAGCCGGCCGATGGGCGACCCACGCCCCAGGCATGCAAACCGGACGAGAGGGAAGCAGCCAGCCATGAACCACGTGCGACGCATCGCCCCTGAAGCCGCGTCCTCGTTCTCCCACGGGCCCGCCGCGGACCCGGCGCTGGACGAGGCGAGGGCGGCCCTGACCTCGGTGGGCGCCCATCTGATGGCGGCGCCCACCGTCACGCGACGGCTCCATGCCAGTCCGCACGAGTGGGCCCGCTTCGGCCGGCACTGGGACGCGCTGGCGCCCGACCCCTACGTCTCCGGCGGGGCCAGCAGGCTGCGGCGCTACGGGCACTTCGGACTCACCCCCTCGGGAGAGACGCGCCCGCGGCCCCACGATTCCTTCGTCCAGCCCGAAGACAGCAACCCGCTCTTCATCGGCGAGGACCGGTACTTCGAACCCCTCACTCCGGAGTTCGCCGACGACCCGCTGTTCCGCTCCCTGCTGCGGCTCCTGGCCGCCGCGGCGTCCTGCCTGGACGATCCGCCCGAGTGGACCGTGAAGGTGCATCCCTTCCGGGTCGTCGCCTCGGCCGGACTCCAGGGACAGCCCACCCCCGAAGGCGTCCACCGTGACGGCGTCACCCTCGTCTCCTCACTCCTGATCAGCCGGCGCAATGCCGTCGGCGGGCAGAGCGCCGTCTTCCATCCGCAGGGAGAAGTCCTGCTCACGACGACGATGACGGAGCCGGGCACCCTCCTGCTCGGCGACGACCGGCGAACGCTGCACAGCGTGACGCCCGTCCACCCGGTCGAGCCCGCCGACCCGGCGTACCGGGACGTACTCGTCGTCACGCTCGCGTCGTGACCCCTCGACGAAGTCCATGACCCCGGACGGCAGACGGCAGACGGCGCAGCGGGGTGGTCCGGCAGCCTGACTGATCGGGGCGGGAGGGGGTAGGCGCCCGACGGGCAACAACCGAACCGAACGACGAGCAGGGGAGGTGTCGGCCATGCAGACGCAGGCGGACACCCGGCCGACAACACTCCGCATTCCCCCCGAGGAAAGGGTGAGAACCTGCCGACCGGCCGTCACCCGGCCGGGCAGCGAACCGGATCCCGACGACGGGCCGGGAGCGCAGGCCGCGGGGGACTGGAACATCGTCAGAGGCGAGGACTGAACATGAAGACGAACAACCCCGACCCGGATCCCCGCAACACCCCAGGACTCGAACCGGGCGGCGGCGTGCCTGCCGGGGAGACCCCGCCCGCCGAGTCGAGCACCAGCTCCGGCGCGGGCCCGTACCGGCCCCTCAAGCGCGGCTGGTCCAAAGGGCCGATCGTCATCATCTGCTTCGTGGCGCTCGTCTGCGCGCTGTTCTTCCTGGCCTTCGCCATCGCGCTCAACATGTGAGCGCCGAGCGGCCGTGGGGCCGCCGCCACCCGACCGCCGTCCCCGCTGTGATGCGGGGACGGCGGCGGTGTCGGTCTGGTGCGCCGCGGCGGGCCGCCCGTCGAAGGCTCGCGGCCTCGGTCTCCCTCCGCACTGATGCGGAACCGCGGCACACCCGGCAAATTTCCATATGAGCGGGTTCTTAAACCGAGGCGGATGCTCACCCTTACGGCTTGAGCCTGCTGAAGCCCACCTCGAAGCGTTCGACCGAGACGATCCGCTGGCCTTCCCGCTGAGCGCTCTCCTCGCGGATCCGGGAGGCCTTCTCCTCGCTCGCCAGCATGGTCTGTTCGTCCTCCCACAGGGTCAGCGACATGGCCTTCCCGGAAGCCCGGTCGACGAGGTAGTAGACGCCCCGGAAACCGGGAACCCCCTGGACCTGCTCGACGATCGCCTCCGAATTCGCGGTCACGTCCCCCTCGGCGGGAACCGGTGATCCCTGGTAGGTGCTCAGCCTCGCGAACATCCCTGGCAGTCCTTTCCTGGCCGCGCTGCCGGTCGGCGGACGGGCAGCTTCAGGACCAGCGTGCTCCGGCGGGCCGCACGCCGCATGCCGAGGGCGCCGCAGCGCGTGACAATGGAGGCCGGGGAGGCGCGCCTGCTGCGGAGAGGCGGGACATCGAGGTGCCGTATATAGCTGTGACCGCCCTGAGCCATGCCGGGCTGCTGCGCGAGCACAACGAGGACAGCCTGGTCGTCGGACCGTGGACGCTGTGCGGGACGGTGACCGACAACCCCCAGACGCTGCTGTTCCCCTTCGGCAGACCGCTCGTCGTCGCGGTCGCCGACGGGCTCGGCGGCCAGCCGGCCGGTGAGGTCGCGAGCGCCCTGGTCGTACGCCGGCTCGCCTCGCTCGGTCCCACCCTGGACGGTGCCCGCCCCGTCGGTGACGCGCTGGAGGCGTGCAATCGTGCGGTGTACGAGGCCGCGGAGGGCCGACCGGAGCTCGCCACCATGGGGACGACGGTCGCGGGAGCGATCGTCCTGGCGGACGCGCTACTGGCCTTCAACGTGGGGGACAGCAAGGTCTACGAGGCCGCTGCGGGCGGCCTGCGCCAGGTGAGCGTCGACGACAGCCCGCCCCCGCGGCCCGGGCAGCGCACGACGTCGGCCGTCACGCAGACGCTCGGCGGCAGTCACGACTTCAGAGGCGTCACGCCCCACGTCTCGGCCTTCGCGCTGTCCGCGGGCGATCGCTACCTGGTGTGCAGCGACGGCCTGACGGACCCGGTTCCCGACGACGCGATCGACCGGGTGCTCCGGGTGCACGACGACGGCAGGGCCGCCTTCGAGCTGTGGAAGGCCGCCATGGAGGCGGGCGGCCCGGACAACATCACCCTCGCGTTGGTACGCATAGGCGGCGACGAGGAAGTCGAATGACGACGGCGGACCGACACCCGGGCCCGGCCCTCCTTCCCGCCCCTTTCCGCCGCCGCGCCCCTCACCGCTCCTTGCCGCCGCTCCTTGCCGCCGCTCCTTGCCGTCACTCCTTCCCGAGCCCCGGCGCGCCCCACACCGGGAACCACCGGCCCAGCTCCGGTTCGATGCCGAGGTCGTCCCCCAGCAGGGACCTGACCTGGAGTTCCAGCGCACTGTCACGCTTCTCGGCCGCCCCGGGCAGAGGCGCGAAGGGGTAGAAGGTGCCGCGCTTGTAGAGGTAGACCAGCGCCAGCGCCCGATCGCCCGCGGCTTCCCGGAAGGCCATCAGGGAACAGAGCAGCTGCGGGCCGAAGCCCGCCTCCTCCAGGAGCGTGTTGACGGCGTGCAGGTCGTTGACCAGCGACGCCGTGTCGTCGGCGGCATGCCGGGCGAGGAGCCAGGTATAGCCGTACGCGTCCCGGCTGAACTCGACGGGTGTACCGCCGCGGCCGGTGTCCGCGTCGAGGAGCTCTCGTACGTCCTCCTGAAGGCGCGCGAAGGCGCCGCCCTCCACGGTGGCGAAGCACACCGAGCCGAGGCCGGTCGGGGCGAAGCCGGCGCCCGCCTCAAGGGTGATCGCGGCGCCGGGCAGGCCGAAGAGCCGGTCGAGGTCGGGGCGTACCGGTTTGCTGCGGCCGAGGATGGTGTCGAGGAGTCCCACGGGAAGCACCTCCGGTCGTGGTGGCGGGCGTACGGGTGACAGGCGTACGGGTGGCGCGCGTACCGGTGACAGGCGTACGGGCCGCCGGCGCACGGGTCACGGGGGCATGCGGGTCACGGCCGGCCGAGCTGCGCGGAGATCCGGCCCAGCTGGTCCAGCCGCTGCTCCAGCGTCGGGTGGGAGGAGAACAGCCGGCCCAGGCTCAGCTCGGAGGAGAAGGCGGGCGCGAACCAGAACGCGTTGAACGACTCCGCCTTGCGCAGGTCCCGCGTGGGGATCCGCGCCATCTGGCCCGTCACCTTGGTGAGCGCGGAGGCGAGCGCCGAGGGACGGCCGGTCAGCAGCGCGGCGGCGCGGTCGGCCGACAGCTCGCGGTAGCGGGACAGCAGCCGTGTGAGCAGGAAGCTGATCACATAGACCACGGCGCTGACCAGGGGAATCACGAGCACCGCGATGGCGGTGCCGCTGTCACGGCCGTGGCGGCCAAGGCCGCCGTAGAGCGCGACCCGGGTCATCACTCCCGCCAGCACGCCGAGGAAGGACGCGATGGTCATCACCGCGACATCGCGATGGGCGACATGCGACAGCTCGTGCGCGAGGACCCCCTCCAGCTCCTCCGGCTCCAGGCGCCGCAGCAGGCCGGTGGTGGCGCAGACCAGGGCGGTGCTCTCATTGCGGCCGGTGGCGAAGGCGTTCGGCACATCGCTGTCGGCGATCGCCACCCGGGGCTTGGGCATGTCGGCGAGGGCGCAGATGCGGTCCACGGCGCCGTGCAGCTCGGGCGCCTGCTCGGGAGTGACCTCGTGGGCACCCATGCCGAAGGCCGCGATCCGGTCGCTGAACCAGAACTGCGCGACGAAGAGACCTCCCGCGATCACCAGGATGAGCGGCCACGAGCCGCGCAGGAGCGCCAGCAGGACCCCGACGAAGACCACGTAGAGCAGTCCGATCAGGAACATGGTGATCACCATGCGGGTGGTGAGCCCCTTGTCCTGCGCATAGCGGGAATGAGAACCGGGACGAGGCATCTGACCCACCCTCCAGCCGGAGCGCTCACGCCGTGCTCCTCTCCCTCGATTGTGCCGCTTTCACCCCTTTAGTCGGGTAGCTGGATATCTTTTCTTCCGTATGGGCAGAGGCCGGACATGCCCATGCTCGTCGGAACCTCGGGGTGGCAGTACAAGGACTGGCGCGGGGTCGTCTATCCGAGCGACCTGCCGCTGCGGCTGTGGCTGGAGGAGTACACCCGGCGGTTCGCCACCCTCGAGAACAACAACGCCTTCTACCGGCTGCCCACCAGGGAGACCTTCGCCTCCTGGCGGGAGCGGACGCCCGAGGGCTTCGTCATGGCGGTCAAGGCGAGCCGCTATCTGACGCACATCAAGCGGCTGCGCGAGCCCCAGGAGCCCGTGGCCCGGCTGATGGACCGCGCCGAGGGACTCGGCGACCGGCTGGGGCCCGTGCTGCTGCAACTGCCGCCCACCTACCGGGAGAGCGTCGCCGCGCTGGACGCGTGTCTGAGCTGCTTTCCCACCCGGGTCCGGGTGGCCGTCGAATTCCGGCACGCCTCGTGGTGGGACGCGGAGCGTGAGCTGCGCGCGGTGCTGGAGCGCCATGGCAGCGCGCTGTGCTGGGCCGACAGGGGCTCCCGTCCCGTATCGCCGCTGTGGCGTACCGCGTCCTGGGGCTACGTCCGCTTCCACGGTGGTACCGCCGAGCCGTGGCCGCGCTACGGCAGACAGGCGTTGACGTCCTGGGCCGGACGCATCGCAGCGGCCTGGCCGGACGAGGACGACGTGTACGTGTACTTCAACAACGACCCGGGCGGCGCGGCCGTGGTCGACGCCGCGCACTTCGCCCGGGCGGCGGCCGCACTGGGCCGGACGGTCAGCCGTACGCCGCCGTACCCCGTGGCGCGGTCCGCGCGGTGACCGGCGACCGCATGTGCCTCGTCACCGCGGGGGCGGGGGCGGTGACTGCTGTTGGTCGTCGAAGGCGAGGGTGAGTGTGCCGTCCGGCTCCACGGCGATGCGTGAACCGAGGCCGAGGCCGAGGCCGAGGCCGAGGCCTCGGCCTCGGCCTCGGCCGTGGCCTCGGCTGATCCGGTCGAGGACCTCCTGGAGCCACCGGCAGTCGTCCTCCGGTGCGCGCCACAGCCGCATCCGCCGGGCGCGCAGCGGGGTGATGCGCAGCGCGCGGAGCCGGCCGGTGTCGGGCTCCAGGACGGGGAAATAGAGAAGCCGCAGGTCGTCGCGGTAGTGCTCGTAGCCGGTGATGCCCTCGTAGTCGTTGACCAGGTCACCGCAGCCGTACGCGATGAGCTTTCCCCGGTACACCTCCAGGGGCCGGGGATGGTGCGACGAGTGGCCGTGCACCAGGTCGGCGCCGCCGTCCACGAGGGCGTGCGCGAAGCGGATCTGCTCGCGGGGGACGTCGTAGCCCCAGTTGGAGCCCCAGTGGATCGACGCGACGACGACGTCCCCCGGTCGTTTCACCTGCCGGATACGGGCGACCAGCGCGGCCGCCGCGGTGTGCGAGGCCCCGGCCACGAAGTCGATCCCGCTGCGGTCCGCCGACGCGGCCCAGCTCGGCGGGACTCCGCTGGACGGCATGCCGAAGGACAGGACCAGGACCCGGCGGCCACCGTCGAGCGGGACCGTCGCCGGGCGGCGGGCCTCATCCGCGTCGCGTCCCGCCCCGGCCGTACGGAAGCCGGCTCCGGCCAGGGAGTCGAGTGTCTCTTCGAGACCGCGGCGGCCGAAGTCGAGGACGTGGTTGTTCGCCAGTACGCAGACGTCGGGACGGGCGGCGGCCAGACAGGGCAGGTTGTCCGGATGCATGCGGTAGTGGATGCCCTTGCCGGGCGCGAAGTCGTCGCTCCGGGTGACGCCCGTCTCCAGGTTGAGTACGAGCGCGTCGGGCGCGGCCCGGTCGAGGATCTCCAGCGCGTCGCCCCAGGGCCAGGCGAAGCCGGCGGGCCGGGGGATCGGGCCGTTCGCCGCCTCCGCCAGCTCGACGTAGGAGCGGGCGTCCCGGACGTACGCCTCGGCCAGCGCCGGATCACCGGGATGCGGAAGTATCTGGTCGATGCCCCGGCCGAGCATCACGTCCCCGGTGAGGCACAGCGTGATCGGACCACCCTGCATCCGTCCAGGCTAGGACCGTCCGACCGGGGATGTCACGGGAGGCGCCGCGTGCGGTCCGCACCGCGGGGTAGTCGCTCTCGTGTGCCGTCGGCGCCCTGAGACGGGTCGCCCGATCCGCCCCGCCACCGGCCACGGAAGAGGGAGGTGAGCACCGTGACCGCATCGGTCAAGGACATGCTGGACACCTATCCGGCCGATCTGGGCAGCGTGGACTCCGAGGCGATGGCGACGTGCATCGAGGCGTGCATCGCCTGCGCCCAGGCCTGTACCGCGTGCGCTGACGCCTGTCTGTCCGAGGGCATGGTGGGTGACCTGACCAAGTGCATCCGCACCGACATGGACTGCGCCGACATCTGCAACGCCACCGCCGCGGTCCTCTCCCGCCACACCGGCTACGACGCCAACGTCACCCGCGCGATCCTGCGGGCGTGCGTCACGGCCTGCAAGGCGTGCGGTGACGAGTGCGCGAGCCACGCCGACATGGACCACTGCCGGATGTGTGCGGAGAGCTGCCGCAACTGCGAGGAGGCGTGCACCGCGCTGCTCGATTCCCTCGGCTGAGCCGGTCGCCCGGTCGCCCGGTCGTCCCCTGCCGCCGCCCCACCGGCCCGGAAGGCCGGAGAAAGGACGGGTGGCTACGCTTGAGGTGGGCTTTGCGAGTCCGGGGAGGCGACTTCATGAGGCGGCGCCATCACTTCCACATCGACCACGCGGGGCACTCGGTCACCGCCACCGTCCAGACCGGACACCCCGTCGTGGTCGAGGTGCTCGTCGACGGCAAGGAGACGGGGCTCACCACGACCAGCGGCGACCACCCCGTCACGGTGCCCGTCGAGCTGCCCACGGATCCGCCCACCCCGGTCCACGTGCGCGTCACACCGGGGCCCGGTATCCCGCGCTGCCTCTTCGAGGCGCCGGATGCCGAGCCACAGGTCATGTCTCCGCGCCCCTACTGAAACGCGCCCCTGCTGACGCGAAGGGGCGCGTACTGAAAGGGGCGCGCCGACGGGCGCCCGCTCACGGGCAGAGCTCAGTCGGGGCCCGTCCAGTCGAAGGTGATGTGCTTGCTGGACTGCCCCTCCCGGCTCCACTGGAAGCCGAAGGCGTCAGCGCGGTCCGCCGTCGCGCGACCCCAGGTCGCGACCTGGCCCGGCCCGGTCTCCGAGCCCGGCAGGTTGGTGCTCTGGACCCGTTCGCCCTCCGGTGTCGTGGGTCCCGTGAGTGCCTCCGCGCGCGCCTCGACCCGCCCGGAAATCGTCGCCTTCCAGCTGCCGAGGTCGTCGTCGACCTCGAACTCGATGGGGGCGAAGTCCATGCCCCGCATCTCCGCTTCCAGCATGCCCGCCAGCTCGGCGGGCCAGCCGCCCGCCTGGCCACCGAAGATCATCTGGAGGGCTTCACGCTGCGGTTCGTCTGCGCGTTCGTCCAGGAACACCGCCGCGTACGCGTCGCTGTGCTCGGCCCACACATTGCCGACGAAGGACGCCAGCATCACCACGTTCAGGCCGTCCAGCGGCACCCCGCCGTAATGGCCCTCGCGGATGTGCCAGGCCAGTACACCGTCGCATTCACCGAACGTGGGCGGCTGGGCGAACGAGCAGGGGCAGGGGACATTGCACCTGCACGTGTCGAACCAGTCGCCGGCCGCATGCCATCTCGGAACAGTCGCCGTCGTCTCGGACATGTCGTCGTCGCCTCCTGATGGCCCGCACCGGGAGGCATCACCCGGTCGGCCATGCCCCGCCGGGCGCCAAGGCGCCCGGTGGCACGGGTCACCATCAATTCTCCCCCCGCCGCCTCCGGGAACCAAGGCCGACCGGCGAGTTCAGCCCGCCGCCCGATCCAGCCGCGGCACGGCATCCATCCCGTTCCCACCGGTCCCGCCCGTCGCCGCGCCCATCTCCATGTCGCCCATCGGGGGACCTTCCGGCTCCAGGCCCGGCAGCAGCCAGTCCTGGAACGGGGCGAGCCCGGCGAGGACGAGGAAGACCAGGCCGACGGCCCAGGTGAGCCAAGGCCCCTGCCGCCAGAGCTTCTCCAGGAAGATGACCGCCGCCAGCCCCGCCATCGCGGCCACGTTCATGAGGCCGAGGGGGATCAGGACGATCATCAGGCCCCAGCAGCAACCGACGCAGTAGAGCCCGTGGTGCGCACCCACGCGGAGGTCCTTCGCCCACGTCCGGTAGCGCGAGTACGCGACGAGTTGCCGCATCGGGTTGCGGCAGTGCCGCAGGCAGACCCGCTTCAGCGGCCCGAACTGCTGCAGCGCGGCGAGGAGGAACGCGGCGGCGCCGATCCAGCGTCCCGACCCGGGGCTGCGGTCCACGAGGTGGCCGGTCGCCGCCAGGGCCCCGTACGCGAGCAGCCCGAAGCCGGTCCAGGCGAGGAGGTACCCGCCGAGGAACTCGGCGATCCGCAGGGTGCGGGCGAAACCCGTGGAGCGGCGGTTGATCCCGCGCACCCAGGTGATGGCCACCGGCGCGACCGACGGCAGCATCATCGCCGCCATCATGACCACCCACAGCAGCAGGAAGAGGGGCAGCGCGAGGCCCATGGTGCCGGGCTCCATCCCCATGTGACGGGACTGGCCGACCGTGAGCACCCACGCCAGGGCGGCCAGCACCACCAGCAGGACCCAGGCGAGCGCCAGATCGCGTACGGGAAGGAGGACGCCGGGCCGAGTCGGTGCCGGTGGGGCCAGGCGGAGGTGCGGCATGGAGTGCCTCCCAAGGACGCGTGTGCCCCGACGTCATCTTCAGCAGATCACAGAAGCGCAAGACCCAAAACCCGGGGAGTGCCCGCGTTGCCGTGCCGCCCCGTCCGCTCGCACGGGCGGGGGCGGCCGGGACGACGTGGGGGCAGGCGGCCGGCCGGTGGCGTCAGTGGCGGGAGGGGGCGGGCCGCGCCGCCTCGGCGACCGGTGTGTCGTGGAGTCCCAGGCGCAGGTGCTCGACGTGGAAGAGCGCCTGGTCGAGGAGTTGGGCGACGTGGTGGTCGTAGAGGGCGTAGACGATCGAGCGGCCCTGCCGCTCGCCCGCGACCAGGCCGAGGTTGCGCAGCAGCCGCAGTTGGTGGGAGCAGGCGGACGGTTCCATCCCGACCGCCTCGGCCAGGTCGCCGACCGCGCACGGCCCTTCCTGGAGGCGGGCGAGGATGTACAGCCGCGAGGGGGTCGCCAGGGCTTGAAGGGTCGCGGCGACGTCCGCGGTCCCCACGGCGTCCAGGCGCTCGCGCGTGGTGGCGGTGTTCTTGTCGTCGGCTCCGTGACCCATGGCGTCCATCCTACTGATGACATCTGAAGACCTGTTCAGGTGTTCCTGTATGGTGAGCGTGTTGCCGTCCTCCGCCCGCGAAGGGTTGATTCGTCATGCCGTCTGTCCTGCTCCAGCGTCCGGAACGCGCGGCGCCGAGCGGCTCCGCCACGGCGCCGAGGCGCCGCACGCGGGTGTTCGCACTGGCCGAGGCCCGCTGGGCCGCGGCGGCGCTGCTGCTGTTCCTGATCGCGCTGCCGCTCGAATGGGCCGGAGCCCCCGTGTGGACGTGGGGCCCGCTGTACGCCCTCGCCTACGTCACCGGCGGCTGGGAGCCGGCCTGGACCGGGCTGCGAGCCCTGCGGGACAAGACCCTGGACGTGGACCTGCTGATGATCGTCGCGGCGATCGGGGCGGCGTCGATCGGGCAGGTGAGGGACGGCGCCCTGCTGATCGTCATCTTCGCAACCTCCGGAGCCCTGGAGGCGCTGGCCACCGCCCGTACCCAGGACGCGGTGCGCGGCCTGCTCGACCTCGCCCCCGCCACCGGCACCCGCCTGACGCGCGACGGCCGGGAGGAGACCGTCGCGACCGAGGACCTCGTCGTCGGCGACACCCTCCTCGTCCGCCCCGGCGAACGCGTCGGCGCCGACGGCCGGGTCCTGGACGGGGTCAGCGAGATCGACCAGGCCACCATCACGGGCGAGCCCCTGCCGGTGCTGAAGGAAACCGGTGACCAGGTGTTCGCGGGCACGCTCAACGGCACCGGAGCCCTGCGGATCACGGTGGAGCGAAACGCCTCCGAGTCCGTCATCGCCCGGATCGTGGCCATGGTCGAGGAAGCCTCCGGGACCAAGGCGCCCACCCAGCTGTTCATCGAGAAGGTCGAACAGCGCTACTCGCTCGGCATGGTCGTCGCCACCCTGGCCGTTTTCGCGATCCCGCAGGCCTTCGGCGCGGACCTCGCCGACTCGCTCCTGAGGGCCATGACCTTCATGATCGTCGCATCGCCGTGCGCGGTGGTACTGGCCACCATGCCGCCGCTGCTGTCCGCCATCGCCAACGCCGGGCGCCACGGCGTGCTGGTGAAGTCCGCCGTCGTCATGGAGCGCCTCGCGGAGATCGACGCGGTCGCCCTCGACAAGACCGGCACGCTGACCGAGGGCACGCCCCGCGTCACCGCGATCCTTCCCCTGCCGGGCAGCGGCCTCGACGAGGACGCCCTGCTCACCCTGGCAGCCGCCGCCGAGCACGCGAGCGAGCACCCGCTCGCCCGCGCCGTCGTGGACGCGGCCCGCGAACGGCGCCTGCGCCTGCCGGTCGCCGGGGACTTCGCCTCCGCACCGGGAATCGGCGTCACGGCCACCGTGAACGGCCACACCGTCACGGCCGGAGCCCCGGCCCGGCTGCTCGACGGCGCCACGGACCCGGCCCGGGCGCACGCCCTGGCGGTGGCGGGCGAACTGGAGGACAGCGGCCGCACCGCCGTCCTCGTCCAGCGCGACGGGGTCCCGGTCGGCGTGCTGGGCCTCGCCGACCGGCTGCGCCCCGGCGCGACCGCCGCCATCGCCTCCCTCACCGCACTGACCGGCTCGGCCCCGACCCTGCTGACCGGGGACAACCCGCGCGCCGCCGCCCGCCTCGCCGACGAAGTGGGCCTCACCGACGTCCGCGCCGGACTACTGCCCCAGGACAAGGTCGCCGCCGTCCGCGAGCTGGAGGGGGCCGGCCGCAAGGTGCTGGTCGTCGGCGACGGCGTCAACGACGCCCCCGCACTGGCCGCCGCGCACACCGGCGTCGCCATGGGCCGCGTCGGCTCCGACCTCGCCCTGGAGACGGCGGACGCGGTCGTCGTCCGCGACGAACTGGCCACCGTCCCGGCGGTGATCGCGCTGTCCCGCGCCGCGCGCCGCCTCGTGGTGCAGAACCTGGTCATCGCCGGAGTCTTCATCTCCGGCTTGGTCGTCTGGGATCTGGCCGGGCACCTGCCGCTCCCGCTCGGGGTCCTCGGCCACGAGGGGTCCACCGTCATCGTCGGCCTCAACGGTCTGCGCCTGCTGCGCGACGCCGCCTGGGACCGGGCCGCCGCCGCGGCCCCGACGGCGGCCCTGCCCCCCGGCTCCGGCTCGGATGATGGGCTCGGGCGGATGCCGTAGCAGCCTCGTACGGCCCGGGGCGCGGGCTCGGCCCGGGGAGAGGAGACCGCCGCGGGGCGCCCGGGCGGTCTACCGGTCCCGGGGGGCACACCGGGACCGGCGCGGTGGCCGGCACGGGGCGACCGCCACGCCCACCAGGCGCCGGTGGCGCTGACGGGCCGCGCGGGCGTGCCAGGCGCCGCGGTCGCTCTCCACGCGCAGGACTTCGCCGATCACCACCACGTCGGTGCGTCGTGTCATGAGGAGAGCGGCCGCGCCGTGAACTTCTTGCGCCACGCGAGCGACACGTAGACGAGCGCTACCAGGACGGGGACCTCGATGAGCGGGCCGACGACGCCGGAGAGGGCCTGGCCGCTCGTGACGCCGAAGGTGGCGATGGCGACGGCGATGGCCAGCTCGAAGTTGTTGCCCGCCGCCGTGAAGGCCAGCGTCGTAGTCCGGTCGTAGTTGAGACCGATCGCCTTGCCCAGGAGGAACGTGCCGAACCACATCACCGCGAAGTACACGAGCAGCGGCAGGGCGATCCGGGCCACGTCCAGCGGCTGCGAGGTGATCGTCTTCCCCTGGAGGGCGAAGAGGATGACGATCGTGAACAGCAGGCCGTACAGCGCCCAGGGGCCGATCTTCGGCAGGAACGTGGCCTCGTAGTCCTCGCGGCTCAGCTTCTTCTCGCCGAGGCGGCGGGTGAGGTAGCCGGCCACGAGCGGGATGCCGAGGAAGATGACGACGTTGAGCGCGATCTTCCACATGGAGATGTCGAGCTGTTCGCCGTCGCCGAGGCCCAGCCAGCCCGGCAGCAGGTCGAGGTAGAACCATCCCAGCAGGCCGAAGGCGATGACCTGGAAGACCGAGTTGAGCGCGACCAGCACCGCGGCGGCTTCGCGGTCGCCGCAGGCGAGGTCGTTCCAGATGATGACCATGGCGATGCAGCGGGCGAGGCCGACGATGATCAGGCCGGTACGGTACTCGGGCAGGTCCGCCAGGAAGATCCAGGCGAGAGCGAACATGAGCGCGGGTCCCAGCACCCAGTTGACGACCAGTGACGAGATCATCAGCTTGCGGTCGCCGGTGACCGCGTCGAGCTTGTCGTAGCGGACCTTGGCGAGGACCGGGTACATCATGATCAGCAGGCCGACCGCGATCGGGAGGGAGATGCCGCCGATCTCGACGGCGGCGAGCGCGTCGTTCAGGCCGGGGATGAGGCGGCCGAGCCCGAGCCCGAGGCCCATGGCGAGCAGGATCCAGACCGCGAGGAAGCGGTCGAGGGTGGAGAGCTTCGCGACGACCGAGGAGTCTTCGGCGGCAGCGGGAGCTTGGGTGGGGGTCACGGACAGGCCCTCTTGTTTTCGGCAGCGGTACGAGCGGACTCGGCGAGGTCGGCGAACTGGCCGGCGAGCTGGGCGATGACGTCCGGACGCAGCTTGTAGTAGGTGAAGCGGCCGCATGGTTCCGTCTCCACGACCCCGGCCTCGCGCAGCACTCTCAGATGGTTCGAGAGGTTGGTCTGCTTGGCACCGGTCTCCTCCACGAGGTGCGTGGTGCACAGCGTTTCGCGGGCGAGCAGGGTCACGATCCGGAGCCTGAGGGGGTCTGCCAGGACCCGGATCAGTTCAGTGTCGACTGACGTCATCATGGGCTGATACTGTCACATCAGTGGTGGATGACGCCACCAGGTGCTGATGTCAGTGGCGCCTGATTTCGTCGCGAGACAAGAGAGACCTCTGATGTCGGACAAGCCCTCCGTGCTCTTCGTCTGTGTCCACAACGCCGGCCGTTCCCAGATGGCCGCCGCGTGGCTGAGCCACCTGGCCGGAGACCGCGTCGAGGTCCGCTCTGCGGGATCCGCCCCCGCCGACTCGGTCAACCCGGCCGCGGTCGAGGCGATGCGCGAGGTCGGCATCGACATGTCCGCCGAGACACCGAAGATCCTCACCGTCGACGCGGTCAAGGCGTCGGACGTGTGCATCACCATGGGCTGCGGCGACACCTGCCCCGTCTTCCCGGGCAAGCGCTACCTGGACTGGAAGCTCGAAGACCCGGCCGGCCAGGGCGTGGAGTCCGTACGCCCGATCCGCGACGAGATCAAGAAGCTGGTCGAGGGCCTGATCGCGGACATCGCCCCGAGCTCCTAGGCAAGCCCCCGCTCCCAGGCAAACCCCGGCTCCCAGGCAAGCCCGCCGGCTCGTAGGGGACCACAGTGGAGGCCGCGGGGCGCCCTCAGTAGGGTCCCGGCATGGCATACACGTTCCAGGTGACCATCGACTCGGCCGGCCCGCACCCGCTCGCCGACTGGTGGGCCGACGCCCTCGGCTGGGAAGTGGAGCCGAGCGACGAGGAGTTCATCCGCGCCGTCGTCGAGCGACTGCTCGCCAAGGGCGCCATCTTCCTGCACGAGGGCAGCCAGGGTCCCTACACCTGGACCACCATCGCCGACCCGGAGCACAACGAGCTCTGTATCTCCCACTAGATGAGCCCTGCGGTTTCCTGCGGAGACGAGGCGGAGGTGTCCAGGTCAGGGTGAGGACGGCTACGCCCGATCACGGCCGGACCAGTCATAATTGGGTACCGGGCAGACCCTCCCGCACCTGAGAATGAACCATCTCGAACCGGGAGGAACCCATGAGCCAGGACCACCTGACTCTGCATGACCTGATGCCCGCGCAGGAGCTGGCGGACTCGATCGACGCCGGGTACGTCACCCGCAAGTCGCACCCCGAACTGCCGCTGTCCATCTACACGTACACGCGGACCGCGCAGTACGAGCGGGTCTGGAACCAGGTCACCACGCGCTGCCGCGGGCTCGTCGCCGACGACTCCACCGGCGCCGTCATCGCCCTGCCGCTGCCGAAGTTCTTCAACGTCGGCGAGCACGAGTCCGGCCAGCCGTACGCACCGGCCCTGCCGGACGAGCCGTTCGAGGTGTACGACAAGGTCGACGGCAGCCTCGCGGTGGTCTTCCACTACGCCGGCCGCTGGCGGGTCGCGTCCAAGGGTTCCTTCACCAGCACCCAGGCGACCTGGGCGCAGCGCCGCCTCGACGGCAAGGACACCGCCGCACTGCGCCCGGGCGTCACCTACCTCGCGGAGATCCTGTACCCCCAGAACCGCATCGTCGTCGACTACGGCGACCGCCGGGACCTCGTCCTCCTCGCGGCCTTCGGCCGGGACGGCACGGAGGTCCCGCTCGCCGAGGCCGCGGCCCACTGGGAGGGCGTCGGCTCCGTCGTCACCGTGTGGCCGGCCATGCCGATCGACGAGCTGATCACCCTGACCGAGTCCAACACCATGCCCGGCGGCCGGAGCGCGACGGGCACCGACGCCGAGGGCTTCGTGCTGCGGTTCGCCTCCGGCGTGCGGGCGAAGGCCAAGCTGTCCGAGTACGTACGGCTCCACAAGGTCCTCACCGGCGTCACCGAGCGGGACATCTGGCGCAGCCACGGCATCCAGCGGTTCGCCGGGCTTCCCGCCAAGCAGCTCGCCCAGAGCCTCGGTTGCACGATCCGGGACATCGAGGCATCGGGAGGCAAGCCGCTCGACGCGCTGCTGGAGCAGGTGCCGGACGAGTTCGACACCTGGGTGCGCGAGGTCGTCGCCCGTATCGAGGACGAGGCCGCGCAGCGGGAGCGCGCCATCGACGAGGCGTTCCGGGGGCTCGTCCACCTGGCCGCCGACCGCGCCGCGTTCGCACGCGCGGTGAAGGAACTGAGCGACGGCTGGATCCGCGCCGCGATGTTCCTGCGGCTGGACGAGCGGCCGACCGAGCTCGTCACCTGGCGGGCCGTACGGCCGGAAGCGGCCGACCCCTTCACCACCGATGAGGAGAACTGACCCGTGTCCGAAGTCCCCGTACCCCCCGCCCTCCCGGTGGTACACGTCATGACGGGATTGCCGGCCTCGGGCAAGACCACCGCCGCGCGGGCCCTCCAGGCCGAGGCGCAGGGCCGCATGCGCCGCGTCAACCTCGACGACCTGCGGACCATGCTCGACGTGCCCGCGCCCGAGCGCGGCCGCTCGTACCGGCACGAGCAGACCGTGCTGGCCATCCAGGACGCGGCGGTGCGGGCGGCCGTCGACGACGGTTTCGACGTGGTCGTCGACAACACGCATCTGACCTCCCACATCCCGAAGCGGCTCAAGGCCGCGGTCGCAGGGCTCGCCACCTTCGTCGTGCACGACTTCACCGACGTGCCCGTGGAGGAGTGCCTGCGCCGCGACGCCGCGCGAGAGCGTCCGGTCGGCGAGCAGATCATCGGGATCCTGGCCGACAAGCACGCCAAGGCCAGGAAGGGCGGCTGGCGGCTCACCACGCAATGGCTGAACGATCAGCCGCCCGTGGCGGCGTACGTCCCGGACCCGACGCTGCCAGCGGCGGTGATGTGCGACATCGACGGCACGCTCGCGCTGACCGGCGACCGGGGGCCGTACGACTTCTCGCGCTGCGAGCTGGACCTGCTCAACGAGTCGGTGCGGCACGCGCTGGACGCGTTCCGGCGGGCCGACGGCGACGTGATCGTGCTGCTGTCGGGGCGCAGCGAGGAGCACCGGCCGCAGACGGAGTCCTGGCTGCGGCGCCACGACGTGCCGTACGACGAGCTGTGGATGCGCGCGGCGGGCGACACGCGCCGCGACGACGTCGTGAAGGCGGAACTGTTCGACGCGCATGTGCGCCACCGGTACGCGGTACGGGTGTCGCTCGACGACCGGGACCGCGTGGTCGCGGTCTGGCGCCGGATGGGGCTGCCCACCTGGCAGGTCAACTACGGCGACTTCTAGCCGCTGCCCGCTGCCCGCTGCCGCGGACGTCGTGCCAGGACGGCCGCCCGCATCCCGCCCGCATCCCGCCCGCATCCCGTCCGCATCCGCCCACAGCGCCCATAATGGGGCGATGAGTGTGCTGATCGTGGATGCCGCGAATGTCGTCGGATCGGTCCCGGACGGCTGGTGGCGGGACCGGCGGGGTGCGGCCGAGCGGCTGCGCGACCGGCTGGCGGAGCGGGACGCGGGCGAGGGCCCGGGCGAGGCCGAGGAGATCATCCTCGTGGTCGAGGGCGCCGCCCGGGGCGTCGAGTCGGTCCCCGGTGTACGGGTGGACTCGGCGCCCGGGAGCGGCGACGACCGGATCGTGGAGCTAGCCGCGGCCTTCGCGGAGCGCGGCTGCGTCGTGGTCACCGCGGACCGTGAACTGCGCGAACGGGTCCGGGCGTACGGGGTGGAGTGCGTGGGGCCGCGTACCGTACGCCCGGCGGCGGACTGACCGGGCCGACGTCAGAGCAGTCAGACCAGGCCGCGTCACGTCAGCGGCAGTACCGCACCGGGGAGAGGTTCTTGACGTAGCGGGCGGCGACCCAGCCCTCGTCGATGCTGTCCTCGCCGTCCAGGCGGTACCAGAGGCTGTTCCCGCCGACCCGCTCGCCGTGCTTCTTGCACTCGATCACGACCTCGTCGTTCGGGTACGCCTTGCCGAAGACGTAGGAGTGCGTGTTCGGGTACTCGCGGATGTTCAGCGGTCCGCGCGAGATGATCTTGCCGGTGGCGAACTGCGGGTTGGGGTAGTCGTCGTCGAGCTCCGCGGGTGAGGGCGCGTCGACGATCTTCCGCGACGGGGCGTCGGCGACCGGATCGGCGTCCGCGACGGCGGCGGCCGCCCCGAACAGGCCGAGCGCCAGGCTCCCGGCGGCCAGAGCGAGGATGGTCCTGGTGGGCTTCAGCATGAGCCGGCTCCTCTACGAAGACATCCGCCCGGCCGCGGCGCACGGCAGGGGGGTGGCGACCACGCGGCCGCCAGGGACGACTATGGCGAGGCCGGGGCACTCAGCCCGGGTGACGCACCGCCGTTTAGCCCGATTTGCCCAATCCGCGACATCGCTGGAAGACGGTGCCGCGTGCGCGTGCGCGTGCTGGACGGCCGCGGTCCTGGTCCGCCCTGCCGGCCGAGGGCCCGCCCTCGGGCTGACGGCTTCCTCCAGTCGGCGTGCGGCCTGTTTCCTCCCCCTGGTCCCCGGCTCGCCCACGTAAGTCCAGGACGGCGCTCCGCTTTGTCCATGGGCCTGCCGGGCGGCGGTCCGCAAGCTGTCAGGTCAGTGAGCGGACCGCGCGGGGCCAGAGAGCCGTGCGGTTCTCCGCCCAGGATGCCCCGACTCCCGGAGGCCCGATGCGAAGCACCCTCTGGCCAGCCGCGACCGCGCTGGCCGGCCTGGTCGCCGCCCTGGTCGTGGCCGCGCCCGCCGCCCCCGCCGCGGCGGCCGCGCCCCTGACGATCACCTCGCCCGAACTGTCCGTCAGCGTGGACAGCGGCTTTCCCCGCGTCATCGGCTACACGCGGCGCGCCACAGGGGACGTCCTGCACGGCAACGAGGACGCCATCGGCGCCATCGTCGTCAACGGGACCACCCACACCCCCACCGTGGCCTCGACCCCCTCCGCCTCCGCGGTGGACTACACGCTCACCTTCTCCGGAGTGACCATCAGATCGCGTATATCCGTAGCCGGTTCGGTCGTGGAGTTCAAGGTCACCGCGATCGAGGACACCGCCGCCCTGCGGGTGCGCACGCTCGCGATACCCGACCACCACCTCGTCAGCGTCCGCAGCGACCAGCCGGGCGCCGCGCTCTCCACCGCCACCATGCACACCGCCACGACCGGCACCGGGGACACCTTCACCCCCGTCACCGCGAAGACCCCCGTGGACGCGGCCGCGACCACCGTGATGCACGGCCTGGTCAACACCGGCAGGCTGGCCGCCGCCATCGACTCCAACTCCCTCTACGACCAGCCCTCGGGCGGCACCGCCCGGGAGAACGGCCGTACCGCCAAGCGGGTCACCGACAAGGGCGCCTACCGCCGCGCCGGCCTGTGGAGCGGCGCCTGGCTCCACCGGGCCGCGGGCGCCGCGGACGGCGACACGGAGCCGCTGCCGTACGCCCGGATCGCGATCACGGCCGACCGCAACGCGGACTCCGTCGTCGACTGGCAGGACGCCGCCATCGCCTACCGGGACATCTGGTCCCCGCCCACGGGCTGGCAGCAGACCGCCGACAGGGTCGTACAGCGCATCCCCTTCAACTTCGCCTCCCAGGCCACCCACCCCTTCGCGCAGACACTCGACGAGACCAAGCGCGTCAGCCTCGCCACGGACGGCCTCGGACAGTTCGTCCTGCTCAAGGGGTACGCGTCCGAGGGCCACGACTCCGCGCACATGGACTACAAGAACATCGGACCGAAACTCGGCGGCGCCGCCGGCCTGAACGCGCTCACCACCGCCGGCGACGGCTACAACGCCGACTTCGGGGTGCACGTCAACGCCACCGAGGAGTACCCGGTCTCGGCGACCTTCGACCCGGCCCGGCAGACCGGAGGGCTCGGCTGGGACTGGCTCGACCAGTCGTACTACGTCGACACCCGCAAGGACGGCCAGTCCGGCGACCGGCTGAGGCGGCTCCAGGACCTCAAGGCGGCCGCCCCCGGGCTCGACTTCCTCTACGTGGACGTCTGGTACGGCGACGGATACGTCTCGCGGAAGATCCAGCGCGAAATCTCCGGGCTCGGCCTGCAGCTGACGACCGAGTTCCCCCACACCCTCACCGAGCAGTCCCTCTGGCACCACTGGGCGACCGACGTCGCTTACGGCGGCAACGACCTGAAGGGCATCAACTCCACCATCGCCCGGTTCATCGCCAACCACACCAAGGACGACTGGATCGCCCGCCATCCGCTGCTCGGCGGCGCCGAGATCACCGCCTACGAGGGGTGGCAGGGAAAGAAGGACTTCACCGCCTTCCTCAACACCACCTTCGCCGTCAACCTGCCGACCAAATACCTCCAGCAGTCACCGGTCGTGAAGTGGACCGCCGATTCCGTCACCCTCGCCGACGGCACCACCGTCACCCTCGCCGACGGCACCACCGTCACCACCGCCGGCGGCACCCGCAAGATCACCACGGGCGGCCGCACCGTCCTGAACGGCGGCAGCTTCCTGCTCCCGCGCGAGGGCAAGCTCTACCACTGGAACGACACGGGCGGCTCCACCACCTGGACCCTGCCCGGCGGCTGGACCTCGCCCAAGCTCTACAAGCTCACCGACACGGGAAGGCAGCTGGTCGGAGACCTCGCCGTCGGCGCCGGCGGCCGGATCACCGTCAACGCCACCGCCCGCACCGCGTACGTGGTCACGAACGGCGCCGCGCCCGCCCAGGGCGACCCCGGGTGGGGCGAGGGCACCCCCGTCAAGGACCCGTCCTTCTACGCGGGGAACCTGAACGCCTGGACCGTCACCGGCCCCGGCGCGGCCGTCACCCGCAACGCGCAGGGCCAGAGCGAGCTCACCTTCGCCCCCGGCGCCACCCCGGCCGTGTCTCAGCAGCTCACCGGCCTCGCCCCCGGCACCTACGCGGCCTCCGTCTGGGTCTCCACGCCGACCGGCCGGGCCACCACCCTCACCGTCACCCCCGCCGGGGGCGCCGCGGCCTCCGTGTACGCCGACTCCTCACCGCTGACCGACAGCCTCGGCGGCAGCGAGAAGAACGGCACCAGGATGCAGCGCATGAAGGTGCTCTTCGACGTCCCGGCCGGCAGGTCCACAGCCACCCTCAAGCTGTCCGCGAGCGCCGGATCCGGTACCGGCACCGTCCACCTGGACGACGTGCGCGTCGTCCCCTCCGCCCGCACCCCGCTCGGCGGGCACTGGTTCGCCGAGGACTTCGAGAACGTGGACGCCGGCTGGGGCCCCTTCGCCTTCGGCGGCGCGGGCGGCTCGGCCACCGACCCGCGCACCCACATCGCCCAGCGCAACGCCCCGTACACACAGGCGGGCTGGAACGGCAAGCTCGTCGACGACGTGATCAGCGGGCAGAACTCCCTCAAGTCGCACGAGGAGCGGACCGGACTGGTCTACCGGACCCTGCCGCAGACGCTGCGCCTGGCCCAGGGGCGCTCGTACGAGGTCACCTTCAGCTACGAGGCCGGCTTCAGCGGCGACTACCAGTTCGTCATCGGCTCCGGCTCCACCGAGACCGCCACCGCGCTGAACCAGGCCCGTACGCCCACCACCTTCACCCGGACCTTCACCGCCGGCGCCGACGCCTGGATCGGCGTACGCAAGGTCACCCCCGAGAACTCCCACAACGAAGCCGACCTCATTCTCGACGACCTGACCATCGACGACCTGGGCCCGGGCGACGGCGGTGAACTCCTGGTCCCGCAGCACCAGATGAGCGTGAAGACCGTCGACAGTCAGGAGACCACCGGCGAGAACGGCAGCGCCGCCCACGTCCTGGACGGCGACGGCTCCACCATCTGGCACACGCAGTGGTACGCCGCCACCGCGCCGATGCCTCACGAGATCACCCTGGACCTCGGCGCCTCGTACGACGTCACGGCGCTGCACTACCTGCCCCGGCAGAGCCAGAGCAACGGACGCATCGCCGACTACCAGGTGTTCACCTCCGCCGACGGGGTCACCTGGGGGACGGCGGCGGCTTCCGGAACCTTCGTGAACAGCGCCGCCCAGCAGGACGTCGCCTTCAGCCGGCGGGCCGCGCGCTACGTCAGGCTGAAGGCCACGAGCGAGGTCGGCGGCAACGCCTGGACCTCGGTCGCGGAACTCAACATCGGCTACCGGCCGTAGACCGCCGTAGCGGAACCCCTCACAGGACCGGCGGCCGGCAGGCAGACTGAGTGCCGTGACGACACTGAACAAAGGCGCCAACCTGCCGGTCGTGGCCACCGTCGTGCAGGCCGTCCTCGGATGGTCGCCCGGGCCCGGCGTACCGGACGTGGACGCGTCCGCCCTGCTCCTGACCGGGGGCGGGCGGGTCCGTTCCGATGCCGACTTCGTCTTCTACAACCAGCCCCGGCACGCTTCCGGAGCCGTGCGCCACATCGGCAAGCAGTCCGGCACCGACACCATCGCGCTCGACCTGGGCGCGCTGGAACCGGAGATCGAGCGGGTGGCGCTGTGCGCCTCCGCGGACGGCGGCACCTTCGGGCAGGTGCCGGGGCTGCACCTGCGGCTGCTCGACGCGCTGTCCGGGGCCGAACTGGCCCGCTTCGACATGGCGGCGGGCCCGGAGACCGCGTACGTGAGCGGCGAGCTCTACCGGCGGGCGGGCGCATGGAAGTTCCGGGCCGTCGGACAGGGGTACGCGAGCGGGCTGGCCGGCGTGGCGACGGACTTCGGCATCAGCGTGGACGAGGAGCCGCCTCCGGCCGCCGCCCCTGCCGGGCACACGGCGTACACGGCACCTCCCGCCGTCGCCCCCTCCGCTCCCTCCGCCGCTTCTGCTCCCTCCGCCCCCTCGGCCGCCGCCCGCACCGGTGGGTCCGCCGCCCGGATGACCAAGGGTGAGGAGCAGTTGCCGGCGGACGTGCGGGAGCGCCTTTCGCTGCGCAAGAAACAGGTCGCGGTCAGTCTGAGCAAGCAGGGTGTCACGGCCTTGACCGTCCGGGTCGTCCTGGTCCTGGACGCGTCGGGCTCGATGGCGAGCCACTACGGACGCGGCACCGTCGCGGGCGTCGCCGAACGGATGGCCGCCGTCGCGGCGCAGCTCGACGACGACGGCCGGATGCAGGCCTGGACCTTCGCCTCCCATCCGGCGCGCCTGCCCGACCTGGTGATCGGTGAACTGCCCGAGTGGCTGCGCCTGCACGTGCGCTGCGGGCAGTTCAGCCTGTTCGGCCGCAAGAAGCCGCCGAAGGGCCTGCTCCCGGGCCAGATCGACATGCGCACGGTCGGCATCGGCAACGAGGAGCAGAAGGTCATCGCCGAGGTCCGGGCCTTCGTGCGCGAACACCCGGTGCCGGAACCGACGCTGGTCCTGTTCTTCTCCGACGGCGGGGTGTACCGCAATGACGAGATCGAGCGGGAACTGCGCGCGGCGGTCGAGGAACCGGTCTTCTGGCAGTTCATCGGCCTGGGCCAGGCCCAGTACGGGGTGCTGGAGCGGTTCGACACCCTGCCCGGGAGACGGGTCGACAACGTCGGCTTCTTCGCGGTCGACGACATCGAGCAGATCTCCGATCCGGAACTGTACGACCGGCTCCTGTCCGAGTTCCCGTCCTGGGTACGGGCCGCCCGCCAAGCCGGCATCCTGCGCTGAAGGGAAGAAACCATGAGTGACGGCACGTCCGCGGCAGAGGTGTTCGACGAGCTGGGCGAGCGCTACGAGACCGCGTTCGGGCGGCTTCCGGGCCAGCTCGCCGCGCTCGACTGGCTGACGGCCAGGCTGGCCCCGGGCGCCCGCGTCCTGGACGTGGGCAGCGGTACCGGCCGGCCCGCCGCCGAGACACTGGTCCGGGCCGGCTGCGCGGTGACGGGCATCGACGTCTCGGCCCGGATGGTCGGCCTCGCGCGGGCCCGGGTGCCGCAGGCCCGCTTCGAACAGGCCGACGTACGGACGTACAGCCCGGCGGAGCGCGACTTCGACGCGGTCTGCGCCTTCTTCCCGCTGCTGGTGATGGACCAGCCGGAGGTGGCGGCGGCGCTGGACCGGATGGCCTCCTGGGTGGTGCCGGGCGGGTACCTCGTCATGGCCACGGTGCCGGGTGACATCCGCCGCCTCGACATCGAGTGGATGGGGCACAAGGTCACCGTCAGCAGCCTGTCCGAGGAGGACCACCTCGCACGGCTGGCCGCTCAGGGACTGGAGGTGCTGCACCACCACACGGCGCTCTTCCGGCCCGACGACGATCTGGCCGGGCCCGAGGAGCACTTCTTCTGCTACGCGCGGCGGCCCGAGGCGCCCCCGTCGGCATAGCGCTGCCCGCCGGGCTGGGGGAACCGCACCGCGTCAACGTCCTGGACCCCGTACCGACTGCTGGGCGCGGAAGCGGACCGGCGCCATGCCCACCCGGCGGCTGAACAGCCTGCTGAAGTAGGCCGGATCCTCGTACCCGACCCGCCGGGCGACCCCTGCCACCGGCAGGTCGGTGCGGGCCAGCAGTTCCTTCGCCCGGCTGAGCCTGATACCGAGGAGGTACTCCTTCACCCCCTCCCCGGTACTGCGCCGCACCGCACACCGCAGCTGGGGCAGCGGCATCCCGAGCCGGGCGGCGTGCTCGGCCACCGATATGGGCAGCAGGGCGTCCCGCGCGAGGGCGTCCATCACGGCGTCCCCGTGCCGGGACACCTCCGCGCGGGCGTAGCGCAACGCCACGAGCAGGCCGTGGACGGCGGCCGCGGCCTCCACCTCCAGCAGCGGGCCGCCGCGCCGGGCCGCCCGTACGATCCCGTCGATCACGTGCTGCACACCGGCCGTGCCGCTCAGCGGGACCAGCGGGCGGTCCGGGGTGACGTAGCCGAGGTCGGTGTACGCCTCCACGCCGCCGCCCGCGAAGTCGACGAAGCACTCGTCCCAGCCGGTCTGCGGATCCGGCCCGTAGTGGTGCTCCACCCCCGGCACCAGCCACAGCAGTGCGGGCGCGGCCACCGGCTGCGCCGGGCGGCCGCCGTGGCTGAACCAGCCCCGGCCCCGGGTGACGACGACGGCGACGTGGTGGTCGAGGGCGCGCGGGCCCACGACCGGCAGCACGCCCTGCTGCACACCCACCCCGAGGCAGACCAGGCCGAGCCTGCGGTGGTTGGCGGTGGGGGAGAAGTACCGCATCCAGCTGCTGTACGGGGGCGTGGCCATCTGCGGATTGTGATCCACAAGGCGGGGCGCCCTCAAGGGGACGCGGGAGCCCGGTCCGCGCCGGGCCGAGGCGGCGCCGCCTCCGTCGCGGCCCGTGGAGCGGGCGTACGCGAGTCCGGGCCCGGGCGAAGTCCCACCGCCAGACCGGCGATCACCACGAGCAGACCCAGCCACACCGTCGGCTCCGGGACCCTACTGCCCGTCAGCACCCCGGCGCCCGCCGCGGCGAGGGGCGCGACGCCGGTCAGCAGGCCGGCCGCCCGGAGCCCACGGCGGCCACCGTGCGGTACCAGAGCACGAACGCCACCGCGGTCACCATGACGGCGAGGTACCCGGCGGCCGCCCACTGGGTCGAGCCGAGCGACACCAGGTCGGACGGGTCCTCGAAGAGCAGGGTGAGCCCCACCAGCATCACCGCCCCCAGCCACACCGCGTGCACCGACACTCCCCATGCGCCGTGGCGGCGCAGCACGGGCACCCCGAGCAGGGTGAACGCGGCCTCGCAGCCCAGCGCGAGCGCGGCCCAGGCCACCCCGGCGGCGTCCGTACGACCCGTCCCCTCGACCAGGACGGCCCCGGCGACGACGACGGGAGCGGCGACGAGCACCTGGCGGCTGGGACGCCCGCCTTCCAGGAACGGGCCGAGCAGACCGAGCAGAACCGGTACGGAGCCCACCGCCACGGCGATGACGGCCGGTTCGGCGCCCCCGCCGCCCTCCGCGGCACCGCGCCGCACCCCGGGGGCTCCATACCGGCTCCGCCTCCGACCGGGCGGCGGCGAGCGGTGGGGAAACCTTTGCGGTGCGGAAAGTTTTTCCGCAACAGCGGCAACCTCGGGGAGGGTCGCGCGTCGTGCGGGGGTGAAGGGCGTAGTCCCGCGCCCTCGGCCCGACCCTGGAGAACCACCGTGAAGAACCTGAAGCGCGTCCCCCAGCCCGCCCGCAGGCCGGCCGTCACGGCGGCCGTCACCGCGGCCGCCGCAGGGGTGTTCGTCGCTCTCGCCGGGCCGGCCTTCGCCGCCGCCGCGCCCGCGCCCGCCCCGTCGACCAGCACCCCGGCCAGCGCCACGCCGACGCCGGGCGGCGCCAGGCCCAGCGCCGCTCCCAGCGCGGTCCCCAGCGCCGCGCCCAGTGAGGCCCGGACCGCGTCTCCCCGTGAGGCCCGGAGCGCCACTCCCAGTGAGGCCCCGAGCGCGGCGCCGACCCGCGCCCCGGGCGCCGGGCCCGCGCCCTCCGCTTCGCCCGCCGGGGCCGAGCTCGCGGATACTGGCTCCTCCGAGACCACCACCGGGCTGGCGGCCGGGGCCGCCGTACTCATCGCCGCGGGTGCGGGGGCCCTGTACACCGTGCGGCGCCGCGCCAACGGCTGAGGAACCCGTGCTCCACCTCGCACCATCAGCCGGCCCCGCCGTCCCCGTCTTCGACCGGGCCCGGCGGGGCCTGTGGTCGTTGCTGCGGCGCGACCGCTCCGCCCCGCCGGCTTCTCCACGGCCGTACGGGACCCCGTACACCTATGACCGGACCGGCGGCGGCCACGCCTCCGGCCACGGCGGCCCGCAGCCGTCGGCGCCTCCCACCCTCACCGAGCTCTACCACGCGCACCGGCTGCGCATGGTCCGGCTGGCGGTGCTGCTCGTCGACGACCTGGCCACCGCCGAGGACGTGGTCCAGGACGCCTTCACGGCCCTGTACCGCCGCCACGGGGAGCACATCACCGAGGTCGACAACGCCCTGGGCTACCTGCGCACCGCCGTCGTCAACACCTCGCGCTCCGTGCTGCGCCGCAGGCGGACCGCCCGCGCCTGGACACCGCCCCCGCAGACCGACGTACCGTCCGCGGAGGCAGCCGTCGTCCTCGACGAGGCACATCGCGAAGTGCTGGCCGCGCTGGCCCGGCTGACCCCGCGGCGACGGCAGGTCCTGGTGCTCCGGTACTGGGCGGACCTCAGCGAGGCGGAGATCGCGACCACCCTCGGCATCAGCCGGGGAGCGGTCAAATCGAACGCTAGCCGTGGCCTGGACGCGCTGGAACGGATTCTGGAGGGACGGATATGACGCGTACGACGTCCGACGGCGAACGCCCCGTCGAGCGGCGGCTGCGGCAGGCCCTCGAGGCGCGTGCGGCCGGTGTCGACGTCCGCCGGCTGCGCCCCGCAGATCCGCCGGGACCGCGCACACGACGGCTTCCCGCGGCCTGGCTGCGGCTGCGGAGCTTCACCCTGCCCCTGGCGGGACTGGCCGCCGCGGCGGCCGCCGTGGTGGGCTACCTGGTGTTCGCTCCGGAAGCCTCCCCGGTTCGCCCCCTGCCCCCCGCCTCACCACCGGAGCTCATCACTCCGGCTCCCGCCCCGACACCCGAATCCGAGCCGGCGAGCCAGTCGTCGCCGCCCACGCCCTTCGGCCCCACGCCCTTCGGCCCCACGCCGTCCGGATCCAGGCCGTCCGGCCCCACCCCGTCCCGATCCACGCCGTCCAGGCAGTTGCCGTCGGCGACTCCGTCGCCCTCATGGTCACCGCCGCCGTCCGGTTCGAGGTCTCCGGCCCCCTCGTCGCTGTCCCCGTCCGCCCGACCGGGGGGCGCGGTACCGACCGAGTCCCAGGTCCTGTCGTCAAAGGAGCGCCGGTAAGGCCTGCGGCGCCGGGCCTCGCACGCCAGGCGTTGCGCGCCGGGCGATGCGTGGACGACAGGGCCTAGCAGGAGCCCGGCGCCGTGTTCTCCACCGCCGCGACCAGCGGGGCGAGTTCCGGGTTCCGCGCGGCCTCGTCCAGCGCCTCGCGCAGGGCGGCGTCGTTCGTGGGCCGGGCCTCGCCGAGGAGGGCCAGGCCGGCCTCGCTGACGTCGGTGTAGATGCCCCGCCGGTCGGTGTCGCAGATGTAGCGCTTGAGCAGCCCGCGGTCTTCGAGCCTGCTGACCAGGCGTGTGGTCGCGCTCTGGCTGAGTACCACCGAGTCGGCGACCTGGTGCATGCGCAGGTGTCCGCCGGGGCCGCTGTGCTGGCGGCTGAGGACATCCAGGAGCGAGTACTCGCGCACGCTGAGCCCGTGCCCCGCCTGGAGCGCCCGTTCGATGTGCGCCTCGATCCGCCCGTGCAGCAGGGAGAGGGCGCACCAGCCCTGGGAGAGGGCGGTGAGTGCGCTGTCCGTGGCCGTCATGGCTCCTCCTGCGATGTGTGCGGTACCTGCTTCCCCAGGATAGGCCAGCTGTGCAATAGCCCGCGCTTGCAATTATCCCGCGTCTGCAATTAATGTGGACGCACGTAAGCAGCGACAGCAGCGGTAGCGCCACGGGCAACGAGCCACAGGCCGCGCGCCGCGTCGCACCTCGGCCGGCCGGCCGAGCCCCGCACCGGCGCCGCCCGGCACCGCCCCCTCCCCTGAAGGGCACTTCCCCTCATGCCTCTCGCACTCCTCGCCCTCGCCATCGGGGCCTTCGGGATCGGCACCACCGAATTCGTCATCATGGGCCTCCTCCCCGAGGTCGCCGGCGACTACGGAGTCTCCATCCCCACCGCGGGCTTCCTGGTCACCGGCTACGCCCTCGGCGTCGTGCTCGGCGCCCCGTTGATGACCGTGCTCGGCACCCGTATCCCCCGCAAGCGCATGCTGATGCTGCTCATGGGGCTGTTCATCGTGGGCAACGTCCTCTCCGCGCTCGCCCCCGCCTTCGGCGTGATGCTCGCCGGGCGCGTCGTCGCCTCCCTCGCCCACGGCGCCTTCTTCGGCATCGGTGCGGTCGTCGCGGCCGAGCTCGTCGCCCCCGAGAAGAAGGCAGGCGCCATCGCCATGATGTTCACCGGCCTGACGGTGGCCAACGTGGTCGGCGTCCCGCTCGGCACCTTCGTCGGGCAGACCCTCGGCTGGCGCGTGACCTTCCTGATCGTCGCCGCGCTCGGCGTCCTCGGCCTGCTCGGCATCGCCAAACTGGTGCCCGAACTGCCCCGGCCCGAGGGCGTCCGGATCCGCCACGAACTGGCCGCGTTCCGCAACGTCCAGGTACTGCTCGCGATGGCGATGACCGTCCTCGGCTTCGGCGGAGTCTTCGCCGCGATCACCTACATCACCCCGATGATGACCAACGTCGCCGGCTTCGCCGACACGTCCGTCACCTGGCTCCTCGTGCTCTTCGGTCTCGGCATGGTCGGCGGCAACCTCGTCGGCGGCCGGTTCGCCGACCGCGCGCTGATGCCGATGCTGTACGTGTCTCTGGGCGCCCTCGCCGTCACGCTGGCCCTCTTCACGCTCACCGCCCACAGCAAGGCCGGAGCCGCCGTCACCATCGTGCTCATCGGCGCCCTCGGGTTCGCGACCGTGCCACCCCTCCAGAAGCGGGTCCTCGACCAGGCCGCCGGCGCGCCCACCCTGGCCTCCGCCGTCAACATCGGCGCCTTCAACCTCGGCAACGCGCTGGCCGCCTGGCTCGGCGGCATCGTGATCGCGGCCGGGCTCGGCTGGACCGCCCCGAACTGGGTCGGCGCGGCCCTCGCCGGATCCGCCCTCGTGCTCGCCCTCGTCTCCGGCGCGCTGGAACGCCGTACGGCAGCCCGACCGGGCGGCGGCCGGGTCGTCGCGGCCGGAGCCCCCGCGGCCGTCCCCGCCCACCGCTGATCCGCCCGTGCCCCCCGCCCATGACCCGCCCCCGAGCCACCACGCCTTGCCGGGGTGCGGGGCGCGGTGCCGGTGGGGCACGGCGGGGCACGGCGGGGCCCCCGACCAGGGCCACGGCTTCGCCGCCGCGGCCCTGTCCAGCCTCCCCTGACGGGGCCGGTCCCCCACCGGGTCGCGCCCCCGTGTCCCCCGTGCCAGGTTGGTACGGGGGACACAAATGGCAGGACACGGGTGCATCATGCGGAAACCGAAGCAGCACAGGAGGGCCCACGCGAGTGGGACGGCCATAGCCGCCGCGCTGGTCACCTTCGCCGTCCCGAGCTGTACGGCGGCCTCGGACGGCGCCCGGGCCCCCGCCGCCCCGACTCCCGGCACCAGCGCCCCCACGAGCCCGCCGGTCTCCCCGACATCGCCCGGAACGGCCGAGGCCACGCCCTCCCCGACCTACCCCATGTCGACCGCCCCGCGCACCATTCCGGCCGTACGGGAGCACACCCCGGCCCGCGGCCCCGGCTGGAAGCCCGCCCCCGAGGCCCGCGTCGTCGTCGCGGCAGGTGACACGGCCGCGCTGGCCGACGAGGGCAGACTGCTCGCCGGTGAACTGCGCATGGCCTTCGCGGACTCGGGCGCACCACGCCGCGGTGACGTCGAACTCGCACTGGGCGAGAAGGACTCCGGTCCGCCCGAGTCGTACAGCGTCGCCGTGCGGGACGGCCAGGTCCGTATCACCGGCCCGGACGAGGCCGGAGTGTTCTACGGCACGCGCACGCTCAAACAGGCCGTCACGTCGGGCGGTTCGGCCCCCGAGGGCACGGTCAACGACAGGCCGGCCAAGCCGCAGCGCGGCCTCAACCTCGACATCGCGCGCAAGCACTTCACCCCCGACTGGATCGAAGACCGGCTGCGTGAGATGGCCGACCTCAAACTCAACCAGCTGGGCCTGCACTTCTCCGACGACCAGGCCTTCCGGATCCAGTCCGACAGCCACCCCGAGATCGTCTCCAGCCCGCACCTCACCAAGGCGGAGGTGCGCCGCATCACGGCGCTCGCCGCCCGCCTGCACATCACCGTCGTCCCCGAGATCGACTCGCCCGGCCACCTCGGCGCTGTCCTGCGCGCCCACCCGGGACTGCAACTGCGCGACGTACAGGGCAGGGCCGTGCAGGGTGCGGTGGACATATCCAACCCGGCGGCGGCCAAACTCGTCGACGAACTACTGCGCGAGTACCTGCCGTTGTTCCCCGGCTCGGGGTGGCACCTGGGCGCCGACGAGTACCAGGCGCTGGTCGTCCGCGACCCGGAGGCCTCCTTCCCCCAGCTGGCCCGGGCGGCGCAGCAGCGGTACGGCCCCTCGGCACGCGTACAGGATCTGGCGACGGGCTGGCTCAACGACCGCGCCGCCGTCGTGCGCCCGTCGGGCAAGGCGCTCAAGGCCTGGAACGACGGCTTCTTCGCCGGTGGGGTGGTTCCCGCGGCCAAGGACATCCAGGCGGAGTACTGGACCGGCAAGGAGCTCGGCGCCCGCCCGCCGCTGGAGTACCTGCGCGAGGGCCGCGACGTCGTGAACCTCAACGACGAGTACCTCTACTACGTGCTGGGTGAACCGAACCAGTTCACCTACCCCACGGGCCGGCGGATCTACGAACAGTGGACCCCGCTGGTGCTGCGCGGCACCACCGCCGTGCCGACGCGGTACGGGAACCAGATACTGGGCGCACGCCTCGCCGTCTGGTGCGATCTGTCCGGCGCGCAGACTCAGGCCCAAGTGGCGGCGGGCATCCGACTGCCGCTGGCCGCCCTGTCCCAGAAGGTGTGGGACGACCGCCCGCCGTCTCAGCCCTGGACCGGCTTCAAGGCCCTCGCCGACCGGCTGTAGCCCGGTGCCCGGTGCCCGGAGCCCGGTCACAGTCGCGGCGGTCTCGGCTGCCGGGCGGCCCCCTACGGCCGACCCCTTTGGCCGGCCCCTACGACCGGCCCGCGCGCTCCCGGCGCTGCCAGCGCCGCCGCACCGACTGGGCGACCAGCGGCAGGGCCGTGACCACCGTCAGGATCCAGGCCGCCGCGAAGCCCCAGATCAGGGGCTGCGCCACGGTGACGGAGGCCGCCACCAGCAGCGCCACGGTCACCGCACCCAGCAGGCAGGCCGCCACGAGGCGGTGACGCCGGGGCGCGGAGCGCAGGATCCGGTCGAGGGAACGGTCACCCTTCAAGTGGGCTTCGATCGCGGAGAGTGCGCGCTGCTCGCGATCCGAGAGTCCGGCTCCGTCCATGACGACGACCTCCATCCGCTGCTGCCGTCGGGCGCGGACCGCAGCCTCTGGCCTGCGAATACCCGGCCTGGCACGGCCCAACCCACGCGGGCGGGCCATGGCTGCCCCGGGGGGTCACCGGATGGAGGCGACCCGCTTCGGGTGGCCGAAGAACGGGGCCGTGTGCGGGGGCCGGTTCCACGGGGTCAACGCCCGCGTCCGCGCCGACCGGTCGGATCCGGCCACCGCCACGGCGATCGTCACCTGACCGTGGTGAGCGGCGGGGCCGGCTCGAACTTGTAGTCGGCGCCGAAGTTCTTCTTCACGGCCGCCTCCCAGGAGCCGTCCGCGACCATCTTCTTGAGCGCGGCGTTGATCTTGACCTGGAGCTCCTTGTCGCCCTTCTTGAGGCCGATGCCGTAGTTCTCGTTGCTCAGGCTCAGGCCCGTCAGCCTGAACTTGCCCTCGTTGCCCTTCCGGGCGGCGTACCCGGCCAGGATGGAATTGTCCGTGGTCATGGCGTCGACCAGGTTGTCCTGGAGCGCGACGAGGCACTCGGAGTAGCCGCCGAGCTCCAGGGGGACGCTCGCCTTCGGGGCGAGGTTCTTCTTGACGTTCTCCGCCGAGGTCGAGCCGGCCACCGAGCACAGCCGCTTGGTGTTGAGGTCCTCGGCCTTGGTGATGCTGGTGTCGGACGCGCGGACCAGCAGGTCCTGGTGCGCGAGGAAGTACGGGCCGGCGAAGTCGACCTTCTCCTTGCGCTTGTCGTTGATCGAGTAGCTCGCGACGACGAACTTCACCTCGTTGTACTGGATCAGCAGCTCGCGGTCGTTGCTGTAGACCTGCTTGAACTCGATCCGGTCCGGCTCGTAGCCCAGTTCCTTGGCCACATACGTGGCGACGTCCACGTCGAAACCGGTGAACCTGCCGTCGGGCTCGCGCAGCCCGATGCCCGGCTGGTCGAACTTGATGCCGATGGAGAGAGTCCCCTGGTCCTCGTCGTCACCGCCGCACCCGGAGGCGGTCAGGACGAGCGCGATCACTGCGGCGACCGCGCCGGCCTTGGGAACCTTCATGCTGCACTCTTTCCTTGGAACGCGGCCCATGCCCGGCTGCCTCTCAGCGGTGGCTGAATGAGGGATCACCGGACGCGGAACCGCGCGAGCTACTCGACACTTGTACGAGGAAGCTAGGAAGGTGACGGGCGCAGCGTCACTAGATCTGAGCAAAACTTGAGGATAACGATCCGGTTCGGCCGCAGATTCTGCTGCGGATCGGGGCTGGAGCGGGAGAAGAAGGGGGCTGGACGTGGGGACAGGACCGGTACGGGTCGACGGGAATGCGCTGCTGCTGGGCGAGGGGGTGCAGATCCGGTTCATCCGGACCCTGCGGCTGCCCGAGTCGGGCACGCACGCGCTGCCGCCGGGACTGGGGGAGTTCCCGCTGCGGCGGGTGGAGGACTACCCGGACACGGCGCCGCCGCAGTGGCTGGCCAAGGGCGGTGTGATGCTGCCCGTGTACCTGCGCGAGGCCATGTGGCTGAGCTTCGCCGGGACCCGCGAACCCGCCGCGCTCCAGGTCGGGGTGGGCAAGGTGTGCGCGGTCTCGGGCGAGCGCTGGACCGGGCGACCGGCACGCACCCCGCAGAACTACGTGGTGCTGCCCCGGCAGCCGTGGCTGGACGGGATCAACTCGGGGGACGGGACGGTGCGTCAGTTCGTCGCCGTACCGCTCGGGCTCGGCGCCACCGTCGAAGGGCAGGTCACCGGCGAGGAGACCACGGGCGGCGTGCAGCTCCAGGCCTTCCCGCTGGGCGCGCAGGCGCTCGCCGCGTGGCGGGAGGCGGAGCGGGCGCGTACCCAGGGCCCGACCGCGGTGTACGGGGCCCCGCCGCCCGGCGGTACCGGCGCGTTCGGGGGCTACGGGAGCTCCGGGGCCTTCGGCGGTTACGGCGGCGGGGTCCCCCTGCCTCCCATGGCGGCGGCACCCGGCGGATTCGCGATGCCGGCCGCGGCCCCGGCCGCCGAGGCGCGGGGCGCCGCGGTTCCGCCCGCCGCGCCGGCGATGGGACTCGGGGTCGGCGGTTCCATGCGCCAGGAGGTCTACCAGGACGACCGGCCGCTGTCCGACTGGTCCCGGGAGCCGTCCGCGCGGGTCTTCGTCCACCTGGTGACCCCGCCCGAGTGGCGCCGTATCACCGGCGAGGAGGCGCCGCCCTCGCCGGTGGACCGGGCCGCCTACACCAAGGCCGGACTGCCCTGGTTCGACTACTACGACGACTCCGCCGCCGACCTCGCCCCGTCCGAAGCCCTGGGCGGGGTCAAGCCGGTGGGGGAGTGGCTCGGCGACGACCACACCCCGTGGGCGGAGCCGGCCCCCGGCCAGGTCAAGCCGCTCGGGACCGCCCCGAGGCCGGGCAGGCCCGTACGGGACGGCGACTGGTAGCCGGGCCCGAACTGGCCGGGAACGTACGGTGCTCCGGGCCGTGCGGGCGCAGACGTGGGACGATGGCCGGGTGATGCCCGGTGTACGGAGGGGGAGTTCGGTGACTGGTGTACGCAAGGGCCTGGCCAAGGTGGAGGTCGCGCTGCGGTGGGATCCCAGCCGCGCCGGTACGCCCGCGCACGACCTCGACATCGTCGTCGCGGTCTACGGCGCGGCGGATCTCCACGGGCAGCCGGTCTACCTCGTTCACTTCGGCAGCCGGTCTCCCGACGGGACCATCACGCTCAACCGGGACAGCCACACCGGTCAGGGCTTCGGCTTCGACGAGGTGATGACGCTCGAACTCGACCGGATGGCGCCGGAGTTGCGGCGGGTGGTGGTGGGTGTCGTCATCCAGGACGCCGGCGCCGGAGCGGGCGCGGACGGTACGAGGACCTTCGCCGACATCGACGGCACGGGGGTCCGGATCCGCGAGGGCCACACCGACCTCGCCCAGACCGGCTTCGAGTCCATCCCGGCCGCCACCGCGGCCACGGTCGCCGAGTTCACCCGCGACGCGTCGGGCGGATGGGCGCTGAAGGCGGAGCTGCACGGCTTCGACGTCGGCCCGGAGGAGTTCGCCCGGTCCATGGGCGCCGTCCGGTCCTGACCGCGAGAGCGGTCGGCGGTCGGACCGGACGGCGCCCGTGGACGGACGGCGTCACGAGCAGGTGGCGCCGTCCGCCGGGACCTTCCCGTCGATCAGGAACTCGTCGACGGTCTTGGTCGCGCAGCTGTTGACCCCGTAGGTTCCGTGGCCCTCGCCCTTGACCGTCAGGCCGATGCCCACGCCCTTGCCGAGGGCGTCCGCCATCCGGCGGGCGCCCTCGACCGGCGTGGCCGGGTCACCCGTGTTGCCGATGACGACGATCGGCGCGGCGCCCGGGGCGCTCACCTCGGGCTTGGCCCGCTCACCCTGCACGGGCCAGTCCTGGCAGCCGGTGGTCAGATCCTCCGCGGTGAGGTCTCCGAAGACGGGTGAGGCCTTGCGGAATTCGGGGAGCAGGGCCGCGGCCTGCTCGGCGGTGATCCGGGTGTTGTCGTCGGCGCAGCTGATGGCTCCCTGGGCGCCGGTGGAGCTGTCGTAACGGCCCTTCTCGTCCCGGCCGTTCATGGAGTCGGCGTACGCGAGGAGGAGATTCCCCGTGCCGTTCAGCTGCACTTCGCCGATCCCCTGCACCAGGTGGTCCCAGCTCTCCTCGCTGTAGAGCGTGGCGATCATGCCGCTGCGCGCCTGCCCGGCGGTGAGTTTGCGGCCGCTGTCCGTCGCGGCGGGCTTCTTCTCCAGCTGATCCAGCATGGCGTTGATGCGCTTGACGCCGCTCGCCGCGTCCGGCCCGGTCGGACAGTTGGCGGCGTACTCCTTCACGCAGAACCGCATGGCGTGCTCAAGGGCCAGCTGGAAGCCCTTGAGCTGGCCGAGGCGCTGCTGGACGGTGTCCTGGGTGGGGTCGACGACGGCGTCGAAGACGGTACGGCCGACGTTCTTCGGGAAGAGGTGGGCGTAGACCCCACCCAGCTCCGTGCCGTAGGAGATGCCGAAGTAGTTGAGCTTCTGATCGCCGAGCACTTGGCGCATGAGGTCCAGGTCGCGGGCGGCGTTGGCGGTGCCGACGTGTGGAAGGATCTTCGCGGAGTTCTTCCGGCAGCCGTCGGCGAACCTCTTCCAGCTCTCCGTGGTGTTGTCCGAGGCGTTCAGTTCGTCCATCGTCTTGTCGTCGACGCACGAGACACCAGCGCTGTCGCCCACACCGCGCGGATCGAAACTCACCAGGTCGTACGCGGAGTTCAGCTTCTTGTAGTCCTTCGCGGCGAGCTGGGGGAGGGTCTTCACGCCCGAGGCGCCGGGGCCGCCGAAGTTGTAGACGAGGGATCCGATGCGCTTGCCCCGATCGGTGGCCTTCTTGCGGATCAGGGCCAGGTCGATGGTCTCGCCGGCCGGCTTGCCGTAGTCGAGCGGAGCCTTCATGGCGGCGCACTCCCATCCGGCTCCGGGGGCTTCGCCGCCGCCCTGGGCGACCGAGGGGGCGGGGCAGGCTGCCCAGGCGAGCTGCTGGCCGGTGAGGGCGGCGGGCAGGGCGACGGCGGAGGGGCTCGCGGTGGCCGAGCCGGCCGGGTTCTCGCCCTTCTCGGCGCCGTCCTTCTCGTCGCCGCTGCCGCATCCGGCGAGGGCGGCGGCCGTCAGGAGTGCCGCAGCGGCGAATGCCGCGGAACGGGCCGGCCGTATGAAGTGGGACATGTGTGGTGCTCCTGGGGTCCTGCGGGCAGGGGACGTAACGGGCCTCGGCGGCGACGCGGCGACGCGGCCAGGCGGTCGAGCACGAGACCCGACGGAACCGTACAGGGGCGGAGGGAGGTATTCCGGAGCCGGTACCCGACTCGGTGTCCCGCACGGACCGGGCGGCGGCCGCTCCCTCGGGGAGAGGCCGCCACCCGGTCCGGGTGGCGCGCTGCCGCCGTCCCCACGAGGCAGCGCGGGCAGGCAGCCGTCCGGTCATCGGGGACGGCGGCCCGCCGGTTCAGGGGGCCTGCGGCGGTGCCAGGCCGAGGGCCGGGAGCAGGGACACGTCGACGAACCGGACCAGGTAGTCGGCGTCGGCGTACCGCCCCTCCAAGACCGGCCGGATCCGGAGCACACCCATCAACTGCGCCGGCAGGAATTCCACGGCGGGATGGTCCGCGGCGATCTCGCCCCGGGCCACGGCCCGACGCACCATCACGTCGAACGCCGCCAGCTCCGGCTCGACCAGCGCCTCCCGCAGCGCGGCCTGCAACTCCTCGTCACTGAGCACGGCGTGCCCGAGGGCCTGCGTGAGCCGGGTGTCGCGCCCCGACGTGCCGGCGGCGATCCGGGCCGCCTCGCGCAGGTCGCCCGCCAACGTGCCGGTGTCCACCGCGACGAGCGTGCCCCGGCGGCCCGCCCGCAGGGCGGCGGCGACGAGCTGCGGCTTGGTCTTCCACTGCCGGTAGAGCGTGGACTTGCCGCAACTGGCCCGGGCTGCCACACCCTCCATGGTCAGAGCCTCGTAGCCGTGCTCGCGCAGCTGCTCCAGAACGGCGTCGTAGAACTCCTGCTCGCGCTCCGGGGTGATCTTGGAGCGGCGCGCGGTGCTCGGCGTCGACGTCATGGGGTGCGGCTCTCCTTGAGGTTCCTCGGCGGGGGTCTCCAGGACCCGAGTGTACGGGAACGCGAGCGTATCGGTACAGCGGCGTATCGATACGCTGATGTATCGATACACTGGCGTGTCGATGCCTGCGGGGCCCCGACCAAGCCGCTGCCGCGCTCCGCGTACAGGAAGAGAGACCAGGGGGATGACCTCCCACACCACACCTGCCGGACGGGAGGACGGGTCGGCTGCCGACCCGCCCGCGCCGCCGTCCCCGGCACCGGGGCGCCGGGCCGCGCGCCGCCGCCTCATACGGGAGCTGCTGCTCGTCGCTGCCCTGTTCACCGCCTACAAGGCGGGACGGATGCTCTCGACGGGCCGCACCGACGAGGCCTTCCGCAACGCCGCCCGGGTATGGGACGCCGAGCGCACCCTGCGCTTGCCGGGCGAAGGAGCGATACAGCGGCTGCTGCTGCACGGGGACGCCCTCGTCCACACCGCGAACACGTACTACGCGGGCGTCCACTTCCCCGCCACCGCACTCTTCCTGGTCTGGCTCTACGTCCGGCGCCCCGGCCATTACCTGTGGGCACGCCGGGTCCTCGCCGTGGTCACGGGAGCCGCCCTCGCCCTGCACCTCGCCTTCCCCCTCGCGCCTCCGCGGATGCTCGGCGCCGCGCATCTGGTCGACACCGGCCAGGTCTACGGCCCCACCGTCTACCGGGCCGCGCCGGCCGCCGACACCCTGGCCAACCAGTTCGCCGCGATGCCCTCACTGCACTTCGGCTGGGCCCTGATGCTCGCGCTCGGCATGATCGCTGCCACCCCCGCTCAGACTCCGCCCGGGGGGACCCCCACGCGCTGGCGCGTGCTGTGGCTGCTGCACCCGTTGCTGACCCTGCTCGTGGTCGTCGGCACGGCGAACCACTACTGGCTCGACGCGATCGTGGCGGCCGTCCTGCTCGGGGCGGCGCTGCTGGTGGTCCCGCGACCGGGCGCTACGGCGACGGCCACGGCCACGGCCACTGGTGCCGGTGCCGATTCCGGTGTGGGTGCCGACGCCGGGGACGCCGCCGGTGCTGTTACCGGGGACGCCGCCGGTGTACGCCGACAGCCGCGCCCACGCCGTGCACCGGCGGACGTGGGGGCCGGGCGATGAACGCCACCGCGCTCGCCGTCTTGCTGTGCCTCGCCTCGGCCGTGGCCTACGCGGCCGCGGCCGTCGCCCAGGAACGGCTCGCCCGCGCCGCCGCCGCCCGCAGCGCCAAGGCCCTGCTCGGCTCCGGCGCCTGGTGGTGGTCGGCCGGGCTGAACGCCGCCGCCGCGCTGCTGCACGCCGGGGCCCTGAGGTACGGGCCGCTCACTCTGGTCCAGCCGCTCGGCGCGCTCACCCTCGTGGCCGCCGTACCGCTCGGCGCACGCGGAGCCGGCCGACGGGTGGCGGCCACCGAGTGGCGGGGGACCCTGGCCACCGTCGCCGGGCTCGGGCTGCTGCTGCTCCCGGCATCCGGCCCGGCGCCGGACGACACCCTCACCCTGGCCGAGGCGCTCCTCGTCTCCGGAGCGACGGCCGCCGTGATCCTGCTGCTGACCGCCGCCAAGGACCCGCGCTCGGGGCTGCGGCACGCGACGGCGTCCGGAGTGGCCTCCGCGGCCGCCTCCGCCCTGACCCAGACGGTGGCCGTGGCGGGCGGACGCGGCGGAGCCCTGCTCAGCGTCCGGGTCGCCGTGGTGGCCCTGCTCGTCGTGGTCTTCGCGGTCGGCGGGATGCTCCTGTCACAGCGGGCGTACCGGGGCGGGCTCGGTGCCCCGCTGGCCGTGGTCAACCTGGCCAATCCGCTGGCGGCGGCCGCCATCGGAATGATCCTGCTCGGCGAACGCCTCCAGGGCGGCGCGGCGGGCGTGCTGCTGGCGGTGGCCGGAGCCGTCGCGGCGGCGCGCGGGGTGCTGCTGCTGACCCGGACGCCGGCGGCGTCGGTGCCGTCCGCCGCTGATGCCGCCGCCGCTGCCGTGGGGTCCGTGGGGTCGGTGGGATCCGCCGCGGCGGTCAGCCGGGTGGCAGCATGAGCCGCATGGCTGACGGATCGTCTCTCGGCGCGGTCGCGCTGCTGCGGACCCGTCACCGCTGACCGACCGCCGATCGTGCCCAGTCGGGTCGCCCACAGAACCGAATCGGCCCCGGCCGCGTCCTCCGTGGAGAACGTCTGCACGAACGAAACGGAGTGACGGGGCATGGGGATCATCGGCTGGATCATCCTGGGGCTGCTGGCCGGAGGGATCGCCAAGGTCCTGCTGCCCGGCCGTGATCCCGGCGGCCTGATCGGCACCACCCTCATCGGCGTCGCCGGAGCCTTCATCGGCGGCTGGCTCTCGGCGAAGCTCCTGGACCGGCCGATCCAGACGGAGTTCTTCGACATGGCCACCTGGGGCTCCGCCATCGCGGGCTCACTGGTGCTGCTGATCGGCTACCGGATCCTGTTCGGCAATTCGCGCGACTGAGCACGGCGGAGCACGACGGAACGTTCGACACCGGGACGGGGGACGAGGCATGAGCAGGCGCGCCTACGTGGCACGGGGCGTGCCCGGCGGTTACCGCATCTGGAAGACCCGGGGCGGCCGATGGTGGGGCGACCTCTACGAGCTCTGCCCCGACGATCTGCTCGCCGAACTGAACGGCGAGGCGGACCCCGAGAAGATCACGGCCCTGCTCAAGCGGTACCGCGCCCTGAAGCGCTGACTCGTGTCCCCGCGGGATCGCCGGGCATCCCGGCGGGGGGGCGAGATCAGGCCAAGCCCGGACCCGGACCCCTGGCGGCGCCCGAGCCCGCCGGGTTTCACTGCGGGTCCATGAGACGACACGGACGACACAGGTTCATGGGCCTGATCGGCGCGCTGACCCTCGCCGCCGCGACCCTGGCCGGCGCGGCGGGACCCGCGACCGCCGCCGCCCCCGGGGCGGCCCGCGCAACGGGCGACGGACCGGCCCCGCCCGCCGAGTTCGGCACCGACTGGCACGACCCCCTCACCGCGGCCCCGCCCGTCGCCCGGCCAGCGACCCGGTCCTGCCGGGTCACCCTCGCCGAGGCGCAGTTCCGCGACTTCACCCCCTACCGGGGGAGCTACCTGCCGCCCACGGGCTGCGGCTCCGAGGGCTGGGCCAAGGTGGTGCTGCGCCTCGACGGCAAGGTCAAGGGCCGCCAGTACGACCGCCTCGGACACCTCTCCCTCGGCGGCGTCGAGATCCTCCGCACCTCCACCCCCCAGCCCTCGCCCGACGGCATCACCTGGTCCGTCGAGAAGGACGTCACCCGCTACCGCGACACGCTCGCCCGTCCGCAGCCCGTCGAGATGCTCATCGGCAACGTCGTCAACGACACCTACACCGGGGTCATCGACGTCAAGGTCACCCTCACCTTCTACGCCGCCGAGGGTGCCACCGGACCCGCCGCGACCCCGGACCGCGTCCTCGCGCTCACCTCCCCGGACGTCACCACCCCGCGCAACACCGAGCGGCTCCTCGCCGAGGTGTACGCCACGGGTTCGGGCGGCGGCTGCGAGGAGTACTGGTACCTGACCACCCCGGTCGCGGCCCCGTACTCCTGCAAGGCGTACGACGGCCCGTACCGCGAGGTGCGCATCTCCGTGGACGGCCGGCTCGCCGGCCTCGCCGCGCCCTTCCCCACCGTCTGGACCGGCGGCTGGTCCAACCCCTTCCTGTGGTACGTCACCCCCGGCCCCCGCGCCTTCGACGTACAGCCGGTCCTCTACGACCTGACCCCCTTCGCCGCCCTGCTCAACGACGGGCTCCCGCACCGGATCGAGGTGTCCGTCGCCGGCGTGCCGGCCGGGCAGAGCGGCTGGAGCACCCCCACCAACCTGCTGCTGTGGCTGGACGAGGCCCGCGACGTCGTCACCGGCGCCCTGACCCGCCACGAGGCGAGCGAACCGACGGGCTTCTCCCGCTGGACGCCCGCCGCGCCCGGGGCCGAACACCGACTGGACACCGAGGGCGGTCACCGGCTGACCGTTGCCGGGCACCTGGACACCTCCCACGGCCGGATCACCACCACCGTCACCCGCGCCGTGCGGAACACCTCTCTCCACCGCTGGACCGACGGGGAGAACCGCGACGCGCTCACCGCCACCTGGACCGACGAGGAAAGCGTGACCCGGGGGACCACCACCACCCGCACGGCGCGCACCTACACGATGGACGGCGAGACCACCCTCGGCGCCGACGACCGGCTGCGCACCGTCCTCTCGCTCGGCGACGGGGCGGACACCGTCACCCTGCGCGGAGGCCGGAGCGTCGACCGGTCCCGGCTCGACGACCGGTACACGGGCGATGCCACTTACACGGCGAACGTCCCGCGCGACCAGCGGCACGCGGTCGGCGCCACGTCCTCCCGCTACCGGCTGTACGGCTCCGAGGCCGTGGGGGGATGTTATGACCGTACGGTGGCCACCGTGCAGGGAACGGTCACGGTGGACCGCCGCCGCTGCTGAGCCCGGCGCCCCCGGGCGCCGTCGGCAGGCGCCGGGCGGCAGGGGCATGGTGTGGAGCGTCTGCGACGTCGTGGGCGCGCCCCATCCACCGAGGGGCTGCGCGCGGGGCGGGAAACCGGCCCGTGGCACGCGGCTGTCATGCTGATCTCCGTACGTACGCGTCGAAGAGCCCCGAGGGAGCACGACCACCATGCCCAGTTGGCGCAGCACACTGACCGCGGGTGGGATATCGGGACCACGACTGCGGGACGACTACACCTGCGCCGCCCGCCGGGTGCTGCGCCGCGAGCCCGCCCCGTATCTCGCCCTGCGCCTGCTCGCCGCGCCGCCCCTGGTGCCCCAACTCGCCGCGGGCCTCGCGTTCATGAACCTGGTCGACGACGTGGCCGAGGCGGGCACCGCACCCCAACGGATCGCCGGGCTGGCCGCGCTGGCCGAGCGCGTGGACGAGGCGCTGACGTCCGGGGACAGCCCCGACCCGCTGCTGCGCGCCTACGCCCACGCCGTGACGTCCCGCGGGCTGCCCGTCCAGTGGATCTCCCGGTTCCTCGACGGGGCCTCCACCGTTGAGGCGGGCTTCGACGGCTTCGCCACCGAGGCGGACTTCCAGGGTTACCTCGACGCCTACGCCTGGCCGGGGGTGCTGGTCTTCACCGGCCTCCAGTACCAGGGCGGGCCCACCGCCGAACAGGCCGCGGGGTGGCGGCGGTTCGTCGATGCCGCCCAGCGCGTCGACTTCCTCGCCGACCTCGCCGGGGACCTCGCGGAGGGCCGGCTCTGCATCCCCCGCGACCGCCTCGCAGAGCACTCCGTGACCCGAGCCGACCTGGAACAGGCCCGTGACACCGGGGCGGTACGGGCGCTCCTCTCCGCAGAGACGCGACGTGCCCGGACCGCCCTCGACTCGGCCCTGGACGGCGCCGGCACCGCCGGCATCCTCGCACTCGCCGAGCCGGGGCTGCGGCCCGTCATCACCACGATGGTGGAGCTGATGTCGCACCAGCTGACCGCCGTGGAGCGTGCGGGCGCCGACGCCCTGCGCCGAGACGTCGGCTACGGGGTGGCGGCGCCCCTGCGCATCCTGGTCCGGGCCAGGATGGGTTCTAGTAGGGCCCGTTGACGTTGTCGATGGAGCCGTAGCGGGCGGCCGCGTAGTTGCAGGCGGCGGTGATGTTGGCGACCGGGTCGTAGGAGTTCTGCGAGGTGCCGGGCACGTGGTAGGCACGGAAGGTCGGGTCGATGACCTGGAGCAGGCCTTTGGACGGGACGCCGTTCTTGGCGTTGATGTCCCAGTTGTTGATCGCCATCGGATTGCCCGAGGACTCCCGCATCACATTGCGGTGAATTCCGTTGTAGGTGCCGGGAATCCCGTGCTTGGCCATGACGGCGAGCGACTCGCGGATCCAGCCGTCGAGATTGTTCGCATAGGTGGTGGTGCTCGCCGCGGCGGTCTTCGCCTGGGTGCCGAGGGTCAGCTTGAGGCCGGGCCGAATGATCGACGGGTTGTCACCGACGATGCTGCGGTTCGCCTCGTAGAGCTGCTTCCAGCCGCCGCTGACGGAATGCTCCGCCGCGATGTGGGAAAGCGTGTCACCGGTGACCACGGAATAGGTGGTGGGCGCGGCGGCCTTGGTGACGGTCTTGGCGGCGGCCTTGTATGCCGTCGGCGCGGCGGTGGTCTCCGCCGCCCCGGCGGTGGTCGCGCTGATCAGCGGGAGGGCGAGGGCCGCGCTACCGGTGCCCGCGAGGGCCAGCCTGCGGGTGATCGGGTGGTGCTTCGGCCGACGGTGCTTACCCTTTGCAGGCATGGCGGAATTCCTCACGTGGGGGGACGGGAGAGCCCGGGCGGCGGCCTGATTCGGCAGTTGGCCGCCGGGAACGAGGGTGACCGTAAGCGAGTGCGAGGGGCCTGAACAAGGCCGGAATTCCGGCGGGAGATCGACTTCCCGCTATCGGGGATGTAAATGACCATGGTGACGCCTTCTGGGTAATAGCCGATTCCCTTTCCGGGAAAAGGAATCGGCCTCTCGAACGGAAATGATGTTGACCTCGTCGGCGTGACTCACATCACGACGGGACGGCCCTGGGGTCAATACGGGCAAGTCCCCGCTCGGCATGCCTCATTCGGGCGACTGGGGCGTTGCTGGCGAATCGCCCATGAGGGGTGCTTTCCGGCGCGCTCCTCAGCCCGCGCGTCTGCTCGTCCCCTTGCCTCGTCCCCTTGCCCCCGTCCCCTTGCCCGCCGGGGTGCCCGGTCGGGCCGCTGTGCTCAGGCGGGCTCCGCGAGCTCCGCCAGTCGCTCCAGCGTGTCCGCCACCGCCCCTCGGGAGGCCGGCAGCAGGGGAAGCCGTACATCGGGAGTGGGGATCCTGCCCCGCGCGTGCAGCACCCCCTTGATGACCGACGGGCTGGGTTCGGCGAAGGCCGCCGCCGACAGCCTGGCCAGCGCGTGCCCCAGCGTCCGTGCCCGCGGCGCGTCGCCCGCCCGCCAGGCCGCGCCGAGCTCCACGAACCGGGCCGTCGCCAGATGCGCCGAGGCCAGGATCCCGCCCGCCGCGCCCATCGCCAGCAGCGGCGAAAGGTACACGTCGTCGCCCGCCAGCACGTCGAACCCGTCCGGCGGATCCGCCAGCAGCGCCACCGTGTCCTGGTCGATGCGGCCGCCCGCGTACTTCACCCCGGCCACCCCCGCGAGCGATCCGAGTGCCCGCAGCGCGCTCACGTCCAGGGGCTGCCCGGTGCGGTACGGGATGTGATAGACGATCAGCGGTACGGGGCTGACCTCGGCAAGCCGCGCGAAGTGTGCCAGCACCCCCGCCGCCGAGGGCCGTACGAACGAGGGGACGGTCACCAGCGCCGCCCGCGCCTGCGGCCACCGCGTCAGCCGTGCCAGCGAAGCCTCGGCCGCCCGGGTTCCGCTCGCCCCGGCGCCGACGGTCAGCGGTGCCCCGCGCTCCCGGCAGACCCGGGCGCAGACATCGCCGACGAGGTCGCGCTCCGCCTCGTCGAGCGTGGCCGTCTCGGCGGTGGTGCCGAGGGCGACGATCCCGGCGGCGCCCGCGTCCAGCACCTCGTGGGCGAGCGCTTCCAGGGCATCGGCGGCGATGTCCCCGTTCCGGGTGAAGGGGGTGATGAGCGGTACGTGGATCCCGTGCAGGGAGAGTTCGTGTGCCATGCGTCGAGCCTCGCCCGGCCGACCCGTCATATCCACGCGAGGCCGGCCTGCCGCTGTTGGAGCGCACCGGCCGCAGGGTCCGGCTCACCCCGGCGGGGCTGAACCTGGTCCGGCACGCCGAGGCCGTCCTCGAACGGCTCGAACAGGCGGACGCCGACCTCGCGGAGGCCCGCAGCGGGCCGGCCGGCGCCCTGCGGATCGGGGCCTTCCCCACCGCGACCCGGGCCATCGTCCCGGCCGCCCTCGTCGCCCTGGCCCGCCGTCACCCCGCCCTGGAGCCGATGGTGTCGGAGACCGACCCGGCGGCGGTCGCGCACGCCCTGCGGGCCGGGGACCTGGACGTGGCCCTGGTCCACGAGTACGACTTCGTACCGGCGGCGCAGGAGCCGGGGCTGGCCGCCGAGCCGCTGTACGAGGAGGCGATGTACCTGGCCGCGCCCACGGATCACGCCGCCGCGGCGGGTCCCGCCGCCGACGGCGACCAGGGGGCGGTCCTCCGTACGCACGCGGACGCCCCCTGGATCACGGCCAGCCCCGGCACCCTCTGCCACGCCATGACCGTACGGGCCTGCCAGGCGGCCGGCTTCACGCCGAGGATCCGGCACCCGGTCGACGAGTTCGCCACCGTGCTCGCCCTGGTCGCGGCCGGCCAGGGGGTGGCCGTCGTACCGCAGCTCGGGATCGGTGAGCACACCGGTCCGGGCGTCGAACTGACCCGCCTGCTCATGCAGCGCCGTACCAACTTCGCCTTCCGCAGGGGAGCCGGTGCCCACCCGGCCGTGGCGGCCTTCGGCGTGGCCCTGCGGGCGGCCGTACCGCCTGAACTGGCCGGATCGCACGCCAGGGAGTGACATAACTCCCGTACGCGGGCGCCGAGCCGTGTACGTTCGGGTCGGAGCCGACGAGAGCGGAGTACGACGTGACGCATCGCGTACGAGGGGTCATCGCCCGGAGCAAGGGCGCCCCGGTGGAGACGACGACGATCCTCGTGCCCGACCCGGGGCCCGGCGAGGCGCTCGTACGGGTCCAGGCGTGCGGGGTCTGCCACACCGACCTGCACTACCGCGAGGGCGGCATCAACGACGGGTTCCCCTTCCTGCTCGGCCACGAGGCCGCCGGGGTCGTCGAATCGGTCGGCCCGGACGTCACCTCGGTCGCGCCCGGCGACTTCGTCGTCCTCAACTGGCGTGCGGTGTGCGGAACCTGCCGGGCGTGCAGGCGCGGACGCCCCTGGTACTGCTTCGCCACGCACAACGCCACCCAGCCCATGACACTGGAGGACGGCACTCCGCTCTCGCCGGCGCTGGGCATCGGCGCCTTCGCCGAGAAGACCCTCGTGGCGGCCGGCCAGTGCACCAAGGTGGACCCGGCCGCCTCGCCGGCCGCCGCCGGACTCCTCGGCTGTGGAGTGATGGCCGGCCTCGGCGCCGCCCTGCACACGGGCAACGTCGGGCGGGGCGACTCCGTCGCCGTCATCGGCTGCGGGGGAGTGGGCAACGCGGCGGTCGCAGGCGCCCGGCTGGCGGGCGCCTCCAGGATCATCGCCGTGGACCTGGACGACCGGAAGCTGGAGTGGGCCCGGGGGCTGGGCGCCACGCACACCGTCAACGCCCGCACGCAGGACGTGGTCGAGGCCGTCCAGGGCCTGACGGGCGGAAACGGCGCGGACGTGGTCATCGACGCCGTGGGCCGCCCGGAGACCTACCGCCAGGCGTTCTACGCGCGCGACCTCGCCGGGACCGTGGTCCTGGTCGGCGTGCCCACGCCGGAGATGAAGCTCGAACTCCCGCTCCTCGACGTCTTCGGCCGCGGCGGCGCCCTCAAGTCCTCCTGGTACGGGGACTGCCTGCCCGAGCGGGACTTCCCCCTGCTCATCGACCTCTACCTCCAGGGCCGCCTGGACCTCGACGCCTTCGTCTCCGAGACCATCCCCCTCGACGGGGTGGAGACCGCATTCGCGCGGATGGAACGCGGCGAGGTGCTCCGTTCGGTCGTCGCGTTCTGACCCGTCGACCTCCGGCCCCGGCTGACCCGCTGCCCGCGGGCCGCTGACCGTCCTGACCGCGTGCCCCACCGCCGGGCGCGCGGCTCACCTGTAAGCCCCGGGCCGCTTCGGTACCCCGTACTAGACTCGGCCGACCGCCACATCCGTACCCCGTCCGTACCCCGTCCGTGACCCGGCCGGGGCGCGTGCCACCGCACCTCTCACCCCCAGGGGCCGTCCGTGACCATAGCCCACACCTACCGCCAGCCCGGTGTCGTCCTCACCGACCACCACTTCACCGTTCCGCTCGACCACGCCCGCCCGGACGGCGAGCAGATCGAGCTCTACGCCCGTGAGGTCGTCGCCGCCGGCAAGGACCCCGAGACCCTGCCGTGGCTGCTGTACCTGGAGGGCGGCCCCGGCTTCGGCGCCCGGCGGTTCATCGGCCGTCAGGCCTGGCTGGAGCGGGCCCTCGCCGAATACCGGGTCCTGCTCCTCGACCAGCGCGGAACCGGCCGCTCCACGCCGGTGAGCCGGCAGACCCTGCCCCTGCGCGGCGGCCCCGCCCAGCAGGCCGACTACCTCGCCCATTTCCGCTCGGACTCCATCGTGCGCGACGCCGAGGCCATCCGCCCCGGCCTGACCGGCGGCGCGCCCTGGACCGTGCTCGGCCAGAGCTTCGGCGGCTTCTGCGCCACCCGCTACCTCTCCACCGCGCCCGAGGGCCTCACCGCCGCCCTGATCACCGGCGGACTCCCCTCCCTGACCGCCACCGCCGAGGAGGTGTACGAGGCCGCGTACCCCCGCATCGAGCGCAAGAACCTCGCCCACTACGCCCGCTACCCGATGGACGTCGACCGCGCCCGGCGCATCGCCGCCCACCTGGCGCGGCACCCGGCCGAACTCCCCGGCGGCTACCGCCTCACCGTCGAGGGCTTCCAGTCCCTCGGCATCCTCCTCGGCGCCGGCGACGGCAGCCACCAGCTGCACTACCTGCTCGAGGACGCCTTCGTCCCCACCTCCGCCGGCCCCGCGCTCTGCGACGCCTTCCTGGAGGGCGCCCGCGGCCTCCTCTCCTTCGCCGGGCACCCGCTGTGCGCGCTGATCCACGAGTCGATCTACGCCCAGGACCCCGCCACGCCCACCGGCTGGACTGCCGAACGGGTCCGCGCCGGCCATCCCCGCTTCGACGCCGCCACGTCCCTCGCGGGCGACGAGCCCCTCCTCTTCACCGGCGAGACCGTCCACCCCTGGCACTTCACGGTCGATCCGGCCCTGGCCCCGCTGCGCGAGACCGCCGAACTACTGGCCGCCCGTACCGGCTGGGAACCCCTCTACGACCCGGCCCGCCTCGCCGCCAACGAGGTTCCGGTGGCGGCCGCCGTCTACCACGACGACATGTACGTCGACACCGCGCACTCCCTGAGCACCGCCCGCGCCATTCGGGGCCTGCGCACCTGGGTGACGGACGAGTTCGAGCACGACGGCGTCCGCGCGGGCGGCCCGCGCGTCCTGGACCGGCTGCTGGCGCTCGTACGCGACGAGGCGTAGGCCACGGAGAGATGGGGCCCCGGCGGCGTCGCGGGACGGCCCGGCGCGGCCGTACCCGTGCCCCGGCCGGCTCACCGCCGGCTCCGGCGGGCGCGGGAACCTGACGGATTCCGGGTGGGCCCCGGGACCGGCCGCACCGCACGGTCCCCGCACGGGCGGGCCGGGACCACCGCTCCACCCGCGGCCGGAGCGGTCCCGGGCCGGTCCGTTCGCCTATTGTGCGACGCATGACCGAACAACTGGATCAGCCCGTGCCTTTGGAGCCCATGCCGACCGACTGGCAGCGCGCCCTCGCCGTGGTCGCCCACCCCGACGACCTCGAATACGGCTGCGCGGCCGCGATCGCGGACTGGACGGACGGAGGACGGGAGGTCGTCTACCTCCTGGCGACGCGCGGCGAGGCGGGCATCGACACCCTCGCCCCCGCCGACTGCGCGCCCCTGCGGGAAGCGGAGCAGCGCGCGAGCGCGGCCGTCGTCGGGGTATCGGTGGTGGAGTTCCTCGACTACCGCGACGGGATCGTCGAGTACGGCCTCGACCTGCGCCGGGACATCGCCGCGGCCATCCGCCGGCACCGCCCGGAGCTGGTGATCACCCTCAACCACCGTGACACATGGGGCGGGGTGGGCGGCGGTGGCGCCTGGAACACCCCTGATCACAAGGCGGTGGGCCGGGCCACCCTGGACGCGGCCGCCGATGCGGGCAACCGGTGGATCTTCCCCGAACTCATCACCGAGCAGGGCCTGGAGCCGTGGGACGGCGTGCGCTGGGTCGCGGTCGCCGGCTCCAACACCCCGACGCACGCGGCCGACGCCGGTCCGGGACTGGAGCGTTCGGTGACGTCGTTGCTGGAGCACAAGGCGTACATCGAGGGCCTGACGGACCAGGATCCGCAGGAGTACGTCCGTACCTTCCTCACCGGCTACGCCCAGCAGGCCGCGGCCCGGTTCGGCGGCCGTCCGGCGGTCCCGTTCGAGGTCTTCCCGCGCTGACCTGCCACCGCTAAGCTGACGAGTCGTCAGTTAGGGGAGGGGCGGACCAGGTGATCGACACCGTCACCACGGAGATCGCCGAGGGTGAGGAACGCATCCGTCTGGAGGTCGCGGACGCGATCGCGACTCTCACCCTCTGCCGCCCGGACCGGCTCAACGGCTGGAGCTGGGAATCCACCCGTCAGCTCGGCTTGCTGGCGGACCGCATCCGCTTCGACCCCGCCGTACGGGTGGTCCTGCTGCGGGCCGAGGGCCGGGCCTTCTGCGCGGGCATCGACGTGACCGCCCCCGGCGGCGCGATCACGGGCGGATCCGCCGCCGAGCGGACGCGCAACTTCTACGAGGGCATCCGCTGGGTCCACGAGCGCTTCGCGGTCCTCGCCGGGCTCCCGCAGCCGGTGGTGGCCGCCGTACAGGGGTACTGCCTCGGCTTCGAGCTGGCGTTGATGGCGGATGTCCGGGTGGCGGCCGACGACGCGGTCTTCGCCCTGCCGGAGGCGCGGTTGGGGGTCGCGGTGGACGCGGGCGGCGACCTCCGCATCGCGCGGGAGGCGGGCGCCGGCTGGGCCAAGTACCTGGCGCTGACGGGCCGCCGTATCGACGCGCCGACGGCCGAGCGCCTGAATCTGGTGCAACGGGTCGTGGCCCGAGCCGATCTGGAGTCCAGCTCCCGCGCGCTGGCGGCGGAGATCGCCGCGAACGCCCCTCTCGCCGTCCAGGGGATCAAGCGCGCGATCGACGCCTACGCCGACGCCGCCCTCCCGGCCGCCCTCGACCGCGTCGCGATGACCGCGGCTCTCACCCTCACCTCGGACGACTGCCGCGAGGGCTACGGGGCGAAGGCGGCCCGCCGCCCGCCGCACTTCACGGGAGGCTGAGGCCGGGGGGCCGGACCCGGGGGTGCGGGGTCACCCCGGCGGTGCGGGGTCACGACCCGCCCGGGGCCGGTTCACGGGCTGAACGGGCCGCGGCCCAACTGCGTGCGCACCGGCACGACCTCGGGATTGACCAGCGCGCGGCGCTGCCAGTTCGCACCGTCGACCACCAGGGTGTGGCCGGTCACGAACCGGGCGTAGGGCGAGGCCAGGAAGGTCGCCGCCCAGCCCAGTTCGCGGGGCGCCCCCACGCGCAGGGCGGGCTGGCGGGCGTCCTTGGTGTCGGGCGCGGCGCGCTCCAGGCCCTCCCGGATGTCCTCGGCCATGTCGGCGTGCGGGAACAGGCCGGGTACGAGCCCGTTGATCTGGATGCCGTACGGGCCCCACTCGACGGCGAGCGTCTCCACCAGGTTCTTCACCCCGGCCTTGGCGGCGGCGCTGTGGGCGAAGCCCGGCCCGCCGGTCCAGGCGTACGAGGCGCCGATGTTCACGATCGACCCGGGGGTGCCGGCGGCGAGGTGGCGGCGGCCGAACTCCCGCGTCATGAACCAGGTGCCGGTCAGCGTGATGTCCACCACCGCCCGCCACGCGCGGGCGGACAGGTCTTCCGCCGGGCTCGGGAAGTTGGCGGCCGCGTTGTTGACCAGCACGTCCGGCGGTCCGAGCGCCGCCTCGGCCGCGTCGAAGACCTCCGCGACCCGCTCCGGGTCGCGGATGTCGCATACGGCGGCCGTCACCCGGCCCGCGCCGGGGACGGCCGCCAATTCCTCCTGCGCCGCCTTGAGCTGCCCGGCGCGGCGGCTCGCGATCACCAGGTCCGCGCCGAGCCGGGCGAATTCGGCCGCGATGGCCTTGCCCAGCCCGGTGCCGCCGCCGGTGACCAGGACCACCTGGCCCGCGTACGTTCCGGGGGGCAGGGCGGCGGCCCCGAGGGCCGGTGGCCCGGGCAGGCCGCGCTGAGGGGGTGCCGGGCGGAAGTCCGTCATGGGGCATCGATAGCGCGCGGGCGCTGAGATCGCCATGGCCGTGACGGTTTCGGTTCCGGCTTCCGCTCCGGGCGGTGCACGCCCGCCCGCTCGCGCGGTCCGGACCGCGATCCCGGCCGCGCCGCTGTTTCCCGTTCGGACCCGGCGGTCGTCGCAATGGTGTAGACCGCTTGGAAGCGGGTCCGCGAGCGCGGTGGACCGAGTGGTTCCCAGATGTGCAAGCGACCGCTTAGTATGCCAGCGGAGTGTGGTTCCTCGACGGCGGCTGGAGGCCCCGGATGCAGGCATGGCGAGTACATACCCCCGGCGAACCCCGAGAGGCCATGCGCCTCGAAGAGGTTCCCGAACCCGTGCCGGGCGAGGGCGAGGTCAGGCTCAAGGTGCTCGCTGCCAACGTCAACTTCCCCGACGCGCTGCTCGTACGAGGGCAGTACCAGATCCGCCCACCGCTGCCCTTCACCCCCGGCGTCGAGATCTGCGGCGAGACCGAGGACGGCCGCCGGGTCATCGCCACCCCCAGCCTTCCGCACGGCGGTTTCGCCGAGTGCGTCACCGCGTCCGCCCGCGCCCTGCTCCCGGCGCCGGACGGTCTCGACGACGCCGAGGCGGCCGCCCTGCACATCGGCTACCAGACCGGCTGGTTCGGCCTGCACCGCAGGGCCCGTCTCCAGCCCGGGGAGACCCTCCTCGTGCACGCCGCCGCCGGCGGGGTCGGCAGCGCCGCCGTCCAGCTCGGCAAGGCCGCCGGCGCCACCGTCATCGGGGTCGTCGGAGGCAAGGCGAAGGCCCGCACGGCCGAAGGGCTCGGCTGCGATCTGGTGATCGACCGGACCAGTGAGGACCTCGTCTCCCGCGTCAAGGAGTTCACCGGCGGACGCGGCGCCGACGTCGTCTACGACCCGGTCGGAGGCGACGCCTACACCGCCTCCGCCAAGTGCGTCGCCTTCGAGGGCCGCATCGTCGTCGTCGGTTTCGCGAGCGGCACCATTCCCGCCCCCGCCCTCAACCACGCCCTGGTGAAGAACTACGCCGTCCTCGGTCTCCATTGGGGCCTGTACGCCACCAAGGAGCCGGCCTCCGTCCCCGCCTGCCACGCCGAGCTCACCCGGCTCGCCGCAGCCGGCGTCATCAAGCCGCTGGTCACCGAACGGGTCCCGCTCGCCGGAGCCGCCGACGCGGTGCAACGCCTCGCCGACGGCACGACCACCGGCCGACTGGTCGTCGTACCGGCCCTCGACGGCGGTGACGCCCGATGACCGTCACCGCCGAGGAACTGCGCTCCCGGGTCCGCGAGTTGCTCGCCGCACACGCGCCCGCCACGCACCCGCCCACGGACGCCGACCGCACCGCCTTCCTGCGCGCCCGCTTCGACGCCGGACTGGCCTGGGTCCACTACCCCGAAGGCCTCGGCGGCCTGGGCGCCCCCCGAGCCCTCCAAGCCGTCGTGGACGGCGAGCTGGAGGCCGCGGGCGCCCCCGACAACGACCCCCGCCGGATCGGCATCGGGCTCGGCATGGCCGCGCCCACGATCCTCGCCTACGGCACCGAGGAGCAGAAGCAGCGCTTCCTGCGACCCCTGTGGCTCGGGGAGGAGGTCTGGTGCCAGCTCTTCAGCGAACCCGGCGCCGGCTCCGACCTCGCCGCCCTGGGCACCCGCGCCGCCCTCGACGAGGCCTCCGGCGAGTGGGTCGTCGACGGGCAGAAGGTGTGGACCTCCAGCGCCCACACCGCACGCTGGGCCATCCTGATCGCCCGCACCGACCCGGCGCTCCCCAAGCATCAGGGCATCACCTACTTCCTCTGCGACATGCACGCCCCCGGCGTCGAGGTCCGGCCACTGCGCCAGATCACCGGCGAGGCCGAGTTCAACGAGGTCTTCCTCACCGGCGTCCGCATCCCCGACAGCCACCGCCTCGGCGCCGTCGGCCAGGGCTGGGCGGTCGCCCGCACCACTCTGATGAACGAACGCGTCTCCATCGGAGGTATGCGCATCCCGCGTGAGGGCGGCATGATCGCGCCGGTCGCCGCCACCTGGCGCGAGCGCCCCGAGCTGCGCACCCCCGCCCTCCACCAGCGCCTGCTGGAGCTGTGGGTCGAGGCAGAGGTCGCCCGCCTCACCGGAGAGCGGCTGCGCCAGCAGCTCGCGGCCGGGGCGCCGGGCCCCGAGGGATCCGGAATGAAGCTCACCTTCGCCCGCCTCAACCAGGAGATCAGCGGCCTGGAGGTGGAACTCCTCGGCGAGCAAGGGCTGTTGTACGAGGACTGGACCTTGCGCCGCCCGGAACTGGTCGACTTCACCGGCCGCGACGCCGGCTACCGCTACCTGCGCGCCAAGGGCAACAGCATCGAGGGCGGCACCAGCGAAATCCTCCTCAACATCGTCGCCGAACGCGTCCTCGGCCTGCCCCCCGAGCCGCGCGACGACAAGGACCTCGCCTGGAAGGACCTGGCCCGATGACCGACTCGACAGCCCCGAGCGCCCCGAGTGCCCCCTTCGACCTGCTCTACTCCGAGACGGAGGACGAGTTGAGGGCGGCCGTACGCTCGCTCCTCGCCGACCGCTGCGACCCCGCGAGCGTCCTCACCCGGGCCGAGAGCGGCCGGCCGTACGACCCGGCCCTGTGGCACACCCTGGCCGCCGGGATCGGCGCCGCGGGGCTCCTCGTCCCCGAGAAGCTCGGGGGCCAGGGCGCGAGCCACCGCGAAGCGGCGGTGGTCCTGGAGGAACTGGGCCGGGCGGTGGCGCCCGTCCCCTATCTGACGAGCGGTGTGCTGGCGACCGAGATCCTGCTCGGGTGCGACACGGCGGCCCCCGAAGTCGCGGGTCTGCTGCGGGAGACGGCATCCGGCCGACAGGTCTGCGTGCCGGCCCTGCCGCTGACCCTGGCCTCCGGCGCGTCCCTGCCGGCCGCCGTCCGGGAGACCGGCGGGACCCTCACCGGCACCGTCACCTCCGTCGCGGACGCGGTGGCCGCCGATGTGCTGCTGGTCCTCGCGGACACCGGGCTGTACGCGGTCCCGTGCGACCCGCCAGCCTCGTCCACCTCGTCCGACCCGTCCGCCTCGTCCGACCCCTCCGGTGAGCGGGCCCCCTCCTCGGTCCGGCTGACGGCACTGGTCCCGCTGGACCTGACCCGCCCGCTCGCCACCGTCACGCTCGACGCGGCCGCAGGCGTCCGGCTCGCCGACCCCGGCACCGCCCGCGCGGCCGTCGCCGGAGCGCTGCTCTCCGGGGCCGGACTGCTCGCCTCCGAGCAGCTCGGGCTCGCCGAGTGGTGCCTGACGCAGACCGTCGCCCACGTCCGCGGCCGCCACCAGTTCAACCGGCCCATCGGCTCCTTCCAGGCCCTCAAACACCGGCTCGCGCGGCTCTGGCTCGACGTGGCCTCCGCCCGCGCCGCCGCCAGGGCCGCGGCCGACGCCCTCGCCACCGAGGCGCCCGACGCGCCGCTCACGGTCGCCGTCGCCCAGGCCTACTGCTCCGGCGTCGCCGTACGCGCCGCCGAGGAGTGCGTCCAGCTGCACGGCGGCATCGGCATGACCTGGGAACACCCGGCCCACCTCTACCTCAAGCGGGCCAAGGCGGACTCCCTCGCACTCGGCACGGCCGGCCACCACCGCAGCCTCGTCGCGGACTTCGCGGAACTCCCCGCCCCGTAAGCGGCGCCGCCGCGCGGAGACGGCCCCCGCCGCGCCCCCGCTCGCCCCCCGGCCGGCGCCACCCCGCTGCCCCGGCCCGCACCGGGCCGGGGCAGCGGGGTGGCGGACGGCTCCCTCGCGCTCTGGGTCTCGCGTACCGGCGAAGGCCCCGCCGGGAGCCGCACCGACGCCGCCTGCACCATTCCCGACTACGCCACCGACCCCGCGGGCCGCCTGCACCCCACCGCGCTCCTTTACCAGCACCCTCACGTGTGACCTCGCCCGCCGCGCGGCGTTAGACCCGTAGCCGCCGGCCACCGAGCGAGGGAGACCGTATGTACGCAGCAATCGCCGCCGCACCTCTGACCCGCCGTGCGCTCCTGCGTACGGCCTTCACCGCGGCCGTGCTCGCGGGCACGGCCGCTGCCCTGGCCCCCGTACTGCGCGCCCGGCGTCCCCGGCAGACGCTCACCCCGGCACCGCTCGCGGAGGAGACGTACCGCGGCCGGCACATCGCGGTCGACCGAGCCGGGGTCCGCATCGACGGCCGTCCGCTGCACGTCATGCGGCGTGCCGACGGTAGTTATCTCAGCGGGATCAACCACTTCCAGTCCTTCGCGACACCGCTGGAACTGGCCCGTGCCGCGGTCGACGAACTGGGAACGGCCCAGCTGGCCATGTCCGCCCCGCACCACGGCTGACGGGAGGAGCCCCGCCTTGTACGTCCGGCAGAACCAGAAGAACCTGAGCAGTGCCCAGAAGAAGCGCTTCACGGCGGCCGTGCTGGAGCTCAAGCGCAACGGCGTCTACGACGAGTTCGTGCGCACCCACGACAAGTACTTCGTGCCCGACCGGGACCGCAAGCTCCGCGTCGGACACATGTCCCCGTCCTTCTTCCCCTGGCACCGGCGCTATCTGCTGGAGTTCGAGAAGCAGCTGAGGCGCGTGGACTCCGGCGTCTCCATCCCGTACTGGGACTGGACCACCGACACCAGCCCGGTCTCCTCCCTCTGGGCCGACGACTTCCTGGGCGGCACCGGCCGCGCGAGCGACCGCAAGGTGATGACCGGGCCGTTCGCCCACGACAAGGGAAACTGGACCGTCACCGTCGGCATCACGGAATCCCGCTTCCTCACCCGCAACCTCGGCCGCCCGCAGAACCCGATCAGCCTGCCGACCCCGGCCGAACTCCAGTGGGCGATCGACGACCCCACCTACGACGTCTCCCCCTGGGACTCCACCGCCACCGCCGGCGGCTTCCGCAACAAGCTGGAGGGCTGGGCCGCCCCCAAGAGCGAGCGCTGGCGCAACCACAACAAGGTCCACCAGTGGATCGGCGGCCACATGACGGGCGGCACGGCGCCCAACGACCCGGTGTTCTGGCTGCACCACGCCTTCGTGGACCTGATCTGGGACCGCTGGCAGCAGAAGCACCCCCGGTCCGGCTACCTGCCCGCGGCCCCGCTCACCGTGGGTGACCTCCAGCGCGGCCGGGTCATCGCCCTGGACGAGCCGATGCCCCCGTGGGACGTCACCCCGCGCGAGATGCTCGGGCACCGGGGCCTGTACCGCTACGAATGAGGGCTGTGAGGTGTGCCGACCGCCGGGTGCGCAGCCGGCACCCGGCACACGGGGAAGGGCCCCCGCCTAAGGCGAGGGCCCTTCGTCGATCAGGCGATCAGTGGCCGTAGCCCGAGGTGTGGTGGTCGCCGCCGTCCGACTGGTTGACGCACGTGTTGCCGAACGCCGGGTTCAGCAGGGCGATCACGTTCACGGTGTTACCGCAGACGTTGACCGGGACGTGCACCGGGACCTGGAGCAGGTTGCCCGACAGGACACCGGGGGAGCCGACCGCCGCACCGTGCGCTCCGGCATCGGCGACGGCCAGACCCGCACCGGCGGCCACGGCGCTACCGGCGACAGCGGTGATGGCGAATGCCTTCGCGATACGCGACATCAAGATCTCCTCGTGAGATGTGGGACGCCGCGGAAACTGCGGCGTTTGACATGGCATACAACGCATCGATGGCCCAAGGGTCACGGTCGCTGCGCCTACCCGGTGACGGGAAAGCGCACGGAGGCGAAGTAGGGACGCACCTGGGTCACGGCGCCCGGCTGCAGGACCGCCACCGGAGGGCCCGCGCAGCCCGGTTCCCGGTAGAGGGTCGCGGTGCCCAGGGTCTTGTTGGTGACCGCCCGGGCGCTACCGCCCTCCGCCTCGACGCAGCCCTTCGGCGCGGTGAGGCCGTGGACCCGGTCGTCCTGGCCGACGTACTGGAAGTCCGGCTCGGCGGCGTGGGCCGGGCTGCCGGCGAGTGCCGCGGCCGCCAGCAGGAGGACGGGGACCGAGCCGGCCCGGACGATGCTTCGTACGGTGTGGATACGCAGGGATCGCATGCCGGTCCAACCGCGCCCGGCCGGGGCACGGTCACGCCTTGTCACCCGTTGGACGTCTGTGCGACCGTGCGCGGAACCCCGGCGTGAGCCCTCCGGGGCGCCCGGGGCTCCAGGATTCGGGGATGCCGGGGTCGGGAAGTCGGCGTCGGGAAGCCGGCGTCCGGAAGTCGGAACTGCAGGAGGATGCGATGAGCGCAGCGCGCGGCGGCGGCCGGCCCCGCGTCAGAACCGGGTACGGGGTGGTCGAGGGCCGGACCGGGGCCGGCGGGACCGCCGTCTTCCGGGGCGTCCCGTACGCCGCCCCGCCCGTCGGCGCCCTGCGCTTCGCGGCGCCAGCGCCCCCCGCCGCGTGGGACGGCGTACGCGACGCCGGTGCGTACGGCCCCACCGCGCCCAAGGCGGACTACCCGGAACCGTTCGCGGCCCTGCTCTCCGACCCCGAGATCCCCGGGGACGACTGCCTGAACCTCAATGTGTGGACCCCCGACCCGGCGCCCGCGGCCCGGCTCCCCGTCATGGTGTGGATCCACGGCGGCGCGCTCACCCGCGGCTCGTCTGCCGTGCCCGTCTACGACGGTTCGGCCTTCGCCCGCGACGGGGTCGTGCTCGTCTCCGTCAACTACCGCCTCGGCGTCCTCGGCTACGGGCTCTTCCCCGACGCCCCCGCCAACCGCGGCCTGCTGGACCAGATCGCCGCCCTCACCTGGGTCCGGGACAACATCGAGGCATTCGGCGGAGACCCCGCCCGCGTCACCGTCTTCGGCGAATCCGCCGGAGCCATCAGCATCGGCTCCCTCCTCGCCGCCCCGCGCGCGGCCGGGCTCTTCTCCCGGGCCGTGCTGCAGAGCGGAGCCCCCGAGGTCCTGCCGCGCGACCGGGTCCGTGCCATGGTCCGGCGCATGGCCTCGCTGCTCAAGATCCCCGCCACCGCCGAGGCCTTCGCCGCCGTCGGCCGCCCCACCCTGCTCGCCGCCCAGGCGGCCGTGCTGCGCAAGTCGAACCCGTTCGTCGGCGGCCCCGCCTTCGGCCTGGTCACCGACCCGGACACGATCCCCGGCGCCCCCCTCGACGCCCTCGTGGGCTCGGCCGCCTCCGGTGACGTACCGCTGCTGCTGGGCTGGACCACCGAGGAGCACCGGCTCTGGCTCGCCCCGACCGGCGCCATGCGGCTGCTGGACCGGCTGGGCCCCCTCGCCGTGGCGCTGGCGCGTGCCCGCAGCGGCAAGGACCGGACCGCCGTACGGGCGCTGCGCGCCGCCCTGCCCGGGGCCGGCCCGGCCGACCTCGCGGGACACCTGCTCGGCGACCGGCTGCTGCGCGACCCGCTGCGGCGGATCGCGGGGGCCCGGCGGGCGGCGCCGAGCTTCGTCTACGAGTTCGCCTGGCGCTCCGGCGTCCCCGGCCTCGGCGCCTGCCACGCCCTGGAGCTGGGCTTCGTATTCGACACGCTCGACGTCCCGGAGGCCGCGTGGCTGGCCGGTCCCCATGCTCCGCAGGCGCTGGCCGACGAGATGCACGCCGCCTGGGTCGCCTTCGCCGTGACGGGCGATCCGGGCTGGGCGCCCTGGAACGGCGACGGCCCGCCGAAGGTGTTCGGCGGGCCGGAGCCCGACCGGGCGGTGCCCGAGGCGGTCGAGGCGCCGTCGGTTACTCGACAGGTCCTTCCATGACCTTGCTGATGAACTGGATGGGTCCCTCGCCCATGTTCGGGACGTAGGTCTTGGCGTTGTGCTGCCCGCCCTTGATGACCCTCAGCTCGGTGTGGACCGGACCCTTGTTGCCGTAGGTGGCGATGAACTTCTGTACGTCCGGCAGCGTCTTCTTGTTGTTCTCGCTGTCGCCGACCTGGAAGGCGAGGTACACGTCCGGACCCTTGCGGTCGATGAGCTGCTTCGCCAGCACCTCCGGGTTGTTGTCCGCCTTCTCCTTGTCGTGGCCCTTCCACAGCGGGGAGTCCGGGACGATGTCCGGGCCCGAGGCGATCACGGCCTTGAACTTGTCGGGGTGCTTCAGCACGGCCTTCAGACCCGCGAACCCGCCGGTGGAGGAGCCCATGAAGGCCCAGCCGTCACGCGACTTGACGGTGCGGAAATTCGCCCTCACCAGGTCCGGCACGTCCTCGGTCAGCCAGGTACCCATCTTGGGCTGGCCGGGGATGTCGGAGCCGTCCCAGTAGATGCCCTTGTCGTCCGGCTCCGGGTTGAGCACCGGCATGGCCAGGATGAAGGGCTTGCTCTTGCCCTCCGCGTACCACTTGCCGATGCTGGTCTGGAGGCCGAGGTCGGTACCCATCCAGTAGTTGTTCGGGAAACCGGCGCCGCCCGGGAGGGCGATCATGACGGGGAAGCCGCTCTTGGCGAACTTCGGGTCGTCGTACTCCTTGGGCGCCCAGACCCAGACCTTGCCCTTGAATCCGGACTTCTTGCCGTCCAGCGTGGTGACGGCGACGTGTGTGCCGTCGGGCAGCGTCATGGAGTTCTTGAACTCGGCGGCCGGGCCGGTGGGCATCAGCATCTTGGAGCCCGCGGGCTGCTGGGCCGCGCCGCCGGCCTGGCCGGAGCCGCCGGCGGGCGGCTGACCGAACGACACGGCCTCGCCCTTGTCGGTGAACGGCGGTATCTCGAAGTGGTTCATGACGAGCGCCCCGACGCCCGCCAGCGCGAGGACGGACGCGCCCGCGATCACCCAGCGACGAACCCGGGACTTCGGCCGGTGCACGCCTTCCGCTTGCGGCGGCTGCGGCCCACCCGGGGGCTGGTACGGCTGCTGCTGGTACTGCCCTTCCGGCCGGTGTGCCTGGTGCTGTCCGTCGGGTGAGTACGACATGTGCGGTTGCTCTCCGGCTGGTGCTGCCCCATGGGGCGGTGTGTTCTGGCGGCTGGGTCCTTCCGTTCGAAGGATGAACACAAGAGCGCCGGGGTTGCGCACTTTCCCCATTCTTGGGGCGCCCTGGGGGAGGTCATTGCCCGGCTCGTGGCGGCGGCCCGCACCCCGGTCCCCGGGCGAGGAGGACCGGGGCGGGGCCGGGACACCGGCGTTACGCCGGGACCAGCGTCTTGCGTCGCCGCTTGCGCTGTCCGGCGGCCGACATCCTCAGCTCGATGATCGACCGTACGGCCGGCCACTCCTCGTCGAGGACCGAATAGAAGGCGGTACTGCGGACCGCGCCGTCGAGCCCTCGCGAATGGGCTCGGCGGACCCCCTCGGAGGTGAATCCCAGCCGCTCCATCGCGGCTCGCGAGCGGCCGTTACGGGCGTCGGCGCGCAGCGAGATCCGCCGGACGCCCCAGGTCTCGAAGGCATGGCGGAGCATGAGCAGCTTCGCCTCGGTGTTGAGGCCGGTGCCCTGGGCGCCCGGGGACAGCCAGGTGTTGCCGATCTCCGCGGCATCGGGGATCGCCGTCGCCGGGTCGCCGAACGGGACCCCCGGTACGGCGGGCCACACCAGCGGCCCCTGCCAGTAGTCGAGTTCCAGGAACCGGGTCGAACCGACGACCCGCCCGTCGACGGCTCTGACCACCGCGAACGGGAGCGATCGACCCGCCGCCTGATCGGCGAGGGCGCGGTCGATGTACTCGTGGGACGCCTGCACGCCGTGGGGTACGGGAGTGAAGGCGTAAGTCGTACGATCCTCGGCCCCGGCCATGGCCAAAGCCTCGGTGTGGTGGGGGGCGAGGGGCTCGAGCCGCACGGTGCGGCCGGCGAGGAGTACGGGTACGGGCACGGAGCCTTCGGTCTTTCTGGGCGGTGGGGTGGTTGCACAGTCTGCGTTTCTGACGTCGCCCCCCGTGCAAAACACGAGTGAAAGGCAACAGGCGGTCAGGTGAACGCGAGTGGCTCAATGTAGCCCCTTACCGTGATCTCATGAACCCCCTTGAAGGCAACGACGCGGCACTGTTTTTCGACGACTTCGGCCCCCGTGGCGGAGCGCCCGTGATCCTGATCCACGGACATCCGTTCAACCGCACCATGTGGGCCCCCCAGACGGCCGCCCTGACCGCTGCCGGTTACCGTGTCATCACCCCTGACCTGCGCGGATACGGGCAGAGCCCGGTGCTCCCCGGCATGGCTCTGCTCGCCGATCTCGCGGATGACATCGCCGCTCTGCTCCACCGACTGGACGTCGAACAGGCGGTCATCTGCGGAGTCTCCATGGGAGGGCAGATCGCCATGGAGATGCGGCTGCGCCACCCGGGTCTGGTACGGGCCCTCGTCCTCTCCGACACCTCCCCGGTGCCGGAGACGCAGGACGGGAAGAAGGCCCGCCGGGAGCTCGCCGAACGGCTGCTCGCGGAGGGCATGCGGCCGTACGCCGAAGAGGTCATCGACAAGATGCTGGCTCCGTACAACGTCGCCGGCATGCCCGAGGCCGCAGCGCGCGTCAGCGCGATGATGCGCGCGACCGACCCCGAGGGGGCGGCCGCCGCGCTGCGCGGCCGCGCCGAGCGCCCCGACTACCGGCCCGTGCTGGCCGGCGCCACCGAGCCCTGTCTGATCGTGGTCGGCGCGGACGACGTCTACACCCCCGTCGCTGAGGCCGAGGCCCTGCACGCGCTGATGCCGCAATCGGTGCTCACGGTCATCGAGCGGGCCGGCCACCTGCCGGGCGTGGAACAGCCTGAGGCCTTCAACCGGGCCCTGCTGGAGTTCCTGGGCGGGCTCTGAGCCGCCGTCGCCGCCTGAGATCATCCCCGTATGGACGACGTACTGCGGCGACTCGCCGCCGTGGGGCCCTTCTTCACCGTGCCGTACGGGACGGAACCGCCCGGGCCGGGCTTTCGGCCGCTCACCGACCTGTACGGGGACCACCTCGGCTCCTACGTCGCCGAGGTGGGGCGGCGGATCGGCAGCGCGGCGGGGCGCGTGGCGGCCTCGACCGCGCAGTTCGGGATCGCCTCGCGGCTGTGGTCGCTCGGGCTGGGGTGCGCCGCGCTGGGCGGGCGGGTGCCCGATCTGGCCGCCGGCCGGGTGTGGTGGCGGCTGCCGGACGCGGGGTCCCTGGAGCTGTGGCTGCCCGAGCCCGGGGACCTCCCGGCCGAGGCGCTCGGGGAGAACGTCCTGGCGCATCTGGCGCAGCTCGAAGCGGGCCTGCGGGAGCGGTTCGGGGTGTCGCCGAAGGTCCTGCGGGGGAATGCGGCGTCGGGGCTGGTGGGAGCGGTGCGGGTACTGATCGACCGGGTTCCGGGCGACGCGGCCGTGAACCTGGCGGCCGGCCTGCTGGCCGATGGCGGGGCCCTGGCCGGGACCGGCACCTTCATCCACGAGGAAGGGCTCGGGGTCGCCTTCGTACGGCGCAGCTGCTGCCTCTACTACCAGGTGCCGGGCGGCGGGCTGTGCGGGGACTGTGTGCTGCGGACCAGGTAGCCGTGCGGGGAGCGGGCGGAGCGCGGGTATGAGGGGGCGCGGACAGGAGGGAGCAAGGGTGTGGCGCCGGGATGCGGAAAGACGGCGGGGGCCACCGGGGCGCGGTCGTACCGCTCCCCGATGGCCCCCGCTGTGGCGCTGCGGCGTCTCGCTAGAAGGTGAGGTTCCAGGAGTCGATCCTGCCGACGTCGCCGCCGGCGTTGTCGTTCACACGGAGCTTCCAGGTGCCGTTCGCGACCTCCGCGGAGGCGTTCACGGTGTAGACCTGGTTGATGTTGTCCGCGCTGCCGCCGGCCCGGTTGTGCACCGTGTACACGGTGCCGTCGGGGGCCAGCAGGTCCACCTTCAGGTCGCCGATGTAGGTGTGCACGATGTTCACGCCCACCTTGAGGGTGGCCGGAGCGTTGCCGGTCACCCCGCTGACGGTGAGCGGGCTCTCCACGGTGGTGTTGTCGCGGATGGCGAAGTCACCGAGGTTCTCGAAGTACTTGCCGGTCGGCGGGGTGGTGCCGCCCACCGCCTTCAGGGCGTCGACCTGGCCCTCGCCGAAGAAGGCGTTCTTCGCGGTGGTGCCGGTGCAGCGGCTGTCCGACGGGCAGGCGATGTCGGTGGCCTGGACGGCCAGCTTGTCCCGGATCTGGGCCGGGGTGATGCCCGGGTTGGTGCTGGCCAGCAGCGCGGCGACGCCCGCGACGTGCGGGGAGGCCATCGAAGTGCCGCTCATGCTGCCGTACTTGCCGCCCGGCAGGGTGCTGTAGATGCCGACAGCGTCGCCGCCCGGGGCCGCCACGTCGATGACGTCCTTGCCGAAGTTGGAGTACGAGGCCTTGGCGGTGGCGGTGCCCATCGAGGAGACCGTCACGACGCCCGGGAGCTCGGTCGGGATGTCGATGCAGGCGTTGGTGATGGTGCGGGTGACCGGCGTCGAGTCGTTCGGGCTCTCGGAGTCCGTCGTCTTGTTGGCGAGGTCGTAGTTGGAGTTGCCCGCCGCGGCGACCTGGAGCGAGCCCTTGCCTTCGGCGTACGCCTGGGCGCGCCGGGTGCCCTCGATGATGGCGGCCTGGTCGACGTTGTCCGGGCAGTTGAACTGCCACGGGTCCGTGTAATAGCTGTTGTTGGTGACCTTGAAGCCGTGGTCGCCCGCCCACATGAAGCCGCAGATGGTGTTCTCGGCGAAGAAGAGCGAGGAGCCGGGCTCGGCGATGCGGACCGAGGAGATCTTCACCCCGGGGGCCACGCCGATGACGCCCTTGCCGTTCTTCGCTGCCGCCACCGTGCCGGCCACGTGCGTGCCGTGGGTGCCGACGTCCCGCCAGGCGCCGGCGCGGGTGTCGGCCTTGCCGTAGGCGCAGGACGCGGAGTCGGCCGCGTTGAAGTTCGGCGCCAGGTCCTGGTGCTGGTCGTCCACACCGGTGTCCAGGATGCCGACCTTGACGGTGGCGGAGCCGGTGGTGACGGCCCAGGCCTGATCCGCCTTGATCTGCGTCATGTCGGCGCGGACCGGCTCGCCCGTCGGCGTGGTGGCCTGCGCCGGGTTGGCGGGCAGCGCCGGGTTGTAGGCGTCGGCCGGTACGTCCGAGGTGCGGGTGGCGCCGACCTGCTGGACGCCGCTCACGCCGCGCATCGTCGCGGCGAAGCCGCTGGACGCGGAGTGGGCGACGATCACGCCGATCGCGTCGTAGGACGAGAAGACGGTGCCGCCGTTGGCGGCGACGGCGGAGCGCACCGCCGAGCTGTCACCGGGGGCGGTGATCACGAGGTAGGCGCGGGTGCCGGCAACCCAGGTCGCACTCTGGGAAGTCGGCGCCGCGGCCTTGGCGGCCGGCGCGGGAGCGGGGGCCGGAGCGGAGGGGGAGACCGGGGCGGTGCCGGCGAGCGCGGCGGGAGCTCCGAAGGCCAGTGAGGCGCCGAGTGCGGCGGCCAGCACCAGAGTACGTCGAGGTCGGCTGGATATGTGGGGTATCAATGCGTCCTCCGATGACCCGGTGGTGCGGGTGGCACCTGCCGGGTCGTACGAAACGAGTGGTGGACGCAAGATGTCAGACGCATGCCCCGATATGGAAGTACCTTTTACAACACGGCAGTTCGTTTACCGGTGGCCGAAAACCGACTATTGGGGCGAGTGTGCTGTGAGCGTGCGCTGTGAGGGTGCGGTGTGCGCGTGCGCTGTGAGGGTGCGGTGTGCGCGTGCGGTGGGGAATGCGGGGCCGACCGGGCTGGGCACCGTGGGGGCGAGCCCTGCCCGGTCGGCCCGTGCGGGCGTACCGGCTACACCGGGACGCCGTCCTTGCCGCTGTCCGACCGGACCGGAACGGCGGTAGCCGTCCCGCCGGTTCCGGCGGATCCACGGGTTTCATCCGATGTACCGGACTCGGGGGACTCGGCAGGCGGCGTCCCGTGTCCGTCGTCGACGAGCGTCGTCTCGTCGAACGGCAGCCGCCCCGCGAGGACCTCGGTCGCCCGCTCGCGGTCGAACTCCTTCGTCCACGTCCCGATGAGCACCGTCGCGACGGCGTTGCCCGCGAAGTTCGTCAGCGCCCGCGCCTCGCTCATGAACCGGTCGATGCCCACGATCAGACCGACCCCGTCCACGAGTTCGGGCCGGTGTGACTGGAGCCCGCCCGCGAGGGTGGCCAGGCCCGCGCCGGTCACCCCGGCCGCGCCCTTCGACGCGATGATCATGAACAGCAGCAGCGAGATCTGCTCGCCCAGCGCGAGGGGCGTGCCCATCGCCTCCGCGACGAACAGCGAGGACATCGTCAGGTAGATCGCGGTTCCGTCCAGGTTGAAGGAGTATCCGGTCGGCACCGTGATCCCGGTCACCGGGCGCGACACGCCCAGGTGTTCCATCTTCGCGATCAGCCGCGGCAGCGCCGACTCGGACGAGGAGGTGGACAGGATGAGCAGGAGCTCACGGCCCAGATAGCGCAGCAGCGCGAACACGCTGACCCCGGTGCAGACCCGCAGCAGCGTTCCGAGCACCACGAACACGAAGAGCAGACAGGTCGCGTAGAAGCCGATCATGATGACGGCGAGGGACTTCAGCGCGTCGATGCCGGTTGCCCCGACCACCGCCGCGATCGCCCCGAAGGCGCCGACCGGCGCCGCCCACATGATCATGGCGAGCACGCGGAACACCAGCTTCTGCACATGGCCGATGCCGCGCAGCAGCGGCTCGCCCGCCGAGCCCATGGCCTGGAGTGCGAACCCGCAGAGCAGGGCCACCAGCAGTGTCTGGAGGACCTCGCCGCCGGTGAAGGCGGACACCAGCGTGGTGGGGATGATGCCCAGCAGGAACTCGGCCGTGGTCTCGGCCCCGCCCGCCTTCGCCTGGGCCTCGCCGGCGCTGCGCGCCGCCTCGGTCAGGTGCAGTCCGCTGCCCGGCTCCAGCAGGTTCCCGACCAGCAGGCCGATCGCCAGCGCCACCGTGGACATCACCATGAAGTAGCCGAGGGCGAGCCCGCCCACGGCCCCCACTTTGGCGGCCTTGCGGACCGAGCCGATGCCCAGCACGATCGTGCAGAAGATCACGGGTGAGATCATCATCTTGATGAGGCTCACGAAGCCCGTGCCCAGCGGCTTGAGCTCGACGGCCACGCCGGGTGCGGCGAAGCCGGTGGCGATGCCGAGCAGCACCGCGGCGATCACCGCGATGTAGAGATAGTGGGTCTTGTCGCGCCTGGCGGCCACGTCGCCTCCTGGTGGTGAAATACGTTCCGGGAGACCATCACCCGCCGCTGTGACCCCGGTCACCCTTGCGTTCATTGAGTTCACGGCCGGGTGCACACTGAGCGCCATGTTCCGCTTTCCCCGGCCCCCGCGCAGCCTCGCCGGCCAGCTCTTCGCCATGCAGGTGCTGCTGGTCGCCGTGGTCGTCGCCGGATGCGCCGTCTTCGCCTACGCCACCGCCCGCGGCCAGGCCGAGGAGGCCGCCCGGCGCCAGGCCGCGGCGGTCGCCCACGCGGTCGCCGACTCCCCGTCGGTGCGTGAGGCCGTACGGCAGGCGGGGCGCGGGAGTGACCCCTCCGCCGCGCTCCAGCCCTACGCGGAGCGGGTCCGTACCGACTCCGGGGTGGACTTCGTGACGATCATGGCTCCCGATGGGCGGCGCTGGACCCACCCCGACCCGCGCCGCATCGGCGAGCCCTTCCTCGGCAACACCGCGCCGGCCCTGCGCGGCGAGACCTTCAGCGAGACCTACACCGGCACCCTCGGACCCTCCATCCGCGTGGTCACCCCGCTGACGGACGGCGGCCGGGTCGTGGGCATGGTCAGTGCCGGAATCACCGTCCGGGCGATCAGCGACCGCCTCGCGGAGCAGCTCTCCGTGCTCGCCTGGGTGGCGGCGGGCGCCCTCGCCCTCGGCGGCCTGGGCACCTACATCGTCAACGCCCGGCTGCGCCGCCACACGCACGGCATGAACGCGGCCGAGCTGAGCGGGATGTACGACTACCACCAGGCTGCCTTGCACGGGGTCCGCGAAGGCCTGCTGATGCTCGACGGGCGGCGCAGGATCACCCTGATCAACGACGCCGGGCGGGAGCTGCTGGGCCTGCGCGGTGAGATCAGGGGCTCCGGCGTCACCGACCTGGGGCTGCCCGCGCCCCTCACGGGCGCCCTGCTCGCGGACCGGCCGCGGGTGGACGAGGTACACCTGACCGCCGACCGGGTGCTCGTCGTCAACAGCTCACCCGTCGCGGGCGGCGGCCGCCGCGGCACCGTGGTCACCCTGCGCGACCACACCGAACTACAGGCGCTGACGGGCGAGTTGAATCACGAGCGAGGCTTCACCCAGGCGCTGCGCTCCCAGGCCCACGAGGCTGCCAACCGGCTGCACACCGTGGTCTCCCTCATCGAACTCGGCCGCGCCCAGGAGGCGGTGGACTTCGCCACGGCCGAACTGGAACTCGCCCAGGCCCTCACCGACGAGGTGGTCACCGCCGTGGGGGAACCGGTGCTGGTGGCGCTGCTGCTCGGCAAGGCCGCGCAGGCGCACGAACGGGGCGTCGAACTCGTCGTCACCCCGGACAGCAGCGCCATCGACGGCAGCGGAGTACCTCCGGCCCGCGACCTGGTCACCGTGCTGGGCAACCTGATCGACAATGCCGTCGACGCGGTCACCGCCGTCCCGGGTGCGCGAGTCGCGGTCACCCTGCGCCCCGAAGGGGACGAGCTGCTGCTCCGGGTCGCCGACAACGGCCCCGGGCTGCCCGAGGGAGTGGACGTGTTCCGCCGGGGCTGGTCCGGCAAGGGGCAGGGCCGCGGCCTCGGCCTCGCGCTGGTCCGCCAGGTGGCCCAGCGCCACGGCGGCGACGTGAGCGCCGCGCAAGGTCAGGACGGCGGGGCGGAGTTCACCGTACGCCTGCCGGCGGCGCGGCAGCCGCAGCCGCCGCTGCCGCCGCACCGGGGCACCGCGCACGCCGCGGGCGGGTCGGCGTGAGCGGCCGCGACGACGTCCGGGTGCTGGTCGTCGAAGACGATCCGGTCGCCGCCGACGCGCACGCCCTGTACGTCGGCCGGGTGCCCGGATTCACCGCCGTCGGCGTCGTCCACTCGCTGGCCGAGGCCACGCGGGCCCTGGAGCGGACCCGCGTCGACCTGCTCCTCCTCGACCTGGGGCTGCCCGACGGCCACGGCTTGCGCTTCGCCCGTGGGCTGCGGGCCGCCGGACACCCCCTCGACGTGATCGTGGTGACCTCGGCGCGGGACCTGGCCGTGGTGCGCGAGAGCGTCTCGCTGGGCGTGGTCCAGTACGTGCTGAAGCCCTTCGCCTTCCCGACCCTGCGCGAACGGCTGCTGCGCTACGCCGAGTTCCGCGCGACGGCGGGCGAGGCGGCCGGGCAGGACGACGTGGACCGGGCGATGGCCGCCCTGCGCGCGCCCCGTCCCGCCGAACTCCCCAAGGGGCTCAGCGCGCCGACCCTGGACCGGGTCGCCGCGCTGCTGCGGGCGGCGCCGGAGGGGCTGACCGCAGCCGGGGCGGCCGAGGCGGCCGGAATCTCCCGGATCACCGCCCGCCGTTACCTGGAGCACCTGGTGGACACCGGCCGCGCGGACCGCACCCCCCGTTACGGCCAGGTCGGCCGCCCCGAGCTGCACTACCGCTGGCTGGCGGCGGCCGCCGGGCCGGCGGCCGGCTCGGTGTCGAAGGTGTAGAACTTGCGGTGGTCCAGCATGTCGGCCGGGGTCACGTCGTTCCACGGCCGCATCGTGTCGTTCAGGTCCACGACGTCGGCGGTGCCCGCGGCGGGCAGGTAGGTGGACTGCGGATGCCGGGCCTGCCACTCGGCCCACAGCTTGTCGACGTAGGCGTGGTGCATCCAGAACACCGGATCGTTGGGGGAGACCCCGGTGGCCATCTGTCCGCCGACCCATACGTGCACCCGGTTGTGCAGGTTGGCCCCGCGCCAGCCCTCCAGGTGGTTGCGGAAGCCGTTCGAGGAGCTGTTCCAGGGGGCCGTGTCGTAGACGGGCATGGCGAGTACGGACTCCACCTCGGCCTTCGTCGGCAGCTGGGCGACGCCGGTGCCGAGCGCGCGGCGCAGGTACGCACGTCCGTCCACCCGTACGCCTATGTCCCACTTGCCCGCCGCGTACGCGAACGCCCCGTCGAGGACCTGCCCGTCGCGGGCCCGGCCGGTGCCGCCGAGGAAGTCGGCGGCCCAGAGGGAGGAGCGGGCGGTGCGCTCCGTGGTCCAGTCCCAGTACGGGAGCGAAACGCCCGGATCCACTTTCTGCAGCGCAGCCTCGAACTCCAGTAGAAAGCGGCGGTGCCAGGGCAGGAAGGAGGGTGAGCGATGACCGACGCGGTCGCCGGAGTCGGTGTCGCCCATGATGAAACCGTTGTGGGTGGTGACGAAGCGGTCGTAGGTGCCGGTGCGCTTGAGCTCCAGCAGGGCCGCCGTGAAGGCGCGCTTCTCCTCGGCGGTGAGCGCGGCCTGGTTCTTGCGGACCGTCATGCCGTGCCTCCGAAGGGGACGAGAGCCGCGCCCTGGAGCTCGCGGACCGCTGCTCGGGCGAGCGAGACGGGGTCGGGAAAGGTCTCGTAGTGGTTGACGACGCTGATCCAGCTGCCGTCGGCGTTGCGCATCACGTGCAGTTCCCGTCCGTCTATGCGGACGGTGGGGAGCCCGGGGGAGTGGTGGCCGCCGTGCTGGCCGCCTCCGCCGGGGACGATCTGGATGCGGCGGCCCCGGTAGACCTCGTCGGCGCCCGAGGGCGCGGGTCGTGCGGGCCCGGAGACGGCCTTGGCGGTGGCGGCGGTGAGGCCGAAGACGGTGAGGGCGCCGACGGTGGTCCCGAGGGCCCGACGGCGGGTGATCTTGTTCATGACCCGAAGAAGTACCAGGATGCGGACGGCAGTTGACCGCTATCAGGACATCTGCGGATAAGTTGCCGGTAGAACTAGTTGGATGATCTTCCCGTCCGGCGCGGCTCCGACGTCTCGGACGGGAAGATCTGCGACCTAAAGCCTACTTGCCAGTAATTCATCCGGTGGAACCGGGCGGCTATGGAGGGGGTCACACGGCAGAGTCGGCCGGAAGCGGCGGTCGGGCGGCCGGCGAACCGGGCGAGGCGGGCGCGCCCGCCACGGTGAGGGCGCGCCGACACCGGCCCGGGCTCTGGAGAGGCTCAGACCGGCGGAGCGGACGGCCGGGTCAGCGGGCGCCGAAGTTCTGCGTCCACCACGGGCCGCCCGCGCCCTGGTGGATGCCCACGCCGATGTCCTTGAAGGAGCAGTTGAGGATGTTCTCGCGGTGTCCCGGGCTCTTCATCCAGGCGTCCATGACCTGCTGCGGAGTCTGCTGCCCCTTCGCGATGTTCTCCCCGTACGTCGACCAGCGGTAGCCGGCGTCGGTCGTCCGCTTGCCCGGGTCCTCACCGTCGGGGTTGGTGTGCGAGAAGAAGTCCCGCGCCGCCATGTCGGCGGAGTGCGCCTGGGCGGCCGCACGCAGCTGCGCGTCCTCCTTGAGGGGGCCGCAGCCGGCCGCCGCCCGCTCCTTGTTGACCAGAGCCACGACCTGGCCCGCCGCGCCCTGCGGCGCGGGAGCCGGGGACGGCGCCGAGGCGCGCGGCGTCGGGGAGTTGCCGCGGGTCTGCGCGGGGGTCGGGCTGGGGCTCGCACCGGGGCTCCCGGCGGACGGGCTGGGAGAAGCGGAGGCCGACGGCGACGGTGAAGCGGAGGGCGAGGGGGAGGAGGACGCGGAAGGCGAGGGCGAGGCCGCCCCCGAGGGCGTGCCGGCCGAGTCGGTGGCCGAGAGCGCCGCCAGAGGGGCGTCCGCGCCCGAGTCGGGCCCGGGGCCACCGGAACCGGGGAGCCCGCCGAGGTAGGCCAGGCCGCCGCCCGCGACGCACGCGGCGATCACCGCGCCGCCGATCACCCTGCGACGCCCGCGCCCGCGCCGGCGCTTGCGTACCGCGCCGCGCCCGGCCGCGCCCGGATCGCCCCCGTCCGGCGTGCCCGGCTCGCCCCCGCGACGCCGGGCCGCCCGGCCCGGGCCGGACACGGCCGGGGACAGCTGGGTCGCCGCGTCGGCGAAGTCCGCCGCACCGCCGTCGGCGAAGGCCGTGCCCGCGAGGTCGAAGCCGGCCGCTCCAGCCGGGCGCACGCTTGCCAGCAGGGCCGCCGAGACGGGTACGAGGGCCAGTCCGGCCAGCAGTCCCTCCGCAGGCACGAGACCGCTCCAGAGCCCGGAGCACCGTACGCATTCACGCGCGTGCCGGGCTATTCGCTTGCGCCACAGAGCCGAGGGCCGCCCGTCCCAGCCCGCCGCCACGGCCCGCAGCCCTTCGCACGCCGGCTGCGCCTCCAGGGCCCGCTCCACCACCCGCGCCGACTCCAGCTGCGCCTTCATGCGTTGCACCCGTACGGCCGTGTGCTGCGGAGACAGCTCCAGCGCGGTGGCCACCTCGGCCCGGGTCAGCTCCCCCGCGCACTCCAGCCACCACAGGGACAGCAGGGCCCGGTCGTCGGGGTCCAGCCAGCGCGTGGCACGGGCCGTCTCGCGCCGCTGCCCCGCCAGCTGGAGGCGTACGACGGTCAGGTCGGCGAAGTCGGCGCCCGGGTCGGCGACGTCCCCGGCGGCCTCCAGGCCGCTCGCGCCGAAGCCGCTCTGGCCGGCCTGCCAGTGCGCGCGTACCCGGTTCATCGCTATCGCCACGAGCCAGGACCGGAAGCTCTCGTCCGCCCGCAGGCCGCCCAGCCCGTCGAGCGCCCGCAGCATCGTGTCCTGCACCACGTCGTCCACGTCGCAGGACCCGTTCAGGGCCCGCCCCACGATGTTGTAGACCAGCGGCAGATGGGAGCTGACGAGCTCGTCCTGCGCGCGGGGATCGCCCGCGCGGGCCGCAGCCACCAGCGCTGCCGTGTCCTGAGTACTCATGTGATGTTCCCTGTCCGTACCGGCGGTCGATGATGCCCAATGCTTCGGAGACCATCGAGGGCCGCCTCGATAACAGTTATCCGGAACACTTATCAGGAAGTGGGTGCGCCCGGCGTGCCGACGACGTCACGGGCGCGGCCGGCCGGGTGAGGCGGGCGGCGCTGAAACGGCCCGATCCGGGACGGGCGGGGCGCACCGGCCGCCAGTGGCGCGGCGAAGGCAGCGCCCGCATCAAGCGGGTCGCGGCGGTGGCGTAGGCGACGCCGAAGAGGAGCGAGGCGAGGAACGCCAGATGCCGGGAGAAGCCGTCGATGAGCGGGAAGATCTGCCAGTGGGTCAGGTAGATGTACAGCGAACTTGTCGCCAGGAAACCCGCCATTCGGTTGATCCGCTCCCGGCTCGGCAGGGCCGGGACCCACACCAGGAGCGCGAATCCGGCGACGATGATCGCCTCCCGCCCCGGGTCGCCGGGGAAGAAGCCGGGCACCGTGGCCAGCGCAACGGCCGTGACCGCGAGGCGCCGGCGTACGGTACCGGCCTTCGCCGCGGCCCAGCCCAGCGCGAACAGCCAGAAGACGGTGATCGCGTCCGGGATGCGCGTACGGTCGGGCAGGCCGAGGAGGTCGTACCGGGTGAGCAGACCCACGGCGGCCAGCGACAGGGGCAGCGCGTACGGGAAGCGGCGCTCGGCCCGGTCCACGACGGGCAGGCTGAGGACGGCGACGGCGGCGATCAGGATGTAGACGAGGGCCTCGATGAACCAGAAGTGCATGCCCGTCTTGCTGTCCGGAGGCCCCAGGACGCTGTCGAGCAGCAGGAGATTGGCCAGGGTGTAGTCGTCGGAGAAGAGGCGGACGAAGCCGATCCAGGCCATGCTCGGCAGCGCGACGCGGGCGATGCTGATCCAGACCCGGCGGATCCGCTCGCGCCGTTCGGTGGTGGTCAGGTGGAAGCGGGCGAAGTTGTATCCCGCGAGGGCGAGCAGCAGGTGCGCGCCGCCCTTGATCCCGAAGACGTGGATGTGGGAGCCGACGATGCAGAAGATCGCCATGGCGCGCAGCGCGACCCCGGTCTCCAGGGCGCGGCCGCGGGAGGGCGTCGTGCGCTCCGGGGCCTTGAGTTCACGGATCGGCGTCGTGTGCCAGTTCGGCGGCAGGTGGCCGAGCCGCTCCTCCAGGTGGAGTGACATCTCCACGTACGAGAGCGAGTCCCCGCCCAGGCTGACGAAGGAGCTGTCCCGCGTCACGTCGGCCGGGGACCGGTCGAGGATCAGCGCGTACAGGGCGCACAGGGCTTCGGGGGTGGCGCCGGGGGCGGGCGCCGGCCTCGCCGCGGCCTCGCGGGCGGGGCGGGCCGACTCGCGTACGGCCCGGTAGTCGGGCTTGCCCGTCGGCAGGCGGGGGAGCTCGGACAGCACGCGGACCCGGACCGCGTGCGCCGGCAGACCGCACTCGCTCGTCACGAGTTTCCGGATCCGGCGCGCGTCCGAAGCACCGGCGGGTATGCCGCCGGCACGGACAGGGTCGGGACCGATCTCGTCGGGGCTGATCTCGGCGGGACCGATTCCTGCGGGAGGGAGTTCGTCGGGACCGACTCCCGCGGGGGCGAGTTCGGCGGGACCGATGGCACCGGAGCCCAGGGCGGCGATGGCGAGGGCTTCGTCGTCGCCGGCGCACAGGGCGGTGAAGCCGTGCCGGGCGAGCAGCGCCTCGACCTGTCCGGGGTCGATCCGGAGGCCGAGGATCTTCACGAACCGGCTGCGGCGGCCGACGATTTCGTAGAGCCCGTCCGCTGCGAGCCGGGCGATGTCGCCGGTGTGCAGCTCGTCCACCGTCCGGCCCAGTCCGAGGTCCCGAGGGGTGTGGGCGTAGCCCAGCATGACGTTGGGTCCGGCGTACACCAGCTCGCCGGTGTCCTCGCCGGGCCAGTCCGGCAGCGGCCGCAGGCGGAAGGAACCGCCGGGGACGGCGACTCCGGCGGCTTCGGGGCGGGTCTCGGCGAGGGCCGGAGGGAGGTAGGCCATGCGGGCCGTCGCCTCGGTCTGGCCGTACATCACGAACAGGTCCCAGCCCGCGGCCCGGCCCAGAGCGGCGTACCGCTTGACCCGGTCGGGCGCGAGCCGCCCGCCCGCCTGGGTCACGTAGCGCAGGTGGGGCAGTTCCATCGTGGCGAAGCCGGCCCGGTCGAGCAGGTCGAAGGTGTACGGGACGCCCGCGAAGGTCGATCCGCGGCCGGACCTGAACAGCTCCCAGAAGCAGGGGTCGGCGACCGACAGGTCGGTGAGGATCAGGCCGGCGCCGCGCAGCAGATGGCTGTGGATGACGGAGAGGCCGTAGCAGTAGTGCATGGGCAGGGTGGTGGCGGCGCGGTCGGTGTCCACGATGCCCAGGTACGCGGCGATCGATTCCGCGTTGGCCTGCAGGTTCTCGTGCGAGAGCCGGACGAGTTTGGGCGATCCGGTCGAACCGGAAGTACTCAGCAGCAGGGCGAGGTCCGGGTGCAGGACGTGCGCCGAGACCGGGCGCCGCTCGTCGAGAACCCACTCGCCGCCGTCGGGGCGTGCCACCACGTCCGGGTCGTACGCGTCGATGAGCGACTGCACGGCTTCGGGATGGTCGCCCGGCACCAGCAGGACGGGGTGCCCGGCGGCGAGGGCCGCGAGGTGGACGACGAGCGCGCCGAGTGTGTTGGCGCCGACGAGCAGGACCAGGCGGCGGTGCGGGCCGAGGCGGCGGGCGGTCGCGCCCACGCGCTCGGCGAGCTCGGTGTAAGTCACCGGCCCGTCCGGGGTGAGGACCGCCGTGCGGTCGCCGTGGCCGGCGAGGCCGACTGCGAACGGGACGGTCTGTGCGCCTGGGAGCAGGCCGGAATCGGCTATCACGCAGCGCATCTTAGGAAAGGCTTACCTCACGGCATAGTCACAGAGATGTCACATCCTGCCCATTGAAGATCCATAGGAAATACACCTGTAGGGTCGGCTCCGCCGCCTGTTCGACGCGATCAAAACGTTGCGTGCGTCACTCTTGACCTTTAGGTTAGCTTTACCTTACTTATTGGGCATTCACAGGTTCACGCTGCTCGCTGTGACCACGCCGCACACGCTGCACACGCAGGAAGGCATCCCATGCGACGCCCCTTGGCCCGACGGCTGTCCGCGCTCTTCGCGGCAGCGCTTCTCCTCCCCGCCGTCGCAGGCTGCGGCAGCGACGAGGACGACGCCGGACTGGTGATCTATTCAGGCCGCAACGAGAAGTTGGTCAAGCCCCTCCTCGACGAGCTGGAGAAGGCCGTCGGCACCACCGTCGCCGTCCGCTACGGCGAGAGCGCCGAACTGGCGGCCCAGATCCAGGAGGAGGGCGGCAAGACCAAGGCGGGCCTGTTCTTCTCGCAGGACGCCGGAGCCCTCGGCGCGCTCTCCGGCAAGGGCCTGCTGGAGAAGCTGCCCCAGGAGTCGCTGGACAAGGTCGACCAGGCGTTCCGCGGCGGTGCGGGCGACTGGGTCGGCACCTCCGGACGCGTCCGCGTCCTCGCGTACCACCCGGGCCAGGTCGCCAAGGTGCCGGACAGCGTGCACGACCTGGTCAAGCCGGAGTGGAAGGGCAAGATCGGCTACGTCCCGACCAACGCCTCCTTCCAGGCCTTCGTCACCGGCATGCGCGTCCTGGAGGGCGACGACGCCACCCGCACCTGGCTCAAGGGCCTCAAGGCCAACGAGCCGAAGGTGTACGACAACAACCTCAAGGTGCTGGACGGCGTCGGCAAGGGCGAAGTCTCCCTCGGCCTGGTCAACCACTACTACTGGTACGAGCAGGTCGCCGAGAAGGGCGAGGACAAGGTCCGCTCCAGGATTCACTTCCTGCCGGGCGGTGACCCGGGAGCACTCGTCAACGTGGCCGGCGTAGGCATCGTCAAGGGCACCACGCAGGCCCCGGTGGCACAGAAAGCTGTCGATTTCCTGCTCTCGGAGAAGGCGCAGAAGTATTTCGCCGACGACACCAAGGAATACCCGCTGGCCGCCGGAGTGACCAGCTCGGTCAAGGACCTCCCGCCGCTGGCTTCCCTGGACGCCCCGAAGATCGACCTCGGCAAGCTCGAATCCCTTCAGGAGACCCTGAAGATGCTGCAGGACGTCGGGATGGTCTGAGCCGTCATGCACTCCCCGGATCCCGTCGCGCCCGCGGATGCGCCGGCGCCGACTGACCGCGTCGCGCCGACTGGCCTCGCCGCACCGGTGGGTCCCGCGGCGTCGGTGGGTCCCGCGGCGTCGGCGGGTCTCGCCGCTTCCCCGCTCGCCCGCCCGGCCGGCGCCGCCTCGCCGGCCGGGCGCCTGCGCGCCGAACGCCGTCCGTCCGCCGCCCTGTTGGTCCCCGCGGCCGTCGCCGCGGTCTTCGCGCTGCTGCCCCTCGGATACCTCGCGGTCCGCTCCCTGGAGCGAGGCCCCGCCTTCGCCTGGGACGTCATCGCCAACGAGCGCACCGCCCAGCTGCTCGGCCGGAGCCTCGGCCTCGCCGCAGTCGTCGTGACCGCCTGCCTGCTGCTGGGCGTATCGCTGGCCTGGCTCACCGTGCGTACGGCCCTGCCCGGCGCCCGCGCCTGGTCGGTCCTGGTCACCCTGCCGCTGGCCGTGCCCAGTTACGTCGCCGCCTTCGCCTGGCTGTCCGTCCTCCCCGGCCTCGCGGGCTTCACCGGCGCGGCCCTCGCGCTGACCCTGGTGAGCTTCCCGTACGTCTACCTGCCCGTCGCGGCCGCGCTGCGCGGCACCGATCCGGCGCAGGAGGAGGTCTCCCGCTCGCTCGGCCACGGGCCGGTGCGGACCTTCCTGCGCGTCACACTGCCGCAGGTGCGCCCCGCGGCCGCCGGCGGGGCCGTACTCGTCGCGCTGTACGTGTTCTCCGACTTCGGGGCGGTGTCCCTGATGCGGTACGACACCTTCACCCGCGGCATCTACACCTCCTACCGGGCGAGCTTCGACCGCACTCCCGCCGCCGCGCTCAGCGTCGTCCTCGTGGTGATGACCGTCGCACTCGTCGCCGCGGAGGCCCGCACCCGCGGCCGCGCGGGCCACGCCCGCACCGGCGCGGGCACCGCGCGCCCGGCGCTCCCGCTGCCGCTGGGCCAATGGCGGGCGCCCGCGCTGGCGTGGTGCACGGCCGTCACGGCCGTCGCCGTCCTCACCCCGCTGGCCACGCTCGCGTACTGGCTGGCCGTAGGGAACTCCGCGACCTGGAACCCGGCGGCCCTCCTCGACACCGCGGGCACGACGCTCGGGGTCGCCGCCGCGGGCGCCGCGCTCACCACCCTGCTCGCCCTGCCGGTCGGGGTGATCGCGGCCCGCCACCGCGGCCGAACGGCGCACCTCCTGGAACAGTCCGCCTACGCGGGCCACGCGCTCCCGGGCATCACCGTCGCGCTGTCCCTGGTCTTCTTCGCCGTCCGCTACGCCGAGCCCCTCTACCAGGAGCTCCCGCTCCTGGTCTGCGCGTACGCCGTACTGTTCCTGCCCGTCGCGGTAGCCGCCACCCGAGCCGCGGTACTCCAGTCCCCGCCGGTGCTCGAGGACGTCGCCCGCTCGCTCGGCCGCAGCCCGCTGCGCGTGCTGCGCGAGATCACCGTGCCGCTGGCGGCCCCCGGCGTCGCCGCCGGCGCCGCGCTGACCTTCGTCGTGTGCATGAAGGAACTCCCCGCGACGCTCGTGCTGCGCCCCACCGGCATGGACACCCTGGCCACACGCCTCTGGACCGAGACCGGAACCGGATCGTTCGCCGCCGCCGCGCCCTATGCCGCGGCGCTGATCCTGCTGGCCGCCGTCCCGTCCTACCTTCTCGGAAGGCACCGCACATGAGCGATCTGCAGATCACGGGACTGACCAAGGCGTACGGCGGCGGTGCCACCGTCCTCGACGGACTCGACCTCACCGTCCCCGCCGGCTCGCTGACGGCCGTCCTGGGCCCCTCGGGCTGCGGCAAGACCACGCTGCTGCGCATCGTCGCGGGCTTCCTGCGCGCGGACGCGGGCACCGTCGCCATCGGCGGCCGCACCCTCGGCGGGCCCGGCGTCCATCTCCCGCCCGAGCGCCGCCGCATCGGCATCGTCCCCCAGGAAGGCGCCCTCTTCCCGCACCTCGGCGTGGCCCGCAACATCGCCTTCGGCCTGACCGGCCTCGACCGCGGCGCCCGCCGCCCACGCGTCGAGGAGATGCTGGAGCTGGTCGGGCTCGCCGGCTACGGCGACCGCATGCCGCACGAACTGTCCGGCGGCCAGCAGCAGCGCGTCGCCCTCGCCCGCGCACTCGCCCCGCAGCCCCAACTGGTGCTGCTGGACGAGCCGTTCAACGCCCTAGACAGCGCCCTGCGGACCGGCGTACGGGCCGACGTGCGGGCCGCCCTGCAGGCCACCGGGGCCACCGCCGTCATGGTCACCCACGACCAGCAGGAGGCCCTGTCCACGGCGGACCTCGTCGCCGTCGTGCGGGAGGGCCGGGTGGCGCAGTGCGGCACCCCCGAGGACGTCTACCACCGCCCGGCGGACCCGTGGGTGGCCACGTTCGTGGGCGACGCGGTGATGGTCCCCGGCACCGCGGACCGGGGCGCGGCGACCACCGCCCTCGGACGCGTCCCGCTGGTGGGCGCGCCCGAGGGCGGCCTGCGGGAGGGGCTGGTGCTGCTGCGGCCGGAACAGCTCCGGCTGAGTGACGCCGCCTCGGCGGCGGCCACGGGCACGGTGACCAGCGTCCGCTTCTACGGCCACGACGCCATGGTCACCGTCGCCGTGGACGGCATGGCGGAGCCGGTCGACGTCCGGGTGTCCGGTCCGGCGCCGGTACGCCCCGGCGGGCGCACCGGCGTCGGGGTCACCGGAGAGGCCACCTTGCACCCGGCCGGCGCCTGACCGCAGGGCGCGGCGCGCGAGTCCGAGCCGGCTCACTCGGGCGCCGCCACCGCCTCCAGGATGCGAGGGACTTCTCCGGCGCGGACCCGGCCGCCGAAGTCCGGCCCCCGCGCACACCGCTCCCGGCTTCTTCCGTTGACACGGCAACGCCCTGCCTGGGTAGGGTCTCGACCACTTGGTTCCGGTACACGGCATCGAGTTCCACTACGTGGAACCCAGGGAGGCTTCTTGTCCTGCCATCCGTACGCGGTGATAGCCGCCCAGCGCCTGCTTCCCGTACTGCGCGACGCCGACGCCGACGAGGCTGTCCGCCACACCACCGCCCTGCTCGCCGCCGGCTGCCGCGCCGTCGAGCTGACCACCTCCACCCCCGGCTGGACCGAAGCCGTCGCCCGCACCGCTCCCCTCGCCGACGCGTACGGCCGCTCCGCCCTCATCGGCGTCGGCACCGTCACGACCACCGCGCAGGCCGAAGCCGCCCTGGACGCGGGCGCCGCCTTCCTGGTCTCCCCGTACCCCGCCCCCGAGGTCCGCGAGGTAGCCGCACGCCGTGGAACAGCCTTCATCGAGGGCGGGTTCACCCCGGGCGAGATCGCCTCCGCCGCCCGCTACGCAGGCGCCGCGAAGGTCTTTCCGGCCCACGTCGGCGGGCCGCCGTTCATCCGCTCCCTCAAGGCCGTCCTCCCCGAGGCGCTGATCATCCCGACCGGCGGAATCCTGCCCGGCGAGGCCCGTGACTGGCTCGCCGCGGGCGCGGGCGCCGTGGGCATCGGCGGCGGCCTGCCGGTCGATCCCGCCGAACTGGCCGCCTTGTTCGCCGCGTTGGCTCGCCCGTGCTGCGCCCGGTGCGCGGCCCCCGCCACGGAGGGCGGGCGGTGACCGCGGCTGCCGCCGCCCCGGCCGGGTACGACGTACTCGTACTCGGCGAAGTCCTCGTCGAGATCCACGCGGACACCGCCCTGCGGGACGCCGCCGACGGCACCGGAGCCCGGATCTCCTACTCCGGTGACGCCCTCAACGCCGCGGCAGCCGCGGCGGCCGCCGGGGCCCGCACCGCCCTGCTCGCCGTCGTCGGAGACGACGCGCTCAGCGTCCCGCTGCTGCGCCGCGCCGCCGAGCTGGGGGTGGACGTCTCGCACGTACGCCGCGCCGCACGGCCGAACGGCGCCTACCTGCTCGCCGCCGACACCGAGGGCGACCGCGAGTTCGTCTACTGGCGCACCCGCAGCGCCGGTTCCACCCTCGGCCTCCGGCACATCGACTCCTGGCGGGCGCTGCTGACCCATGCGAAGGCGCTCATCACCAGCGGGATCACCGGCGCCCTGACCCCCGCCGGCCGCGACGCCGTGCTGGCCGCCGCCGAGGCCGTCCACGAGGCCGGCGGACACGTCTCGTACGACGCCAACTTCCGCTCCCGCCTCACCACTCGGGCCCAAGCCCGGGAACTGCTGGCCCGGATCGCCCCGTTGACCGGCCTGCTCAAGAGCTCCTGCCCGGCCGACGCGCTGGCGCTGGCCGGCACCGACGACCCGCGCACCGCGGTGGCCGGCTACCGCGCGCTCGGCGCCCGTACGGTCGCCGTCACCGCGGGCACCGGCCCGCTGCTGCTGGAGGACGGCGCGAGCACGACGTACCACCCCGTGCCCGCGAACCCCGATCCGGTCGACGCGACCGGCGCCGGGGACTGCTTCACCGGCACCACCACCGCCCGGCTGGCGCTGGGCGACACCCTCTCGGACGCGGTGGCGTACGGCCTGGCGGCGGCCTCCCTCTCCGTTTCCGGGCGCGGCGGCACCGGACGCGTGCCCTCCTTCGCACAGACGGCGGCCCTGGCCGCCGCGCACGCCGGGCGCGGTGCCGCCCGGGCTGACGCGGCCCGTCGCGCCTCACCCGGCCGACGACAGGAGGGTGATGTCCTGCGGTGAGAGCTCGATCGCACCAGCGGCGATGTTCTCCACCAGGTGGTCCGGGTTGCCGGTGCCCGGGATGGCGAGGACGTGCGGCCCGCGGTTCAGCGTCCACGCGAGCCGCAGCTGCGCCGCGGACACCCCGTGGGACTCGGCCACGGCGCGCACCTGAGGAGTGTCGTCCGTGCTCGCCCCCGCCTCTTTGCCCGCGCCCGCGATGGCGAAGAAGGGCACGAAGGCGACGCCCGCCTCCCCGCACGCGTCGAGGAAGGCGTGGTCCTCGGCCGGGGAGCCGACCCCGTACGGGTTCTGCACGCAGACCACGGGCGCGATGGCCTGCGCCTCGGCGAGGTGGTCGGGCCGGGCGTTCGAGATCCCCAGGTGCCGGATCAGCCCCGCCGTGCGGAGCTCGGCGAGCGCCCCGAAGTGCTCGGCTATCGAGCCGGTGGTCTCCCGGCGCTTGACGCGCAGGTTGACCACGTCCAAGTGGTCCCGGCCCAACTGACGCAGATTCTCCTCCACCTGCCCCCGCAGCTGCCCGGGCTCGGCCCACCACCACTCTCCGGCCGCGTCCCGGCCCGGCCCGACCTTGGTGGTGATGACCAGCTCGTCGGCGTACGGGGCGAGCGCCCGGTTGATCAGCTCGTTGGCCGAGCGCAGCTGGGAGAAGTAGAAGGCGGCGGTGTCGATGTGGTTGACCCCGAGCTCGACGGCCCGCCGCAGCACGCCCGTCACCCGCTCCCGGTCGCTGGGGGAGCCGTCGGCGAGGTGCGTCAGCCGCATCGCGCCGAAGCCCATCCGGTTGACGGTGAGGTCGCCGAGTTTCCAGGTGCCCGAGGCGGCCGCGGTGATCTTGCCGTATGTCATTCGGGCACTCTCGCACGGACCCCGTACCCGCTGGTAGGGGCCTCTTGGGCGGGGGCCGGCCGGGCCGTTCTGGCCGCTGCTCCCCGGCCCTCGTACGGGAGCGGGTCGGCGACCCAGCCCGCGGCGAGGACCAGCCGGGAGGTGCGGTGGACGGCGAGGAAGCCGAAGGGGCGGCGGAAGGAGACCTCGACGCGGCGGGCACGGTGGCTCGCCGGCGGCGGGGCGCAGCCGGGCCGCGCCGCGACGGCGGTGACCGCCGCGGCCTCGAAACCCGCGGCGTGGAAGCGGGCCAGGGCCGACTGGCGTGCGGAACCGATGGCCAGCGGCTCGGAGCTGATCCCGGGGAAGTGCCCGTGTCCCTGGTCCGTCGCGGTTTCCAGCCCGAACACCGAGGCGTTCTCCAGCAGATCGTGTTCGGCGAGCAGCGAGAAGGCCACGGTGTCGATGCGCAGCAGGGGGTGCGGGCTGCGTGAGTCGACGGTGCTGACCGTCAGTCCGGGACCGGGACCGGGACCGGGGCCGGGGCCGGGGCCGGGGCCCTGATCCGTGTCCTGATCCGGACCATGATCCGGACCATGATCCGGACCATGATCCGGACCCGCATTGCTCTCCGGGAGCCCGGTTCCGTCGACGGACGGCACGTCTCCCGTGATCACCGAGATTCCGGTCGCCAGTACGTCACCGGGCGGGCTCACCGGGTCGCCGAGGAGCAGGTGGACGTCCACGTCACCGGTGCCCGGAACCTCCAGGGCCGTGACCGGGCCGGTGCGGCCCTGTGCCACCCGGATGCGGTCGAGTGAACCGGTGGAACGGGACAGGCCGCGCAGCGTGCGCCCCGCCCACGGCCCCTCCTGCGCCGGGACCGGCCGCTCCATGAAGGGTTCCGCCCACTTCAGCCGCAGGGCGAGCGCCGAGGCGAGGATCAGCCGCGTGTCCTGCCGGAGGGAGACCGGCATGTGCCTGATCAGGCCGTCGGTCCGCTCCGATGCCCAGGCGTCCACGGCCTTGCGGTCGGTGTCCGCGTCGCCGGTCAGCACTCCCCGGGAGCCATCCGGCAGGCGGGCCGACCAGCGCTCCTCCAGGGGGAGGCCTGACTTCGCCCACACTCCGGTGGCCGACCGCAGATCCCGTACGCCGTCCAGCGCGGCCAGCAGCTCCCGGGCGGCCTCGGCGGCGTCCTCGGCCGATATGCCCAGGACCTGCGCGAGTTCGGCGCGGGCCCGGCCGGCCGAGCCGTCGGCCAGGAGGGCGAGCAGCGGCCAGACCCCGGCCGCAGTGAAGACCGTGCCCCCGGCCCCGGCCGGGGCCTTCGCGGCCCAGTGCTTCGTGAGGCGGTTGACCGCCCGTACCGTCGAATTCCTCATGCGGGGGAGCGTACGTGGAGGGGCGCCACCGGGCCGGATGGAGTCCGCGGCCCGGCGGCGCCGGTCAAGTGGCCGGTCAAGTGGCCGGTCGCGTGGCCGGTCTTCGGCCGGCTGGGTGGCGGTCTTCGCCGGTTGGGTGGCCGGCCGAGTGGGCCGGCCGGGGAGCGGTTCAGCGGCCGCGCAGGCCTCGGTCGACGGCCGTCATCAGCTCGCCGTCGGCGGTGTCCCCGTCCAGGGACCAGAACATGGCGCCGCCCAGGCCCTGTTCGCGGATGTAGCCGGTCTTGGCGCGCAGTACCTGCGGGTCGTCGTACGTCCACAGGGTGGTGCCGTCGAAGAGCCAGGCGTGACCGCCCCGCCGGTCGCGGAAGACCTTGTAGGTCCCCGAATCGGCCAGCGTCTTCAGCGCCTTGTAGTCCTCGTACCCGGCGGACCAGGTGGCCGGGGCAGGGCCGGCCGCGGGCTGCCCCATCCCGTCCCCGCCGCCGCCGACCCCGGTCCATCCTTGCCCGTAGAAGGGCATGCCCATCACGAGCTTGTGCGCGGGGGCGCCGCGCCGCTGCCAGGCCTCCACCGTGCCGTGGACGCTGAAATCGCCCCGGGCGTAGAGCGCGGACTGCTGGGCGGTCGTCTTCTCGCCGGAGACGTGGAAGTCATAACCCTGGAGGGTCACGAAGTCGAGATCGCGCATGATGCGGCGGACGTCGAAGCCCGCGTCGATCTTGGCGGGGGCGGTCGGGACGAAGGCCGTCAGCTCGTACCTGGTCTTCTTCTTCTGGGCCCGTCCGTACGCGTCGAGCTGCGTGCGGAACTCCCGCACCAGCTCGGTGAAGTTGTGCTTGTCCTCCGGACGGAACTTCGTATCGGTGTCACCGGCCGAGCCGGGCCACTCCCAGTCGAGGTCGATCCCGTCGAAGACACCGGCGGCCGCGCCCGCCCCGCCGCGGGTTCCGTCCTGCGGCAGATCACCCTTGATGTAGAGGTCGATGCAGGACCGTACGAAGGCCTTGCGGGACGCGGGGGTCAGCGCGGCATCCGAGAAGTGCGTGGACCAGCTCCAACCACCCAGCGAGATCAGCACCTTGAGCCCCGGGTGCTTGGCCTTCAGCTCGCGCAGCTGGTTGAAGTTTCCGGCGAGCGGCTGCTCCCAGCTGTCGGCCACGCCGTCGACCGAGTTCTCGGCGTCGAGCGGGCGGACATAGTCCGCCCATGCGTCTGCCTCGCCCGGCACGTTACCGGTGAAGCACTTGCCGTCCGCACTGACGTTGCCGAAGGCGTAGTTGATGTGGGTGAGCTTGCCGGCCGAGCCGTTCGCATCGAGGTCCTGGACCTGGAAGTCCCGTCCGTAGACGCCCCATTGGGTGAAGTAGCCGACCTTCTTGTGCGAGCGGCCGTGACCGCCGCCCTCGTGACCACTGCCGTCGTGCGCGCCGGCGGCGGGCGCGAGGACGGCCAGCAGGGAGAAGGAACAGGCGGCGACGGCCAGCCTGCCGAGCATGCTGCGGCGCATGGGCTTCCTTTGCGGATGCGGGGAGTGTGGTGAGTGCGCGTGCGCTGTGCATGCGGAAACTATTGGTCTGGACCAGAGCGGTCAAGGGGGTGGCCGAAAGTCGGCGCTACGGCAGGCTCCATTGGCCGACGTCGTCGGCGAGGCCGCCGTTCAGCGCGAACTGGACTGCGGCGGGGTCGGCGTCCTGCGGGAGCCGGAACGTCACGAAGCCGAGCGCCGTTCCGTCCGGCTTGAGGAAGACGGTGTCGGGGAAGCCCGGGCCGGCCGCGGTGGCGACGTTGAGGCCGCCGAACCGCTGCCCTTCGGAGTCCAGCAGGTGAGCCGAGGCCGCGGGGGAGTCCTCGTACACGGCGGTCCCGGTGTTCTCCAGGTGGAACTGCACGGCGACCAGCCGGTCGGAGTCGTCCGGGGCGGGGCCGGTGGGGTCGACGACACGCACCAGGGTCACGTCGAGCCGCTCACCAGGCTCGATGCCGGAGAGGGAGATGGTCTCCCCGGAGCCGCCGGGAGCTACGCCCAGCAGGGCGGGGGCGAGGAGCGCGAGCGCGGCGAGGCCGCCCCGCAGGCGGCGCCGACCCGGCCCTCGCCCTGCCGGCCTCCGTTCCGGATGTCGGGGCATGGCGCAATCTCCTGTCCCACGGGTCACGCTCTCCACGATCCTCCGCACGTGCGGGTCGCGCCACCCTGCGGGCCGCCGGGCGCGCAAGGCCTCGTAGGCTGGTCGCCAGGCCCACGGAAGGACGGTCCATGGAGTCCCTCGCATCCGGCGACCCGCTCGCCGTCGCCGTCACGGCCGCGATCCGGGGCGGTGACCCGGCCGGACTGCGGCGGCTCCTGGACAGGCACCCCGGACTCGCGGCCGTCCGGATCGTCCAGCGCGGCGCGGGCGCGGGCAGGCGCAGCCTGCTGCACATCGCCACCGACTGGCCGGGCCGTTACCCCCGCGCCGCAGAGGTGATCCGGACCCTGGTCGCCGCCGGAGCCGACCCGGGAGCCCGCTTCGTCGGAGCGCACGCCGAAACACCGCTGCACTGGGCCGCGAGCAACGACGACGTGGCCGCGATCGACGCCCTCGTCGCCGCGGGAGCCGACATCGAGGCCCCGGGCGCCGTCTCGGCGGCGGCGCACCGCTCGCGGACGCGTGCGGTTTCGGCCAGTGGCAGGCGGCACGCCGACTGCTCGACCACGGCGCCCGCCCGAGCCTCCAGGACGCCGCCACCCTCGGCCTGCTCGACCGGGTCGAGGAATTCCTCGCGGCGGGTGTCTCCGCAGAGGATGTGACCATCGCCTTATGGGGCGCCTGCCACGGCGGCCGGCTCCCCACCGCCCGATACCTGTTGTCCCAGGGGGCGGACATCGACTGGATCGGCTACGACGGACTGACCCCGCTGGACATGGCGTTGGCCAGTAAGAATGCCGACCTGACCGCATGGCTGACAGCCTGCGGCGCGCACACCCGCGCGGAACTTCCACCCGGTTGATCAACGAATTCGGTGGATCTTCAGCCCGCGGCATGTCATGGTTGGTCTCGCCGAAGGGGTGTAGCTCAGCTGGTCAGAGCGCCGGTCTCCAAAACCGAAGGCCGCAGGTTCGAATCCTGCCGCCCCTGCTGTGTTCATCAGCGGCTTTGCCACAAACGCCCAGGTGAGAGCCCTTCTCTCGCCTGGGCGTTGCTCTGTGTCTGGACTCTGCTTGGAATCTGTTGGAGTCTCCTGGGAGACTGTTGGTCGATTCGCGTCCCCCCAATATCTCCTACGGGAGAGGGGGGAAACGACAGGTCAGCCACGGCCTGAGCGGCCCCCCTGCGGTGATAGCAGGGGGACCGCTCTGTGTCGGGTCGCGGGCGATGGCCCCACGCCTCCCGGCCACCCGACACGTTTTGAGGGGCGCCAGGCAAGGCGTCCGCACGCCTTCGGTCTGTCGCCTACTGGCCGACCGATCAATCAAGATCACCAAAAGCGGGATGTATCCCGCAGACAAAACGATCTTGAGGTCTAAGTGTCTAGTAAGTGCGACCTGCTACGCCTCCATGGATCGCTGAAGCTCGCGTCAGACTGGGTAATCGGATCCGCGATGGTCTGTGGCGGCAGCGCTGGGACGTGGGCGATGACGGCTTTCCGCCCAGCGACTTCACCCCATTCACCCGCGGCATGCCGCTGGAGCCGTTCTCTCGACTGCTCGTGCGCGCCGAGGCGTACTGCGGCCCGGACGGCCTTCACCTGCATGTCCGCCAGTACGGCGGGCATTTCGACGAGGGGGAGAATCTGCTTTACCTGAAGCTGCCGGCACCGCGGGGCGAGGTCCGGCCGGAGCTATGTGAGGCGGCGCTGCACGCTGCTGGGTGGAGTGTGACTGGACCTTGGACGCGTGGCGGCCGAGGCGGTCTCGATGCCATCGTTACCGCGCTCTAGTCAGCTAGTACCCGCCTCTCCCGCTGCGGCGGCGACGGGAGGGGCGGGAGTCTAGGGGCGACGCGGCATCCGGCGCCGCCTGAGGCCTGACGCACCTCCGCCCCGCCGGGCGCTGTCCCGTGTGGGGTCCGGTGGGGCGGGATCGTGCAGCTGCAGCCCGCAGCATCCCCGCGTACTCGGGGAGTGCGCGGATGATGTGTCCACGCTAGACCCACCCACTGACAACAGGCCCGCCCGCGCGGCGTAGAATCGAACTTGTGTCCGATCCGCCGCCTTCCCGCCTCGGTCTCCTCCGCTTCCTGGAGCGGGTGCAGGTCGGTGACCTGGAGCGGACCCGCGGCTGGATCGCGGCGGAGGAGCGGCGCCTGGCCGCCGAGGTCGCACGCCTACCGCCGCCTCCGCCGCCTGCCTGGCTGATCGAGCACGGCATCGGCGTCGGCCGGGCCGCGGTCCGTGTCCACGTTGGCGGCTGCTGGGACACGAAGAAACGGTGCACGCCCGCGGACCGGGACGTCGCCCGCCGGGCACTCGCCGAAGGCGTCGAAGCCTGCACCCACTGCCGGCCGGACACCGCACTCGGCGTGCTGGACTGAACACTGCGTCGCAGGCTGGAGGGATGGACCACGCGCCGATCCTCGTACACCGCATCTCCGCCACGGGCGGGCGACGGGTCGTGATCCGGATCCGCGGCATCGACACCGTCCTCGGCGTCGCCTACAGCGACCGGGACCTGATCGAGTTCCTGCGGCGCATCGACGTCCCCGACCCGGACGGCCTGGTCCTCGGCGACTCGCCGGCCATCGCCTGGCAGGGCGGCAGGCCGCACGTGTACGAGGACAGCGAAGAGCCCCCACCCGAGGAGGGTGGGGGCTGAGGCGTCTTCGGGGGCTGTCACCCGAGGGCGGGCCTGGCAGCAGGCCATGCTGGTCCCGACAGTCGCGGAAGCGGCCTACACCGGCCATGCGACCGGGTCAGTTGCTGCACCCAGTGTGGCACGGGCGCCAACAACGGGTTGCGTTTACATGGCCGCGCGTTCCTCGCGGATGTCACTGACGCTGGCGAGGAGGGTGCCCTCCGACTGCTCGTAGTGGGACAGGGCCAGGCCGAGCCCGAAGAAGGTGGGGGCCCACTCGCCAACGAAAATTCCCCACCGGTCGGCGCGAGCGATGCCGGCCCCCGATTCGGCCTTGAGGGACGTCGCCCATGTGGCGATGGAAAGACCGATCGAGGCGAACGCTGCCATGTACGCGTGCTCGCTTCGCATGCCCATCTCGTGCAGCTTCTTGATCATGACTATCCCTGGTGTGTGAGGGGTCGGGATCTCCTCCAGGTTCACCCGGCTGACGCGTGTGCGCATCCCGGGGGTGTGGCGCTCCTGCGGCGGGCCGGCTAGGAGGACGAGGCCGACTGGCCGCCCATCATGTGGGGGGCGGCAGGCCCACCGTCTGGGGTGAGTCCCCGCCGTGACCGGTAGCAGCCCGACCCGGTTACCGGGGGGTGACCTTCGATGAGATCGACGCCCTGATGGACGAGCCCGGCGCCGGGCTCCCGCTCCTCACCCGCGGCGAGGCCGACGCGCTCGTCGCGCTCCTTGGCCGGCTCGCCAACGGAGCCGACGACCTGAAGATGGCCGCGCTGGAACTGCTAGCCCGGCTCGGCATGCGGTTGTCCGCGGCGTAGGCGCGTGCGGGGTCGTTGAACCTTCGAATGTCACGGTTCGGCTACTGCCGCACCTTGTGGCCCACGCGCCCATACGGTGACCGGATTCGCACCTTCCACTGGGGGCCCACATGTCGCAGCAGTTCCCGCCGCCCGGTCAGCAGCCCCCGCCCGGATACGGGTACCCGCCCCCGGAGCCGAAGAAGTCCAACACGGGGAAGATCGTCGGCTTCTCATGCCTCGGTGTCGTCGGGTTCGTCGTACTCCTCGGCATCTTGGGGTCGCTTTTCGGCGGCGCCACCACCGACAACGCGGCGAAGGACCCGGCCGCGCCGCCGGCCGCCGCGTCGTCTGCTCCCCCGAAGGCTCCGGAGCAGCCACAGTCGCCGTCGCCTCAGGAGAAGAAGGCCGGGGTGGAGGTGTCGGCGAAGAAGGCGACGTTCAAGAAGTCGATCATCGCGCAGGGTGACGACTACACGAGCGTGACGGTGACCATCACCAACAACAGCAGCAAGCCGATCAACGTCAACCCGCTGTACTTCGCGATCACCGACACCAACGGCACCAAGCACAACGCCGAACTTGGTGCCGACGAGGACCAGATGGCCACCATGGAGCTGGCGCCGGGCGAGAACGCGACCGGCGCGATCACCGGCAAGGGTACGTTCACCCCGAAGTCCGTGACGTACACCGACGGGCTGATCGGGAAGGCCGTGCGGGGCGACGTGTCCTGACCCAGAACCTCTGAGAGCCCCCGCAGCTGACTGGCTGCGGGGGCTCTCTGCTGTGCGGACACCAGCGCATAACGTCGGACTCAGTGCTACAGGCCGATGTCCTTGGATGCTGCGTCCTTCCATGGGTCAGGGTCTACCTCAAGCGCAGGCTGTGGTGAGGGGAGCTCCCCGGTCACCGGGTGGAGGTAGCGGACCTGTACGCCGAGAAGGCTGGCTGGGTGACGTTCGCGGTACAGGGAGAAGATGGTGCCCGGCTCCTGGTTGACGCCCTCCCGCGTGTTGCAGGAGCGGCACAGCCAGCCCCGCACCAGGCCCGTGGCGTGGTTGTGGTCGCAGACGAGGTCGCGATCCACTCGGTCGCACAGAGCGCACCGACCCTTCTGCCACTCAAGCAACGAGTGGTCACCGACGAGGGCGTTGGCCGCTTTCTCCATCACCCAGAGCACGTCCGCCTGCTCTGGCGTGCAGCCTGTCCTTTCTGCGTAGGCGTAGAGGCGGCGGCGGGCCTCCTCCTCTGTGGGCAGTAGTGCGGGCCACGACCAGCAGGCGGGTTCGACAGTCATTCCACGACCACCTTTGCTGCGTCGTCCGCCTGGAGCGCCTGGGAGATGGCGCTGATGCTGGGGCTCTTGCCCTTGCTCTTGCCCTCGACGATGCGGAGGTGCGGCTGGATCTGCCGGATCGTGAAGCCGCGCTCACGCAGGGCCGCGGCCTGGATCGTCAGTGCCTCCGTCATCACCGGCTTCCGGCCACCGACCCGGCCGCGCTTGCGGGCCGCTTCCAGTCCGTCCTTCGTCTTGCGCACGATGTCGCGGCGGCGGTCCTCGGCCAGCGCCAGGGCGAGGTCCAGGATCAGCGAGCGCTCCTTGTGCTCGCCCGCCGCGATTCCTTCGAGCACCTTCACGGCGATGCCGCGTTCAAAGAGGTCGTTCAGGACGATGAGGCCCTCAAGGAGATTGCGGCCGAGGCGGTCGACCTCCTGGACGCAGAGCATGTCGCCCTCACGGACGTACTCGATCGCGGCCAGAAGCCCAGGGCGCTCCTCGGTGAGCGGCTTTCCGCTCAACCGATTGATGAACAGGCCTTGCGGCGCCAGGTTGGTAGGTGACTGGCGCGGATTGCGCGGACGTAGTCGTCGCACAGGTCGTGTCGGCGGCTGCCGTACTCGGAGCCGAGGTAGTGCACCTTCACGCCGTTGGTGCGTGCGATGTGGGTGGACGCCGATGTGGCGGGCAGGCCGTAGGCCGATCTGCGTATCAGGTTCATGTGGGGTCTCCAGCATGACAAACGCCCCGGCCGGCGGCGCGGGGCGTGCGGGGATGAGGGGTCTACCAGCGGGGCGGGAGGCGTTTCTGGTGGCGCTGGTCCGGCGGCTCACGGCGTGACGCACCGCCGGTGCGGCTACGCGATGACCGTGTCGTACGGAGGATCCGGCGAGCGAAGGATCCGCGAGCGAAGGATCCCGGGGAGCGCCGCGGCCGGCGCGCTCGGATGGCGTGCCGGGCCGCGGGCGCCCGCTGACCTTCGCAGGGGCGGCGGAACCTACTCGGCCGCGTCCTCCTGGTACCCGTACGGGCGCGTGATGATCTCCATCCCGTGCCCGGTGGGGTCCGGGAAGTAGACGCCGCGGCCCCCGTCGTTGTGGTTGATCTCGCCGGGATGCTTTCCGTGCGGATCGGCGAAGTACGCGATTCCCGCTGCCTGGATCTTCTCGAACGCCACGTCGAACTCCTCCTCGGAGAGGAGGAACGCGTAGTGCTGCACGGTGATGGACTCGGCCGGAATGGTCGCGAAGTCCAAGGTGACGCCGTTGCTGGTGGCGACAGGGATGAAGGGGCCCCATTCCGTCCCGACCTCAAGGCCGAGGATGTGCGCCAGGAATTCGGCGGATTCCCGGTTGTCGCGGGAGTGGACGATCGTGTGATTCAGTTCGACTGACATGAGCGAATGCCTCCGAAAGGCACGTCACGGCGCCTCCATGCCTCACCCGGCCGGTGACCGACACGCGGTGCCGTGATCGCGATCCTAAACGCCCTTTCCGGGCGAAGTCCACCCCGTTCCGGTCGGCCGCGCCCGGCTCACGTACCCCGTACACACTGCTTGACGTTGACCTGGGGCGAGGGTCACGCCAGCCGCACCACCACCTCCTGGATGGCCCCCGCTGCCGCGGTGAGAGGCCCGAAGTCGAGCCGCAGCCGGCTGCCGGTGGCCGCCGAGGTCAGACTCGGCGGCCGGGACAGCACTTGCGCGACGGGCCGGTTCCACACCAGCGTCAGCCCGGTGAGCGTCCGGGTGGGGTCCGATATGCAGACCGCGGCGGTGCCGTCGGTTCTCTCCCGCACCGTCACCGAACAGGGCGCGCTCGCCTCCAGTGGGCCGGCCGTCCCGGGCTGCCAGAAGTTGACGCCGGTGAACCCGAGCGAGCCCACGGTCACGCCCTGGGCCGTCTCCGTGTTGGCGAGGACCGTCAGCCAGCCCCTCGCGGCGGCCCGCGCCGCGGTCTGGGCGGAGGTCGCCCCCGGAAGCATCTGGTAGACGTACCCGGCGCCGGCCGGATTCGTGCCGTGGTCGTACCAGAGGGTGAGGTAGCGCCGGGTCAGCTCCGTAGGGGATCCGTTCCGGTTGATATCGCTCCACCGGCCGGTGCGGGCCTCCCGCCGCGCCTTGAACGACCCCGAACCGGACATCACATAGCCGCCGAAGCCGGCCACGTGCGCCCAGCTCGGGGCGGTGAACGTCGCCGACCAGCCGAGAGCGGGCGGCTGGACCGCCCCGGCGACGGTCAGGGCGTGCGTGCCGGTCGCGCCCAGATTGCGGTTGTCCACCACGGACTCGACCACGGCTCCGTCCGTGCAGCGGATCCCCGCGCCCAGGCACACGATGGTGTCGGCGAGGAAGAACCAGGACTTGCGGGCGGTGAGGGTGCTGCCCAGCCCCCGCAGATGCTGGCCCACCGACGCGAACTCGCCGTCGGTCGTGCCGCCCACCCACGCCGCATCCGGCCGCGAGGCCCCCCAGTCACCACCGGCCCCGTCGGCGAGCACGGTGCGCGAGACGGTCGTTCCGGGCAGCCGGTAAGGGTCCACCGTGGGCCAGAACGCGTCCGCGTACTGGCCGTTGCCGTAAGTGGCGCCCCACCAGGAGAGCATGCCGCTACCGGTGTGCCAGCCGCGCAGATTCTCCCCGTTGCCCGTCTCGTAGTGGGCGATCCGCTTCGACGCCATGGAGAGCGAGGCCGTCCAGGCGGGCCGCCGGTGCGTCACACGGTCCATGGACGCGAACAGCCGGTGCCCGACCGGCTCGGCAATCGCCACCACCGAGGCATCCGCCTCGACCTCGGCCAACCGGGCGAGCGCGGACAGGGCGAGCGCCTTGTCCGCGAGGGGGCGGCTGTAGTAGTCCCGTGCCATCCACCCCTTCACCAGCCCCCTCCAGCGCGCCCGTTCGGTGCTGCTCGCCCCCTCCGCGAGCAGCAGAATCCCCGCGAGCACCGCATGCCCCCGGACGTGGTCGTCCTGCTGCAACTGCCGTGCATCCGCGGCCGCCAGACCCCGGCTGATCGCCCGTCCCGAGACCCCGTCCATGATCAACCCGTTGAAGAGGAACGGTGCCCAGGCCTTTTCGACGGCGTCGAAGGCGATCTGGGCGCCTGGGTCCGTGACCTCCCACGGAGTTCCCTTCAGCAGCCTGAACAGCATGCCCAGCCCCCCGAGGAGCACCGCCCCGTACGAACCGGTGTACGGGACCCAGGTGTGCTGGATGAAGGACCCGTCCCGGTAGAGCCCGTCGCCCGACGTGACGTACGGGAACACCGGCGACAGCGCGTCCCGGGCCAGGGACACCTTCGCGGAATTCCGGCCGACCACGCCGCGCACCGCCAAGACCCGGCACAGGTCCACCCGGTTCGCGCCCGTGCTGGTCCCGGTATACGAGCCGACCGTCGAATCGGGCACGAAATGGTCGACGGCCGCGCAGTATCCTGCGACCTGGGTGGCCGACAACTCCCCGTAAACCAGCACGCAGATGTCCAGCAGCGCCTGTGGAGCACCGATCTGCCAGCAGTACCAGTTGCCGTACCGCGCCTGACCCGAGTGGTAGACCTGCGCGTGCAGATGGTCCAGCCCGGTCAGCAGCGCCGTACGCAGCCCGCCGTCGCCGGTGATCCCCGTCCCGGGCCGGACATAGGCCTCCGCCATGGTCCGCAGCCGGAAGTAGCTCTGCATCATCTTGTCGGGGTCCGTGGTGAACCCCAGGTCGGGCCAGAGCGAACCGGCCGCCGGAGCCATGGTCGAGCGCCACTCGTCTGCCAGCGCGCCGAGATCGGCGAGCCGAGAGCGGAAGGGCTCGGCGTCGGCGGGGAACCCACCGCCCAGGAAGAGTCCCCGCCACACCGATCGCATGGCGTCGTGGACGTCCTCCAGGGCCCCGGCGACCGCCCCCGAGGCGGGCGCGCCCAGCAGGAACACACCCCCGCCCGCCGCGGAAAGGAATGCGCGCCGACTCCACAGGTCTGTCATCGCTGTCTCCCTCGTCTGATGCGTACCCGGCCCCGTTGCCCTGCCATGCCCCGCACTCGACCGACTCCCGGCCCTTACTCGACGTGCGCGCGGTAGCGCTCGATCACCTCCCGCAGTACCTCTTCGCCGTCCCGGGCCCACAGCCCCGGCTGGAAGATCTCCACTTCCACCGGGCCCCGGTAGCCGGCCGCGTCGGCCAGTTCCCGAAAGCCCCGCAGGTCGATGGAGCCGTCGCCCAGCTGTCCCCGGCCCAGCAGTACGCCTTCGGGGAGCGGGGTCACCCAGTCGGCCACTTGGACGGACACGATGCGCCCGCCCTCACCCGCCCGGCGCAGGTCGGCGGGGAGCCGCTCGTCCCACCACAGGTGGTAGGAGTCGGCGACCACTCCCACCTGCTCCGCCGGGAACTGCTCGGCGAGGTCCAGGGCCTGGCCGAGGGTGGAGACCACACACCGGTCCGAGGCGAACATCGGATGCAGTGGCTCGATCCCGAGCCGTACCCCGTGTGAGGCGGCCCATGGAGCCAGCTCTCCCAGGATCCCGGCGATCCGTCGGCGCGCGCCCACGAGGTCCCGCTCGCCCGCGGGCAGTCCGCCCGAGACCAGGACCAGCGTGTCGGCGCCCAGTTCGGCCGCCTCCTCCACGGCCCGGCGGTTGTCGTCGAGCGCGGCCGCCCGTCCCGCCGGGTCGGCGGCGGTGAAGAAACCCCCGCGGCAGAGCGAGCTGACGCGCAACCCGGCCTCCGCTACGAGCTTCGCCGTCTCCCGCACGCCGAACGTCCGCACCGGGTCCCGCCACAGCCCGACCGCGCCCACTCCAGCCGCTGAGCACCCGGCGACGAGCTCGGGCAGCGACCACTGGCGGATGGTTTCCTGATTCAGGCTCAGCCGAGCCGGAGCACGAGTCACGGCGCCACCCCGTGCACCGTGAGCAGCCGCCGCATCCGGTCCTCCGCGAGCTCCGGATCCGGGAACAGGCCGAGCCCGTCCGCCAGCTCGTACGCGGTGGCCAGATGGGGGAGCGACCGGGCCGAATGCAGCCCGCCCACCATCGTGAAGTGCTCCTGGTACCCCGCCAGCCAGGCCAGCAGGACCACCCCCGTCTTGTAGAACCGCGTCGGCGGGGCGAAGAGGTGTTTCGACAGGGGCACCGTCGGATCGAGGAGCTCCCGGAAGCCCCCCGGATCGTCCCGGTCGAGCGCGAGCGCCGCACGGGCCACGATGGGGGCGATCGGGTCGAAGATCCCCAACAGCGCGTCGCTGGCCAGCTCGCCGTCCCCGGCGATCAGTTCCGGGTAGTGGTAGTCGTCGCCCGTGTAACAGCGCACGCCCGACGGCAGCCGCCGCCGGATGTCCACCTCCCGCTCCGCGTCCAGCAGCGAGACCTTGATCCCGTCCACCTTCTGCGGACACTCGGCGATGACCTTCAAGAAGACGTCCGTGGCCACGTCGAGGTCATCGTGGCCCCAGTACCCGCGCAGTTCCGGGTCGAACATCGGCCCCAGCCAGTGCAGTACGACCGGCCGGGTGCTCTGCCGGAGGAGCCCTCCGTACACCTCCAGGTAGTCCTCGGGGCCGCGCGCCGAGGCGGCCAGGGCTCGTGAGGCCATCAACACGGCCCCCGCCCCGCAGGCTTCGGTGTGGGCGAGCTGCTCCTCATACGCTGCGGTGATCGCGGCAAGGGAGTGCGGTCCGCCCTGGGCCAGCTGGTCGGTACCCGCGCCGCAGACGATCCGGCCGCCCACCGCCCGGGCCTCTGCCGCGGAGCGGCGGATCAGCTCCGCCGCCGTCGGCCAGTCCAGGCCCATCCCGCGCTGTGCGGTGTCCATGGCCTCGGCGACACCGAGGCCCTGCGCCCACAGGCGGCGCCGGAAGGCCAGGGTCGATTCCCAGTCCAGAACCGGCCCTGATTCGGCCGATGCGGCCAACGGGTCCGCGACCACGTGCGCGGCCGCATAGAACTTGCGGCTGAGGGCCGGACCGCAGGCCGGCGCCGCCAACGGGTCGGCATTCGGCCGGTGCAGGCGGTACCCGCCGTCCGCAGAGGGGAGCCGGATGCTCACAGGACCACCTCCGGCACGGGGAGGCGCAGCCCCTCGGCCGAGGAGCGCAGGCCGAGCTCCGCGAGCTGAACCCCGCGCGCCCCGGCCAGCAGGTCCCACTGCCAGGGCTCGTCGAGCACGACATGGCGCAGGAAGAGCTCCCACTGCGCCTTGAAGCCGTTGTCGGCCGGTTCGTTGTCCGGCACCTCCTGCCACTGCGAGCGGAAGGCCTCCGTCGGCGGCAGATCCGGATTCCACACCGGCTTGGGTGTCGCCGCGCGGTGCTGGACGCGGCAGCCGAGCAGTCCTGCGACCGCCGACCCCTGCGTACCGTCCACCTGGAACTCCACGAGCTCGTCGCGGTGGACCCGCACCGCCCAGGAGGAGTTGATCTGCGCGACGACGCCGCCCTCCAGCTCGAAGGTTCCATATGCCGCGTCGTCGGCGGTCGCCTCGTACGGCTTGCCCTCCTCGTCCCACCGGCGGCCTATGTGGGTACGGGAAAGGGCCTGAACGGTGCGCACCCGGCCGAAGAGCTCGTGCAGCAGGTACTCCCAGTGCGGGAACATGTCCGTGATGATGCCGCCGCCGTCCTGCGCCCGGTAGTTCCACGAGGGGCGTTGGGCGGGCTGCCAGTCGCCCTCGAAGACCCAGTACCCGAACTCACCGCGCACCGACAGGATCTCGCCGAAGAAGCCGCCCTCGATCAGCCGCTTGAGCTTCAGCAGCCCCGGCAGGAACAACTTGTCCTGGACGACCCCGTGCTTGATGCCGGCAGCCGCGGCCAGCCGGGCCAGCTCCAGTGACGACTCGAAGGTCAGGGCGGTCGGCTTCTCGCAGTACACGTGCTTGCCCGCCGCTATCGCCTGCCGCACCGCCGCCTCCCTGGCGCCGGTGACCTGCGCGTCGAAGTAGATCTCGATCTCGGGATCGGCGAGCACGGCCGTCAGGTCCGTGCTGACGTGCTCCAGGCCGTGCTGCTCGGCGATGGCCCGCAGCGCCGCCTCCCGGCGCCCCACGAGCACCGGCTCCGGCCACAGCACCGTGCCGTCGCCCAGGTCCAGGCCCCCCTGCTCGCGCAAGGCGAGTAGTGACCGGACCAGATGCTGCCGGTACCCCATCCGCCCGGTCACGCCGTTCATGGCGATCTTGATCGTCCTGCGCTCCATGGTGTCCCCCCTCGGTCGATGAAGTCGAAGCTTGATAGAAAGCGCTTTCACTTCCTTCAGGCTAGGCCTCTCCTTCACGCCCAGGCAATACCCGTACGAGTGATGGAAAGCGCTTTCTGTATGAGGCACTATGGAGATCCACAGACCGGATGAGACGATGACCCGGAATCCAGGAGAGGGGTGCATGATGGCGGTGACTCTCGCCGAGGTCGCGGCACACGCGGGCGTATCGCCCGCCACGGTCTCGCGTGTACTGAACGGCGGGTACCCGGTGGCCGGCGGCACCCGGACCCGAGTGGAGCATGCCGTCGAAGAGCTCGGCTACATCGCCAACGGCCCCGCCCGCGCGCTCGCCGCCGCCACATCCGACCTCGTCGGAGTCCTTGTCCACGATGTCGCGGACAGCTTCTTCGGCATCCTCGCGGGCTCCCTGCAGAGTGCTCTCGCGCCCACGGGCCGGGCAGACGCCCGCAGGCTCGCCGTCGTCTGCAACACCGAAGGCGCCCCCGCGGCCGAACTGGCCTACCTCACCCTGCTGGAGGGCCAGCGGGCCGGCGGTGTCGTCCTCACCGGCGGTGCCGTCGAGGAGCCCGAGCACACCACCGCGCTCGCCGCCCGGGTCGCGCGGATAGCGGGTACCGGCGCGCCGGTGGTCCTGTGCGGGCGACCGCCCCTGCCCGTGCCGGCCGGCCTGCCCGTCACCACCGTGATGTTCGACGACCACGGAGGCGCCTTCCGGCTCGCCGAGCACCTGCTGACCCTCGGCCACCGGCGCATCGCCTACGTCGCGGGCCCCGCGGGGCTGAGCACGACCCGGGAGCGGCTCGCGGGCCACCACGCGGCCCTGCTCCGGCACGACCCCGCCCTGGCCGACGCCTGCGCCGCCCTCACCGTGCACGCCGGCTTCGAGCGCGCCGCCGGATATGACGCCACCCGCGAACTGCTACGCCGCGGAGCGCCCTTCACCGCCGTGGCCGCGGCCAACGACACCGTCGCCACCGGTGTCGCAGCCGCCCTGCGCGAAGCCGGGATGAGGATCCCCGAGGACGTCTCGATCGCCGGTTTCGACGACCTGCCGTTCTGCGTGGACACCGCTCCCACCCTCACCACCGTCCGGGTGCCCCTGCGCGAGGCGGGAGCACTCGCCGCACACCTGGTCACCGGCCGCCGGTCGCCACCGCCGGGTGGCATCACCACCCTGCCCACCGAGTTGATGGTGCGCGGCTCCACCGCGCCGCCCCCGAGTGAAGGCCACCGGCCGTGAGGTACGCCTTCTCCACGCTCGGCCTGCCCGGGAGTCCGCTCGACCGCAGCGCCGGCCTCGCGGCCGCGCACGGGTTCGACGGCCTCGAACTGCGGGCCCACCCCGAGGAGCCCCTGCACCCCGACAGCCCGGCCGCCGAGCGCGCCGCCGGTCTGCGGACCCTGACGGCCGCCGGCGTCGCCGTCCTGGGGGTGGCGGGCTACGCGCGGGTGGCGGCGCCGGGTGCGGACGGGCCCGTCCTCGCCCAACTGCGCGCCCTCATCGGCCTCGCCGCGGACCTCGGAGCCCCCTACGTCCGGGTCTTCCCCGGCGGCACCGGCCTGCCCGAGGCGGCAGCCGATGTCCACGCCGTACGCAGGCTGGCGGCCTCGGCGCCGTTCGCCGAGCGGCACGGTGTGCGGATCCTGCTGGAGACGCATGACTCACACCGCACCGGGGCCGCGGCCGCCCGGGTGCTGGACCGCGTCGCGCATCCCGGCGCCGGAGCGTTGTGGGACGCACTGCACACCTGGCTGGGGGGCGAGCAGCCTGTCGAGTCACAGCGGGCTCTCGCCGCGCACCTCGGCTACGTACAGGTCAAGGACGTGGCGTCGGCGCAGGAGCTCACCCCGCTCGGGCTCGGCGCGGGTGTGCTGCCGCTCGCCGACGTGGTGGCCGTCGCGCCGCGGGACGGCTGGCTCTGCTGGGAGTACGAGAAACGCTGGCACCCCGCCGCCGCCGAGCTGCCGGAACAGCTCACGCACGGCCGCGAGTACCTGGCCGGGCTGGTGCGGGAGGCGGCAGAGGCGGCAGAGGTGGAAGCGGTGGGCGAGGCCCGGTAGGCCGTTGCCGGTCCGGGTAAAGGGCTTCACCGGAGGTGCGGGCCCTTTGGGGCCGCTCCAGAGCGGAACGCCCCGCCCGCCGGGGGCCAGTGGCCGTGCCCGTCCCGCCCCCTCCGTCCCTTCCCTTCACCGTCCCTTTCCCCACCCGGCCGTCCGTCCCGCCAAGCGTGAATGCGCAATCGATCGAAACAATCAGTTCGGCGGTTCCGCCTCATGTTCAAGCGCGGATGGTCAGACGGGGGAGCAGTTCCAGGTGCTGGCGCGGGCTTTCCTCCGTCGCGCCGCCCGCCGCCTGGGACGTCAGTCGGTCCAGCAGCAGCCCTGCCGCCCGCGCCCCCACCTCGCGCTTGGCCGGGGCCACCGACGACAGCGGTACGTCGGCCATGCCGGCCACCTCGTCGTCATACGTGATCACGGCCAGGTCCTCATGCACCCGCACACCTCGCGCCTGGAGCCTCGGGATCAGCATGATCGCGTCGGTGTCACTGTGGATCAGCGCAGCGGTCACACCGCCCACCGTCACCGCGCCGCACAGGTAGTCCAGCGTCCGGGCGAACAGATCCGCGTCGGACAGCGGGCCCGGGCCGACCGGCGGCCACGGCGGCGCCGGCTCCAGCCCGAGCGCGGCCACGGCCGCCTCGTACCCGGTCCGCAGCCGCGCCGTGGTCGGGGTGGTCCGGCTGGCCAGCGCGATCCGCCGGTGGCCCAGACCCACGAGGTGCTGCACTGCCCGCGCCGCGCCGTGCGCATGGTCGGAGGCGACCCGGTCCAGAGCCGCCGCCGGATGCCCCGGCGGCGCCCACCGCTCCACCAGCACCGTCGGGACGGGCAGTTCCGCGGTCCACTCACCCTCACCGGGCCCGGGTGACCCGGCCTCCCAGTTCGGCGTCAGCAGCAGGCCGTGCGCCCCGGTGGAGAGCAACCGGTCCGCCTGCGTCCGGTCCTCGCCCGGCAGGTACCGGGTCAGCCCCACGGTCAGCCGCGCCCCCCGCGCTTCGACCGCCTCGCGGGCTCCCCGTACGACATCGGCGTAGTAGTACTCGGTCGTGGGCACCACCATCCCGACTACCAGCCCTTCGCCGTCGCGGGCCGCACCCACGGCGCCGGAGGCGGACCACGGACCGGCAGCCGCACCGCCGGTACCCGGCCGGCCACCGAGCCCCGGTTCCCGGCCCGCCTCCACGCGGCTGATCACCCCGTGCATCCGCTGGATCTCGCCCCGCGCCGCCATCGCCTCGATGTCCCGCCGCAGGGTGACGGGCGAGATGCCGAGCTCCTCGGCCAACTCCGCCACCCGCACACTGCCCCGGGCCCGGACGAGGGCGAGTACCTGTGCCTGGCGCTGGTCTACATGTGGTCTCACAGTGTCCCCCTGGGGTCTGCGCGCCGGTCTGCGTGCGGTCTGCGGTCTACGGTCTGCGATGTGCTGGCCACGCCCACGGTCAGGGCCAGCGCCAGGGCCACGGCACGGCCCCGGTCTGCCTGGTGTGCGGGCGTGGTCCGCTCCGTCAGTGCCATCATAGGCAACCGAACCGATCGATTCGATCGGTTCCGATCAACTGGTCATTGACGGCGTGGTCCGCGCGTTCATATATTCGGCGGAGTCCCCGCACCTCACGGCATCTGGACCTCTCTCGGGAGTCAGCGCATGCTCACGCACGACCAGGACGGATTCCGGCGCGCAGACCGCCCCCACCGCATCGTCTCGGGGGCGCTGCACTACTTCCGGGTCCATCCAGACCTGTGGGAGGACCGGCTGAAGCGGCTGCGCGCCCTGGGTGCGAACACCGTGGACACGTACGTCCCCTGGAACTTCCACGAAACCGCCCCCGGCAAGGCCGACTTCACCGACTGGCGCGACCTCGGCCGTTTCCTGCGCATCGCCCAGGACCTCGGCCTCGACGCCATCGTCCGCCCCGGCCCGTACATCTGCGCCGAGTGGGACCTGGGCGGCCTGCCCGCCCGCCTCCTCGCCGTCGACGGCCTGCACCTGCGCTGCTCCGACCCCCGTTTCGAGGCCGAGGTGGACGGCTGGTTCGACCTCGTCGTCCCCGAGCTGCTGCCCCTCCTCGCGAGCCGCGGCGGCCCGGTGGTCGCCGTACAGATCGAGAACGAGTACGGCTCGTACGGCAATGACGGCGGCTACCGTGCCCACGTGGAACAGGCGCTCGTCGAACGCGGCGTGGACTGCCTGCTGTTCACCGCGGACGGCCCCGAGGACGCCATGCTCCAGGGCGGCATGATCCCCGGCCGGCTCGCCACCGCCACCTTCGGCGCCCGCCCCGCCGAACGCTTCGACGTCCTGCGCCGCTACCAGAAAACCGGCCCGCTGGCCGCGATGGAGTTCTGGATCGGCTGGTTCGACCACTGGGGCGAGGACCACCACGTCCGCGCCGTCGACGACGCGGCCGGCGCGCTCGACGAACTCCTCGCCACCGGCGCCTCCGTCAACCTCTACATGGCCCACGGCGGCACCAACTTCGGCTTCTGGGCCGGCGCCAACCACACCGGTGCCCGCCCCGGCGAGCCCGGCTACCAGCCCACCGTCACCAGTTACGACTACGACGCACCCATCGGCGAGGCCGGTGAACTGACGCCCAAGTTCCACGCCTTCCGCGAGGTCATCGGCAAGTACGTCCCGCTGCCCGACGAGCCGCTGCCCGAACCGCCGCCCCGGATCACCCCGGCCCTCGCCACCCCGGCGGGCACGGCTTCGCTCTTCGCCGGCCTCGACGGAGGTGTCCTCGGCGGCCCGCCGGTCCTGCGCCCCGCGCCCGAGTCGATGGAGCGGCTCGGCCAGAGCCACGGCCTGATCCACTACCGCACCACCATCACCGGTCCCCGCCCCGCCATGCCCGTCAAGATCGACGGCCTCGGCGACCGCGCGTACGTCTTCGCGGACGGCGCGCCGCTCGGGATCCTCGACCGGAACATGCCCGACGAGGGGCTCGATCTGCCCGTCGGCGCGGCCGGCGTGGTCCTCGACGTACTCGTGCGCGCCCAGGGCCGGGTCAACTACGGGCCGCTGCTCGACGACCGCAAGGGCATCTGGCGCGGCGTACGCCACGGCCACCAGCAGCTGTTCGAGTGGCAGATCCGCCCGCTGCCGCTGACCGACCTGACCGGACTCGACTGGTCCGCCGACCCCGCCGCCGCTCCTGAGGAAGGCCGGCCGGCCTTCCACCGCTTCACCCACGCGCTCCCGCACGAGCCGGCCGACGCCTTCCTCGATGTGTCCGGCTGGGGGACCGGCCTCATCTGGCTGAACGGTTTCCTCCTCGGCCACTACGACACACCGCGCGGCCCGCAGCGCACCCTGTACGCCCCCGGGCCCCTGTGGCGTACCGGGCAGAACGAGATCATCGTTCTCGAACTGGAGCGTCCCGGCACCGACCTGCCGCTGCGCGACCAGCCCGACCTCGGCCGCCCCACGGTCGTCACCCTCCAGTGAGAGAAGCTCCTCACGTGAAGCGAACGAGCGCCCGTCTCGCCGACGGCCGCGAGATCCTCTACTACGACGCGGACCACACCGACGGTATGGATGGTACGGACGGTACGGACCGTACGGACGCCAGCGCGGTACGTGCCGTCCCCGACACCCGCCCGCTCGACGCGCCCGCCACCGCCTCCGAAGTACGCCGCGACCCCTTGCTCGGGGATGCCGTCGTCATCGCCTCCCACCGCCAGGGCCGCACCCACCTGCCCCCCGCCGACGCCTGCCCGCTGTGCCCCTCCACCGAGGGACGCGCGAGCGAGATCCCGGCCCCCGACTACGAAGTCGCCGTCTTCGAGAACCGCTTCCCCTCCCTCGCCGGCGACACCGGCCGCTGCGAGGTGATCTGCTTCACCCCCGACCACCTGACCTCCTTCGCCGACCTCGACGAGGAGCGCGCCTCGCTCGTCCTGGCCGCCTGGACCGACCGCACCGCCGAACTCTCCGCCCGCAAGGGGGTCGAGCAGGTCTACTGCTTCGAGAACCGGGGCGCCGAGATCGGCGTCACCCTCGGGCACCCGCACGGGCAGATCTACGCCTTTCCCTTCATCACCCCGCGCACCACCCGGATGCTGGCCACCGTCGCCGCCCACCGCACGCGCACCGGCGGCAACCTCTTCGAAGAGGTCCTCGCCGCCGAGCGCGCCGAACCCGCCGAGCGGAGCCGCGTCGTCCTCGCCGCGGAGCACTGGACCGCCTTCGTGCCCTACGCGGCGCGCTGGCCGTACGAGGTCCACCTCTACCCGCACCGCCGGGTCCCCGACCTGCCCGCCCTGGGCGGGGCGGCCCGCGCCGAGTTCCCCGGGGTCTACCTGGAGCTGCTGCGCCGCTTCGACCGGCTCTTCGGCCGGCCCGATCCGACCCCGTACATCTCCGCCTGGCACCAGGCCCCGACCGGTGAGGGCCGCGCCGACTTCGCGCTCCACCTGGAGCTGTTCACGGTCCGCCGCACCGCGGACAAGCTGAAGTACCTCGCCGGTACCGAATCCGGGATGGAGGCCTACATGAACGACGTCCGGCCGGAGGACGCGGCCGCGCGCCTGCGGGAGGTGGCAAGCCGGTGAGCGGCACGGCGCAGGTTTTCCAGGAGCTGTACGGGTACCCGCCCGAGGGGGTCTGGGCGGCTCCGGGCCGGGTGAACCTGATCGGCGAGCACACCGACTACAACGACGGCTTCGTCCTCCCCTTCGCCCTCGCGCAGCGCACCGAGGTCGCCGCCGCCCGCCGCACTGACAGGACCCTCAGGCTCCACTCCGCCGACGTCCCCTCCGGTGTGGTGACCCTCGACCTGGCCGGACTCGATCCGGCGCGACCCCCGCAGGCCGCCGCGCGTTGGGCCGCGTACCCGGCCGGTGTGGTGTGGGCCCTCCTGGACGCCGGTCTTCCGGTCCAGGGCGTCGATCTGCACGTACGGTCCGAGGTGCCCGCCGGGGCCGGCCTGTCCTCCTCCGCTGCGCTGGAGGTGGCCACCGCGCTGGCCCTCACCGAGCTGTACGGGCTCCCGCTCACGCGGCCCCACCTGGCCGCGCTCGCCCGGCGCGCGGAGAACGCGTACGTCGGCGTCCCCTGCGGGGTGATGGACCAGATGGCCTCCGCGTGCGCCACCGAGGGACAGGCCCTCCACCTGGACACCCGCACGCTCGAACAGCGGCACATCCCCTTCGACTGCGAGGCGGCGGGCCTGCGCCTCCTCGTCATCGACACCCGGGTCAAGCACGACCTGGCCGACGGGGCGTACGCGCAGCGCCGGGCCTCCTGTCACCGGGCGGCCGCGGCGCTCGGGGTACCGGCGCTCCGTGACCTGGCGCACGAGGGGCTGGAGCGGGAGCTGGCCCGCCTGGACGACCCGGTGGTGCGCAAGCGGGTCCGGCACGTCGTCACGGAGAACGAACGGGTCGTACGGATCGAGGAGTTGCTGCGCGCCGGGCGGCTTCGGGAGACGGGCCCGCTGCTCACCGAGGGGCATGCCTCGCTGCGCGACGACTACGAGGTCTCCTGTCCGGAGCTCGACCTGGCGGTGGCCACGGCCCGTGCGGCGGGCGCGTACGGGGCCCGGATGACGGGCGGCGGCTTCGGCGGCTCGGCCCTGGCCCTGATCGACGCGGACGCCGAGCCGGCGGTGGCGCGGGCGGTGACGGAGGCCTTCCTCACGGCGGGTTTCACACCGCCCCGCATCACGGCGGCGGCACCCTCCGCGGGCGCGCAACGGGTCGTCTGAGTCCGTCGGCCGCGTGCCGACCCGAGCCGACCCGAGCCGACCGGGGCCGCCGACCCGGCTGGGTCGGCAGGGTCGCGCTCAAGCGTCACCGCACGCCGTGGCCGCTCTACCCCGACCCGCGCCCCGAACCGGTGAGCCTAGACTGACCACTTGGCCGATCACGTACTGGACGAGTGCGGAGGAACCACACGCATGCGCCATCTCCCCCTGGGCCGTTCAGGTCTGCTGGTGTCCGCCGTCGGGCTCGGCTGCAACAACTTCGGCGGCCGCCTCGATGCCCGGGCCACCCGCGCCGTCGTCGACGCCGCCCTCGACGCCGGTATCACCCTCCTCGACACGGCCGATGTCTACGGCGGCCGCGGCGGTTCCGAAAGCCACCTCGGGCAGGCCCTCAAGGGGCGCCGCGATCAGGTCGTCCTGGCCACCAAGTTCGGCCACGCCGGCACGGACATGGAGTACGGGCCCGCCGCCGGAGCCCGCGGGGGCCGCGCGTACATCCGGCGGGCCGTCGAGGAGTCACTGCGCCGCCTCGACACCGATCACATCGACCTCTACCAGCTGCACAGCCCCGACCCGGCCACCCCCATCGCCGAGACCCTGGCCGCGCTCACCGAGCTCGTCACCGAGGGCAAGATCCGCTACATCGGCCACTCCAACCTCAGCGGCTGGCAGCTCGCCGAAGCCGCCCACATCGCCCGCGAGACGGGCGCCACGCCCTTCGTGTCGGCGCAGAACCAGTGGTCGCTGCTGGAGCGCTCGGCCGAGCGCGAGCTGGTCCCGGCGGCCCTGCACTACGGCGTCGGCGTGCTCCCGTACTTCCCGCTCGCCAACGGCCTGCTGACCGGCAAGATCCGCCGCGGCGCGCCCGTCCCGCCCGGCTCGCGCCTCGAAGGCCGCGACGCGTACCTCACCGAGGCGCGGCTCGACGTGGTCGAAGCGCTGGCCGCGCTCGCCGACAAGTACGGCCGCAGCGTCCTCGAACTGGCCATCGGCTGGCTCTCCGCCCAGCCCGGCTGCGCCTCCGTCATCGCGGGAGCCACCTCCGCCGAGCAGGTACGCGCCAACGCGGCCGTCGCCGACCGCCCGCTGGAGGCGGAGCTGCTCGCGGAGATCGACGCTGTCGCGCCGGGCGTCGCCGCGTGAACGGCGGAAGACCGCTGCGCTGCCCACGCCCGCCGGAGTGACGCGGGCCGGCCACGCCGCGCCCCGGCTGGGGGGCGCGGGCCGGCCATGCCACGGACTACGGCGAAGCCGTCGAGGACGTCCGCGCGTTCCCCGACGGCTTACCCGTACGCGTACTTCCCTGCCGTCCGGTGGGGGTCCTCCCGCTCAGGACACGATGTCCTTGCGGGAGAAGCCCCGGAACGCCAGCGCGAACAGCACCAGCGCGTACGACACCGACACGGCCGTCCCCTTGATCATCCCGCCCCACTCCAGCTGCGGCTGCAACGCGTCCGCCCAGGCGAACTGCCAGTGCGCCGGCAGGAACTCCCGCCACGACCCGAGCGCCGTCACCGCGTCCAGGACATTGCCGACGATCGTCAGCCCGACCGCACCGCCCACCGCTCCCAGCGGTGCGTCGGTGCGCGTGGACAGCCAGAACGCCAGGCCCGCCGTGACCAGCTGCGACATGAAGATGAAGGCGACCGCCAGTGCCAGCCGCGGCACGGTGTCCGCGGCCGCGAGTGCTCCGCCCGTCGGGAGCTTCAGCGGCCCCCATCCGTACGCGGCGGTGCCCGCGGCCAGCGCCACCACCGGTAGCAGCACCATCGCCGCCAGGCTGAAGCCCAGCGCCACCACCAGCTTGCTCCACAGCAGCCGCGCCCTCGGTACCGGCGAGGCCAGCAGGTAGCGCAGCGAGGACCAGCTCGCCTCGGAGGCCACCGTGTCCCCGCAGAACAGCGCCACCGGCACCACCAGCAGGAAACCGGCCGAGACGAACAGACAGGTGGCCGCGAAATTCGCGCCCGATGCCGTGGCCGTGTCGATCAGGGTGATCCGGCCGTTCCCGCGGCCGGGGCCGTCGTCCGGGCCGCCGCCCACCGCGAACGCGATGATCATGATGAAGGGCAGTGCGGCCAGTACCCCGCCCATCACCAGCGTCCGCCGCCTGCGCCACTGCCGCATCGCTTCCACGCGCAGCGGCAGCGTACGACTCGCCTGGTAGCCGGGAGCCACCTCCTGCACCGTGCTCATGCCGAACCTCCGATCAGGGTGAGGAACGCGTCCTCCAGCCGTCGGTGCGGCCCCACTCCGGTCACCGGCACCTCCAGCCGTACGAGTTCGGCGACCAACCCGGCGGGCGTCGCGCCTTCGAGCCGTACGAGCAGCCCGTCGTCGGCGGCCACCACGGAACCCACTCCCTCCAGCGCCGCGACCTTCTCGACGCCCACCTCGTCCACGGGACCCGCCACCGTCACCAGCAGGGTGTCCCCGCCGCCGGTGATCTCGGCGACCTCGCCGGCCGCCACCCGCTGCCCGCGGTCCATGACCACCAGGTGCGTACAGGACTGTTCCACCTCCGACAGCAGGTGGCTGGAGACGATGACCGTCCGGCCGCCCGCCGCGTAGCGGATCATCACGTCCCGCATCTCCCGGATCTGCGGCGGGTCCAGACCGTTCGTCGGCTCGTCGAGGATCAGCAGATCCGGCATCCCGAGCATGGCCTGCGCGATCGCGAGCCGCTGGCGCATGCCCTGTGAGTACGTGCGCACCGCGCGCTCCAGCGCGTCGCCCAGCCCGGCGATCTCCAGGGCCTCCGCCAGGTGCGAGTCCTCGGCCGGGCGCCCCGTCGCCTGCCAGTACAGCTCCAGGTTGGCGCGCCCCGTCAGGTGCGGCAGGAAGCCCGCGCCCTCCACGAACGCCCCGACCCGCGACAGCACCGGCGCTCCGGCCCGCACCGCGTGTCCGAACACCCGGATCTCCCCGGCGTCCGGGGAGATCAGCCCCATCAGCATCCGCAGAGTGGTGGTCTTCCCGGCGCCGTTGGGCCCGAGGAGGCCCAGCACCTGCCCCTTCTCCACCCGGAAGGAAAGGTCCCGCACGGCGTAGCGGTCCTGGGCCTTCGCGTACCGCTTCGTCAGCCCCGTGATTTCGAGCGGTACGTCGGCCAGTGCGGCCTCCGGCTGCGGTACCCCGGCCCGTGTCCCCGCAGCCCCCCGACCGGTCCTCCGGATCCCGAGCAGCGCCGCGGCCAGCGCCGCGGCGCCCAGCGGCAGCCCCCACGTCCAGGCGGGCAGGGTGGCCGCGGCGGTCCGCACCCCGGCCGTGACGGGGACGGCCAGCGGGCCCTCCACCGACACCGTGTAGGCGGCCGGCTCGGCCGGGGTCGCGTAAGCCAGGTCCGTCGCGGCGACCACGAGCCGCAGCCGGTGCCCGGCTTCGACGGAGTGGTCGATGGCCGGCAGCCTCAGTGCGACGGCCACGCCCTGCTGCGCGTTCTCCACCCGCACCGGGGCGACCAGCTGGCTGGGCAGCACCTGCTGCCGGCCGTCCGGCCCGACGTCGTACACCTTGCCGAACAGCACGGCCGAACCGTCCGCGGCTGTCGACCTCACCTTCAGGGTGACGGTCGGGGTCCCGGTGATCCCTACGTCCCCGGCAAGAGGCTCCGACTCGAACACGGCGTTCTGGCCGGGAAAGTCCAGCGAGAGCCCGGCTCCGAAGGCGGCGAGCTGTCCGCCGATCCCGGGCAGGGAGGACAGGGCGGGGGGCGCGCCGCCCGCGGGGTTGGCGAAGGTCTGCTCGCGTCCGCTCAGGGCGAACTCCCGCGGGCCGGACGTGAGGCCGGGGTAGCGCTCGCCGCGCGCGCCGCGCAGTTTCACCTCCCCGTCGGTGGAGTCGATGCCGCCGGAGCGCGAGACCCGGAAAGCAGGTCCCGTGTCCGCGCCCGCGTCGTCCTTGAGGTAGCGGTCGAACCAGGCGGCCACCCGGGCCTCGGCACGGTCGGCCTCCCGCATGCCGCCGTCGTGTCCGCCGGCCGCCCAGTCGACGGAGACCGGCGCACCGTTCGCCGCGATGGCCTTGGCCATGGCATCGGCCTGGTCGAGCGGGAAGAGGGAGTCGTCCTGGCCCTGCACGATGAGGGTCGGCACCTTGATGGAGGCGGCGACGGCCGACGGGCTGCGCTTTTCCAGCAGGTCCCGGGCCTCGGGGTCGGGTTTCCCGGCCACTGCGACCCGCTCGTACATCGCGCAGAGGTCGGGCTGGAACCGCCCGCACCCGGGGGCGGCCACCGGATCGGCGCCCGGTGCCGCACCCCGTGCCGAGTCCGGTGCCGAGTCCTGTACCCCGTCCTGCGCCGCGCGTTGCGATGCCATCCCGCCGGACGAGCCGGTCGTGAAGAAGATGCCGGCCCACAGCTTCTTGAAGACGCCGTTCGGGAAGAGGGAGTCCGCCAGGTTCCAGTAGGTGATCTGCGGAGCGATCGCGTCCACCCGCCGGTCGTACCCGGCCGCGAGCAGCGACGCCGCGCCTCCGTAGGAGGCCCCCGACACGCCGACGCGTGGATCGCCGTCCGCGTCGAGCCGCACCTCGGGACGGGTCGCGAGCCAGTCGATGAGCCGGGAGACGTCCTTGACCTCGTGTTCGGGGTCGTTGAGCCCGATCCGGCCGCCGGAGCGGCCGAAGCCGCGCGCCGACCAGGTCAGAACGGCGTACCCCTCGCGGGCCAGCTGTTCGGCCTGCTCCCGGAGATCGTCCTTGCTGCCGCCGAAACCGTGCCCGAGGAGCACAGCCGGACGTTTCCCGCCCGCGCCGTTCCCCGCGCCGTTCCCCGCGCCGTTCCCCGCGCCGTCGCCTCCGCCAGCGGTGAAGTACGAGGTGTCGATCCCGGCACCGGGCATGGTCAGAACGTGGTCCTCGCGGTGTACGGCCGGCGCGTCGCCGGACACGGCGGTGGCCGTCCACGTACCGGCTCCCGCGACGACGGCGAGCGCGGCGACGCCCGCGACCAGGCGGCCTCGGCGTCGCTGGGGCAGGCGTAGCTTCATACGGGAACCCTAAACGCCCGGACACCCGTCACCCGAGCGCCCAGAGGGGGAAGTCCCGACCTTCTCAGGGAGTACGCGGGCCGTCCCGTGTACCGCGCCTGCGGTACACCGCCGTCCGCCGTCCGACCTGCGGGCTACGCCGACCGGCGGGAGGATGGCCGCATGCTGCTGGCCGAGGTCGCACGCGTGTCCCGGGAAGTCGCCGAAACCCCGGCCCGGTCCCGGAAGACCGCCCTGCTCGCGGAGTTGTTCGCCGCCGCGCCCCCCGAGGAGGCCGGCCTGGTGATCTCCTACCTTGCCGGGAGCCTTCCCCAGGGGCGCCCCGGCATCGGCTGGCGCGCCCTCGGCCAAGCCGTCACCCCCGCTCCGGCTCCCGCCCTCACCGTGCGCGCCGTCGACGCGGCGGTGAGCGAACTCGCCGCCGTCGCGGGTACGGGGGCCCAGGCCGAGCGGCGCCGGATCCTCGACGCCCTGCTGGGCGCGGCCACTGAGCCGGAGCAGGCCTTCCTGCGCCGGCTGCTGTCCGGCGAGGTGCGCCAGGGCGCTCTCGACGCGGTGGCCCTGGAGGGTGTGGCCGCGGCCGCCGGGGTGCCGGCCGCCGAGCTGCGCCGCGCCGTGATGCTCGACGGCTCGCTGCCCAGGGTGGCGGTGGCCGTGCTGGCCGGGGGAGCGCAAGCACTGGGCGGCTTCACCCTGCGCGTCGGGCAGCCCGTACAGCCCATGCTGGCGAACAGCGCCAAGTCGGTGGGAGAGGCCCTCGCCGCGCTCGGACCCTGCGTGGTGGAGGAGAAACTCGACGGGATCCGGATCCAGGTCCACCGGGAGGGGGACGACGTACGGGTGTACACGCGTTCCCTGGACGAGATCACCGACCGGCTGCCGGAGGTGGCCGAGCTGGCCCTGTCGCTGCCGGGGGAGCGGTTCATCCTCGACGGCGAGGTCATCGGCCAGACGGCGGACGGGCGTCCGGTGCCGTTCCAGGAGGTCGCGAGCCGGGTCGGCTCCCGGGTCGACGTCGAGACGGCCCGGCGGACGCTGCCGGTACTCCCGTACTTCTTCGACGTACTGGCCGCCGGAGAGGACATCCTGCTCGACCTCCCGGTCCGCGAGCGCCACCAGATCCTCGCCGGCCTCGTGCCCCGCGGCGCCCGGGTCCGCAGGCTCGTCGTCGAGGACCCGCGCACGCAGGCAGCCGAGGCCGAGGAGTTCTGGGCCGAGACCCTGCGCCGCGGCCACGAGGGCGTGATGGTCAAGTCCCTCGAATCCGCCTACGCGGCCGGCCGGCGCGGCAAACACTGGCTCAAGGTGAAGCCCGTCCACACCCTTGACCTGGTGGTGCTCGCCGCCGAATGGGGCCACGGGCGGCGCACCGGACTGCTGTCGAACCTGCACCTGGGGGCGCGGGCCGCCGACGGCACGTACGCGATGCTCGGCAAGACCTTCAAGGGGCTCACCGACGTGATGCTGCGCTGGCAGACCGACCGGCTGCGCCGGCTGGCGGTCTCGGACGACGGCTTCACCGTGCGCGTACGGCCCGAGCTGGTGGTGGAGATCGCCTACGACGGCCTGCAGCGCTCCCCGCGCTACCCGGCCGGGGTCGCCCTGCGCTTCGCACGCGTGCTGCGGCACCGTCCGGACAAGAGCGCGGCGGAGGCCGACACGGTGGAGACGGTACTCGGAGAGGGCAGCACCGGCTGAGGCGGATTTTGCCTCGCAGGCAAGAAATTTGCCCGCATGGCAGGAACCGAGCTAAATCGAGGCATGACATCCGGTCCCGGTACCGTTCCGATCCGGCGAGGCCCGCGAGTGGCGGCGCCGCGGGCCCTGAAGGCGCCGCCGCCGACGGCAGCCCCGGGGGGCCCCGTGCCCGCTCCCGATCCGGGCCTCACCGCTCTGGAAACATGCAGGTCCTGTCGCTACCCTCCGCGCATGATTTCCACGGTTGTCTGGGGTACCGGCAACGTCGGCCGTCTGGCCATCCGTGCCGTCGAGGCCCATCCAGCGCTGAAACTCGTCGCGGTCATCGTCCACAACCCGTCCAAGGTCGGCCGCGACGCGGGCGAACTCGGCGGAGTGGGCCGCCCGTTGGGCGTCGCGGCCACCGACGACATCGAAGCCGTACTGGCCGCCCGCCCGCAAGCCGTCGTGTACGCGGCCTCGGGGGACATCCGCCCCGACGACGCCCTCGCCGACATCACCCGGGCGATCCGGTCCGGTGCGGTGGTCGTCAGCCCCGCGCTGTACCCGCTCTACGACCACCGCGGCGCCCCGCCGGAATTCCGGGATCCGGTGCTGGCCGCCATCGCGGCGGGCGGCGGCTCGCTCTTCGCCTCCGGCGTCGACCCGGGCTGGGGCAACGACGTACTCCCGCTCCTGCTCAGCGGCCTGGGTACCACCATCGACGCCATCCGGTGCCAGGAGATCTTCGACTACTCCACCTACGAGCAACCGGACTCCGTGCGCTACCTCGTCGGCATGGGACAGCCCATGGACCACGAGCCGATGATGCTCATGCCGTCGGTCCCGACCATGGTGTGGGGCGGGCAGATACGGATGATGGCCCGCGCCCTCGGGGTCGAACTCGACGAGATCCGCGAGATGTCGCAGCGGCGCGCGCTCGACACCACCGTGACCACCAGGACCATGGGCGAGTTCGAGGCCGGCACCCAGGGCGCGATCCGGTTCGAGGTGCAGGGCATCGTCGAGGGCGAACCCCGCATCGTCATCGAGCACGTCACCCGCATCCACGCCTCGTGCGCGCCGGACTGGCCGATGCCGCCCGATGGCGGTGACGGCGCCCACCGGGTCGTCATCGAAGGCCGTCCCCGCATCGAGGTCACCATCGAGGCCACCGACGAGGGGGAGAACCGCTCCGCCGGAGGCAACGCCACCGCCGTCGGCCGACTCGTGAGCGCCATCGACTGGCTCACCGAGGCGAAGCCCGGACTCTACGACGCCCTCGACATCCCGCTGCGCCCCGCCATCGGCAGACTCGGAAGGAAACAGCCATGAGGATCGACATTCCCGAAGGCCGGCACCCGATCGAGTACGTCTGGGGCGACATGGTCCCCGGCATCGGGACGGCCGCCGCGAACTTCTCCCTGTCGGTGTACGCCCACACCACTCTGGGGCTGCGCGAGTTCGAGGCCGCGAGGCTTCGGGTCGCGCAGATCAACGGATGCGTCTTCTGCCTCGACTGGCGCACCGAACGGGACGGGGAGAAGGTCGAGGACGGATTCCCGGACGCCGTCACCGAGTGGCGCACCACCGACGCCTTCGACGTCCGCACCCGGCTGGCGGCGGAGTACGCCGAGCGCTACACCCTCGATCACCACGGCCTCGACGACGCCTTCTGGGGGCGGATGACCGCGCACTACAGCCAGCTGGAGATCGTGGAGCTGACGATGAGCATCGGGTCCTGGCTGGCCTTCGGCCGCCTCAACCACGTGCTCGGCCTCGACAGCGTCTGCGTGCTGCCGGGGCACTGATATGCCGTCGGGCCCTGACGGGTCCGGCGCTGACATGGGTCCGGGGCCGCCCGGTGGATCCGACCGGCCCCGGCCCCGGCCACGGCCCCGGCGCGCAGGCGCGCCAGGCCTACAGGTCGGTGGCGATGATCTTCTCGATGTTGCGTTCGGCGAGCGCCGTGATGGTGACGAACGGGTTGACGCTGGTGTTGCCGGGGATGAGCGCGCCGTCGATCACGTACAGGCCGGTGTAGCCGTGCAGGCGCCCGTAGTTGTCGGTGGCCTCGTTCAGGACCGCGCCGCCGAGCGGGTGGTAGGTGAGGTGGTCTCCCCAGATCTTGTTGGCGCCGAAGAGGTCGGTCCGGTAGATCGTCCCCTCCTTCGAGTTGATCTTGTCGAAGATGCTCTTCGCCATGTCGATCGAGGGCTGCTTCCAGGCCGTCTGCCAGTCCAGGTCGACCTTGCCCGCCGCGGCGTTCCAGGAGAACCGGGCGCGGTGGGGGTTCTTGGTGATCGAGAGGTAGAAGGAGGCGTAGGTCTCGATCCCCGTCGGCAGCGGTGCGACCTCGGCGAACGCGCCGCCCGCGTCCCAGTTGTCGATGCCGCCGCACGGGATGGCGGACTGGACCTTGCCGGTCGCGTCCCACATGTGGTTGGCGCGGCCGCACATGACGTTGCCGTTGTCGCCCCAGCCCCTGCCGATCTCGCTGTTCAGACGGGGCAGGACGCCGGTGGCCTTCAGCTTGACGAGCAGCTTGCTGGTGCCGACGCTGCCGGCCGCGAAGAACACCCGGTCCGAGGCGACGGTCTTGGTGGCCGTGACGTCGCCGGTCGTGTTCAGCTGCTCGATGGTGACCGTGAAGCCGCCGCCGGACGCGGGGGCGACCGAGGTGACCCGGTGCAGGGGCGAGATGGTGACCTTCCCGGTGGCCTTGGCGGCCGCGAGGTAGGTCTGCTGGAGCGACCTCTTGCCGTAGTTGTTGCCGTAGAGGATCTCTCCGGCGACCGCCGACTTGGGGACGGTGCCGGCGGCCTCCTTCTTCATGTAGTCCCAGTCGTATACGTCCGGGACGAAGACGAAGGGGAAGCCCGAGCGCTGGGCGTGCTTGCGGCCGACGCGGGCGTACTGGTAGCAGTCGACGGTGTCGAACCAGGCCGGGTCGATGAGGCTCACCCCGAGCCCGGCGTTGGCTCGCGGGTAGTAGGTGCCGTACATCTCCCCGGCGTCCACCGACGGCAGGACGCTGCTGAAGTACTGCCTCTTGGGGGTCACGGCCATGCCCCCGTTGACGAGCGAGCCGCCGCCCACGCCCCGGCCCTGGTAGACGATGATGCCGCCCATCTCCTCGGCGTCCAGGATGCCGGTGTACTTGGGCACGTCCTTGTCGATCGGGAAACCGAGGAAGTTGCTGAGCGGAGCCTTGGTCCTGGTGCGCAGCCAGTAGGACCGGTAGTCCGGTGCGGTGGTGTGGGCGAAGATCTTGCCGTCACTGCCCGGGGCGTCCCAGGCCATGCCCATCTCGATCATGTGCACGTGGACTCCGGCCTGCGCCAGGCGCAGGGCGGCGACCGAACCTCCGTACCCGGTACCGATGACCAGGGCCGGGACGTTCGCCCCGTGCTCGATCGCGACGGGGGCGGAGGCTACGGCGGCCGGCGCTGCATGAGCCGCAGTGACGTGGCCGGCGAGGGCAGCCGCCCCCAGGATAGAACTCGTTCTCGTGATGAAGCCGCGGCGTGAGAGGCCGTTGGTGTTGTGACTACCGTTGTGGGGCACGGTATTTTCAGTCATGTGACATTCCTCACTCTTGGGGAGTGGGAACGAGTTCTACTGCCGGGTGCCTGTGAAGTCACTACATACCTCTAGGTAACTTGGCCGGTTCTTGGCCGGTTCAAGTCGATCGCGTGACGGTCACCCGCGAGCAGCAGGGCGCCGAGCGTGGCGTGCTCCGGCGCATGCCGGCTCCGCGTCGCGGTCTTCGCTACGCCGCAGTCGGCTGCTGCATCGTCGAGCAGTGGATGCCTCCGCCGCCGCCCATCAGGCGGTCCACGTCGAGCTGGACCACGGCGCGGCCGGGGAACGCGGCGGCCAGCGCCTGCCGCGCTCCCGCGTCCTTGGCCCGGTCCCCGAACTGTGCGGTGATCACCGCGCCGTTGACGAGGTGGAAGTTCAGGTACGAGTCGACGAAGTCGGGGTGGTCGGAGCGCAGTGTCTGCGGGCCGTCGACCCTGATGACCCGGAGCCGGCGGCCCTTCGCGTCGGTGGCGGCGGACAGGAGGGCGAGCTGTTCGCGGGCGTCCCGCGCCCAGATGTCGGTGCGCTCGGCGGGCGGTACCTGCACCATCACCACTCCGGGCCGGACGAATCGGGAGGTGACGTCGATGTGGTCGTCGGTGATGTCCTCGCCCTTGATCCCGGGGACCCAGATCATCCGGTCCGCGCCGTAGGCACTGAGCACCCGGGCCTCGACCTGCGCCCGGCTCAGGCCCGGGTTGCGGTTCTCGTTGACCAGGCTGCTCTCGGTGGCGAGGAGCGTGCCGTCGCCGTCGGTCTCCACCGCGCCGCCCTCGCCGACGAATCCGGCGGCGGTGAACGGCATCGACTCGTACGCGGCGAGCCGCCGGGCCACCTCGGCGTCCTTGCGGTGGGTCTGCTTACCGCCCCAGCCGTTGAAGCCAAGGCCGATCGCATCCGCCCTCCCGGCGCCATCACGCCGGAAGACGGCGCACGTGTCGCGCATCCAGAGGTCGTCGACGGGGACGGAGGAGATGACGGTGACGGTCGAACCGCAGCGGGCCCGGGCGACGGCGGCGGCGCGCCGGTCCGCTGCGCACATCACCACCGGCTCGTAGCGGGCGACGGTGCGGGCGATGAGGGTGATGTCCTGCTGGACCCCGTCCAGGGCGGGCCCCCAGACGGCGCGGCTGGACGGCCAGGACATCCAGGTCCGCACGTGTGGCACGTCGTCGGCCGGCACGCTCATCCGACGGGTGGCCGCCCCGGCCGACGGCGCCGTGAGCGTCCCGAAGGCCAGGCCGGCGGCGCCGGCGCCCGCCGAGCGCAGCACCGTTCTGCGGCTGGGGTTCATGTGAGTCTCCAGAGTGAAAGCGACGGACCTTGCGCCACCAGCACTGTGACACTGACTGAAATTTCAGTCAAGATGCTCGCCCGGCGGGGCCGCCGGGCGAGGAGCCTTCACGGCTTCACCGTCCGCGGGGGGTTCCAGCGGAGGTGAGGCCACCGCGCACTGGGTCCGGCACTGTGAAGGGGGCGATCCCGGCGCGGGATTCCGTACGGCCACCCAGGCGACGGCGGCGCCGACCGCGAGCACCCCCGCACACCAGGGCATGGCTCGACCGAAGGCGACGTCGAACTGCGAGGGCGAGCGGTACGCTTCCGGCCCCATCCCGGCCAGCAGCGGCAGCGCGGCCACCGCCAGCAGCCCGGCCGCCCGCGCCGCGGTGTTGTTGATACCGCTCGCCAGCCCCGCCCGGCCCGGGTCCACCGAGGCCAAAACGGTCGAGGTCAGCGGAGCCACCAGGGTCACCATGCCCGTGCCCAGCACCAGCAGCCCGGGCAGCACGTCCCGGACGTACGAGGATCCCGGCCCGACCCGCATCATCAGCAGCATCCCGGCCGCGCACATCAGCGGTCCCACCGTCAGCGGGATCCGCGGCCCGATCCGCTCCCCGAGCGCCCCGGACCGCGCCGACAGCAGGAGCATGAGCACGGTCGTCGGCAACAGGGCGGCGCCGGCGGCCAGAGCCGAGTACCCGGCCACCACCTGGAGCTGGAGCACGACGAGGAAGAAGAACCCGCCGAAGGCGGCGTACACGCACACGGTGACCAGATTGACGGCGGTGAACTGCCGCGAGGCGAAGACGGCCGGCGGCACCATCGGATCCGCCCGTTTCCGCTCGACGTACACGAACACACAGCTCAGCAGCGCCCCGCCCGCCGCGGCGCCCGCCACCAGCGCGGTCGCGGACCCGGCCTCGATCAGCGCGTAGGTCAGCAGCGCCAGCGCCGCCGCGCCCAGCACCGCGCCCGCCACGTCGAACCGCCCGTGCGCCTGCGGATCCCGCGACTCCGGTACGTGGCGCAACGCCACCGGGACGCACAGCGCCGCGACCGGCACGTTCAGCAGGAAGACCCAGCGCCAGCCGGGCCCGTCCACCAGCCAGCCGCCGACGAACGGCCCCACGGCCGCCCCCACCCCGCCCAGGCCCGACCACAGACCCACGGCCCGGGCCCGGTCCCCGGGCCGGATCGAGCCCTGGATCAGCGCGAGGGAACCGGGCGTCAGCAGCGCCCCGCCGACCCCTTGCAGAGCCCGGGCCGCCACCAGTACCGCGGCGTTCGGCGCGAAGCCGCACAGGAGCGAGCCCACCGCGAACCACACCACGCCCAGCACGAAGATCCGGCGCCGCCCGAAGCGGTCGCCGAGCGCCCCGCCGACCAGGAGCAGCCCGGCGAGGGTCAGCAGATAGGCGTTGACCGTCCACTGGAGCACCGCGAGATCGGCGCCGAATTCCCGCCCGATGCGGGGGAGCGCCACATTGACCACCGTCGAGTCCAGCAGCGCCATGCCCGAGCCGAGCACCGTGGTCAGCAGGATCCACCGGCCGCGCGCGGAAGCGAGCGGAACGCCGGGCGCGGGTGCGGTCATGCCTTCAGGCTGGCCCGCCCGGCACGGAAGGGCCACCCGGCGCGGCCGCGGCGGCGCGCGGAGAGCGATCCGGCCCCGCGCCCGGTCCCGCCCCTCGCGAACGGGCGGGACCAGGGCGCGGTGACCCGCCCGGCATTCGGGTGGCCGGGCGGGGGCTTCCCCGCGAGGTACCCGGACGGGCGCGGTGGCCGTCGTTAGCGTGGGGAACCATGACGTCACAGAGCGCCCCGGCAGACCCGACCGGCCAGGTCTGCGTGGGCGTGGCCCGCCCGGGCGACCGGATCCGGGCCCTCCTGGACAGCGCCGGCCCCGGGCTCGTGTGGGCCGTCGGCGGACCCGAATGCGTCGATGCGGGATCGGACACGGCGGATCCCGAGGGCGACGGGATCGACGGGATCGACGGGATCGACGGGACTGCCGGGATCGACGGGATCGACGGGATCGACGGGACTGCCGGGACTGCCGGGCCTGCCGGAACTGATGAAATCGATGGGACCGCAGGGATCGACGTGAGTGGGCTCACCGCCGTCCTGGCCGTCTGGCCCGCCATCGGGAGCCTCGTCGACGAGGGCACGCTCCTCCTGCACACACCGCTCGCCGCCTACGGCGACCCGGCGGCCGGCGACACCCCCGGCGGGACCACCGCCCATCATCTGCTCACGCACGCCGAGGGAACGGCCGCCCTCATCCGGCTCGCCGAGCACCTCTCCGGCAGCCCCCTCGCCGAGTTCGCCGCCGCCCGGATCTGGCGCCCCCTCGGCATGACCCGTACCCGGTTCGCCGACGGCACCCTCCGCGCGCCCCTCGCCGACCTCGTCCGCTTCCTGCGCCACCTCCTGGCTCCGGCGGAACCGGGCCGAGCGGTGGGCATCAGCCCCGCCTGGACCGCCGAGTCCCTCCGCATCCGCACCGGGGAACTCACCCCGCCCCGCGGCCTCCTCTGGCACCCGGCTCCCCACGACGTCTGGGCGCACCACGCCCCGGCCGACGGCGCTCCGGCCGTGTGGGTATCGCCCCGCCACCGCCGCTGGGCGGTCCTCCTCCCGGGCTCCGCGGCGACCGGCCCCGCCGTGCCGCTCCGCACCGCCTTCCGGGAGGCTGCCTTCGCCTCAACTCCCCTGTCCTGAGCGCTGAACCGCCGGACTCGCCCGGGACGCGGGCCTCACCACGCTCGTGCGCTGCTCTGCGGGCTACAACCGGTCGGGGCTCGTCGCCGCCCAGCGCCTCGTCGAGCGCGGCATGGCGCCGGACGAAGCCATCGCGCTCATCCGGCGCCGCCGCTCTCCCCGGGTCCCGCACAACGAGGTCTTCGCCTCCTGCCTCGCGACCGGTCTGGACGCCCCGGCACCGGTGGCGGAGCGTGACCCCCTCCCGTAGCGCTCGGAGCGCGGAGCTCCCACGAGCGACGTACGGTGATCCCGATGTCACCGACCGTTGATTTCCGGCTCTGCGGAGGTACACGGATGCGTACGGTCCAGGGAGCCGGTCCTGCCGCGCCGCCGGCTGTCCGATCCGGTGTGCTTCGGCCGACCCGCCGCCCTCGGCACCGCTGTCGGCGGCCGGCCCTCAGGCCGTGAGCCCGACCCGCCGCTGACGGCGCGCCGGCATCCCGCCCGCTCGCTCCTGCCCCCTGCGCCGCCCACCTGCCCGCCTGTCCCACGCCCCCTGCCGACACCACGCGAGGAGGACCCCCCATGTCGGACACCGCGCCCGCGTCCACCGCCCCGGACGTCGACCTCCTCGACGCCCTGGGCCGCGAGCTCGCCGCAGCCGCCGACGCGGTCGGCGAGGCCGCCCACTACGCCTCCGGACTGGCCCTCGGCGCCCGCTTGCCCGCGGCCGCCCTCGCCCGGGGAGGCCGCCCCCGGCGCGCGTGGCGCACGTTGCTGCGCACCCTCACCGACCCGGCGGGTCTCGGCTGGGCCTCCCGTGGCCGGGGCATGGCCGGGGCCGGGCGGATCGCCGGGATTCTGGCCCGCCGGGAGAGTCTGGCGATCAGCATCGCCGTTTGCGGTCTCAAGGCCCGGCTCCGGGCGACGTGCGCGGGCCGGCCCGAACTCCTGGAGGATCCCGGATCGGCGGCTGTCCTCCAGGCCGTCGAGGAGGAGCGGCAGTCCGAAGCCGCCCGCCTGTTCCGGGAGATCATGCGCGATCGGGGCGCGGAGCAGGCCTTCTCCCTGCTGGCGCCGTCCTTCGCCGACATCCTCGCCTGGAAGGCGCTGACCGACGGGAACCCCTTCAACGACCACGCCGGCTGGCAGGTCGCCACCGGCCGGGCCGTGACCGCCGAACCGCTCCTCGGGCTCGGCGCCGCCTTCTGGTCCTTCTTCGACCGCGGCCCCGGCCGGTCCAAGGCCCCCGCGGAGTTCCCTGCCGATTCCCCTGCCTTCCCGGGCCGGATCACCGCAGGCCAACGACTCTTTCGCTGCTTCGACCGCCGAGGACACCGCCCATGACCGACACCACCCGCACCCGCACGCGGAAGTGCGAACTTCCGCAGCTGCGCCCGCATCAGCCGGCCCAGGCCGAGGGCTTGCGCACCCACGAAGCCGCCCTGCGCCGGCACGCCGGACGGCTGCGCGCGAGCGCCGCCGCGTTGGAGTGGCCGGGTCCCCGGGGCGCCGCCCTCCGTGCCGAGATCTCCCTGCTCGCCGACCGCTGCGCCACCGCGGCGAACGGCTTCGCCCTGGCCGCCGCGCAGCTCGACGAAGTGTGACGTCCTCGCTGACCCCGCAGCGGTAGCAGCAGCGGCAGCAGCCGTCGCCGTCGGGAAGTCGGCTGCTCCGCCGCTCTACGAGGTGGGCCCGGTGGTCACAGGACGAGTGACAGCAGCAGGACGAAGCCCAGGCCGACCACCGAGATGACGGTCTCCATCACCGACCAGGTCTTCAGGGTCTGGCCGACGGTCATCCCGAAGTACTCCTTGACGAGCCAGAATCCGGCGTCGTTGACGTGACTGAAGAAGAGCGAGCCCGCCCCGATCGCGAGGACCAGCAGCGACGTCTCGGTGGTCGACATGCCGGTGGCGAGCGGGGCCACCAGACCCGCTGCCGAGATCGTCGCCACCGTCGCCGAGCCCGTCGCCAGGCGGATGGCCACGGCGATCAGCCAGGCCAGCAGCAGGGTCGGGATGGCCCAGTCCTTCGACAGTTCCAGGATCATCCGGCCGACGCCCGCGTCGATCAGCGTCTGCTTGAAGCCGCCGCCCGCGCCCACGATCAGCAGGATGCCGGCGATCGGACCCAGGGACTTCTCCACCGTGGTCGACAGCCGCGCCTTGGTGAAGCCGGCCGCCCTGCCGAGGGTGAACATGCCTACCAGGACGGCCGCGAGCAGCGCGACCAGCGGGGAGCCCGCGACGTCGGTGACGCGCTGCACCGCGTTGGCCGGGTCGTTGACGACGATGTCGACCAGCGCCTTCATCAGCATCAAGACCACCGGCAGCAGCACGGTGAAGACCGTCGCACCGAACCGGGGGCGGTGCTCCAGCTCCACCGAAGGCCGCTGCGGCACCATGTGCTCGGGCGGCCGGATGTCCACCCAGCGTGCCGCGTACCGGGCGAACAGCGGTCCGGAGATGATCACCGTCGGGATGGCCACGAGCACACCGAGGGCGAGGGTGACGCCCAGGTTGGCGTGGAGCGCGTCGATGGCGACGAGGGGGCCGGGGTGCGGCGGGATCAGCCCGTGCATCACGGACAGGCCGGCCAGTGCCGGAATCCCGATCCGCATCAGGGAGTAGTTGCCCCGCTTGGCCACCATCAGGACCACCGGGATCAGCAGCACGATGCCGACCTCGAAGAAGAGCGGCAGACCGATCACGGAGGCGATCAGCACCATCGCCCACGGCATGGCCCGGCCCTTGGCCCGGGCGAGGATCGTGTCCACGATCTCGTCCGCGCCGCCCGAGTCCGCCAGCAGCTTTCCGAGGATCGCGCCGAGCGCGATCAGTACGCCCACTCCCGCGACCGTCGAGCCGAGGCCGGCGGTGAAGCTGGCGAGGGTCTTGGCCGGTGGGGCGCCCGCGAACGTGCCGAGGGCGATCGAGCCGAGCGTCAGGGCGAGAAAGGCGTGCAGCTTGAGCCGGGTGATGAGCAGGACGATGACGGCGATGCCCGCGATGACGGCGATACCCAGCTGGGTGTTGCCGGCCGACGTGATCGGCTCGACGGCGGCCGCTGCCAGTGTCTCCACGCTGAGACTGGTCACGGTGACGGTTTCCTCAGTTCTCGGGTGTGCGGAGCCGACGCAGGGCGGCCAGCGCCCGTTCGGTGATCTCTTCCGGGGTTCCGGACACGTCGACGACGACGCCCAGCTCGTCCTCCTGGAGCGGCTCCAGCGTGGCGAACTGCGAATCCAGCAGCGTGGCGGGCATGAAGTGGCCCTTGCGGGCCGCCATGCGCTCCTGGATCAGCGGGCGTTCACCGGTGAGGTGAACGAAGACCGCACGGGGTGCGGCGGCGCGCAGCCGGTCGCGATAGGCGTGCTTGAGCGACGAGGCCGCGATCACCCCGCCGCAGAGCCCCGCCCGGTTGCGGATCCATTCGCCGACGGCGTCCAGCCACGGCCATCGGTCCGCGTCGTCCAGTGGGGTGCCGGCGGACATCTTGGCGACGTTGGCCGCGGGGTGGAACGCGTCGCCCTCCGCGTACGGCACGCCGAGCGCCTCCGCAAGCAGCCGGCCCACGGTCGTCTTGCCCGTACCGGCCACGCCCATCACCACAATGACGCGCTGGGTGCTCACGCCGTACCTCGCTGTCCTCGTCGACATCGGTTCGTGCGGACCCCACTGAAGCGCATTAAGTAGTACTTACTCAAGGGTATGGCGGAAAACATCACATCTTTTGTTGCTGAAGGCGTCACCGTACGCTTACGCCCATGACCACCGAAGGCAGTCCTGGACCGGGGCTCCACTCCCACGTACTGGACACCCTCGGGCTGGCGATCACGGCGGGGGAGTATCCGCCGGGCAGTGTCCTGCGCACCGACGAGATCGCCGAGCGCTTCGGGGCCTCCCGCACCGTGGTGCGCGAAGTCGTCCGCGTGCTGGAGTCCATGTACCTGGTGGAGTCCCGCCGCCGGGTCGGCGTCACCGTGCGTCCCACCGAAGAGTGGAACGTCTACGACCCCCGAGTCATCCGCTGGCGCCTGGCCGGCACCGACCGCCCCCGCCAGCTGCGCTCCCTCACCGTGCTGCGCTCGGCGATCGAGCCGGTCGCCGCCGGACTCGCAGCGGCCCAGGCCACCCCCGAGCAGTGCGCCGAACTCACCGAGGCGGCCCTCGGCATGGTCCGCACCTCGCGCGGCCACCAACTGGAGGGCTACCTGCGCCACGACATCGCCTTCCACCGCGTCGTGCTCAACGCCTCCGGCAACGAGATGTTCGCCCGGCTCGGGGATGTCGTCGCCGAGGTCCTGACCGGCCGCACCCAGCACGCGGTGATGTTCGACGACCCCGACCCGGCCGCCGTCACCCTCCACGTCCAAGTGGCCGAGGCCGTACGGGAGGGCGACGCGGCCCGCGCGGAAGCGCTCACCCGGCAGATCGCGGTGGGCGCCCTGGAGGAGCTCGACGTCCTCGCGCCGTAACGGCACGCCGATCATCGGGCGGGCTACCGGATAATGATCCAGCAGTCAGAACCGCCATAGCTGCCACAACCGCCATAGCGGTCACAGCAGTCACACCTGTGGAACAGTCAAGACGCCGAGGACACCCGGGTGTCCGGCAGAGATGGAGCCCCGATGGACGTGCAGCACTTCGAGCGGATCACCGCGTTCATCGAAGCGCGGCTCACCCCGCTGTTCGACGCCGAGACGGGCAGCGAGTACGGCTTCGGGATGGACGACACCTCGCGCGCGCTGCGCGCACTGCGCAATGCCGTCCTGGAGGCTTCCGCCGTCAAGGGGCTCATCGAGCAGCGGGCCACGGCCGAGCCGGCCACGCGCCGCGTCATCGACCAGTCGGTGGAGCACCACTGGGACGTGCTCCGTGGCATCGCCCGCCAGTGGGAGGACCACGCCGACTTCCGCCGCGAGTTCAAGCGCCACGCGTGGGAGCTCGACGAGGCGCCGGCCGCCGCGGGGGCCTGAACCCACGCGGCCGCGCGAAGGCCTCTCACCTCGCCGCGCACGGCAGGGCGACGGGCATGACCAGCGTCGTGAAGCTGCCCTGGTCGGCGGAGCGCACCAGCGCCGGCTGAGTCACCGCGGAGATCTCCAGCAGGACGTCGGGGCCGACGCTCGCCTCCAGGGCCGGGGCCAGCACCGCCGGGTCGAAGCCGATCCGCACCGGCTCGGCCTGCGCCCGTACGGCGCTCAGCGCGGCGTCGCCCACCAGCAACCGGTCCGGGCCCAGTTCCACGGCGACGGCGGCGGTGTCCCCGCAGGCGTCGAGGGCCGCGAGCAGCGCGGCGCGGTCCACGATCACCCGCTGACCGGGTGCGGCCAGGGCGGCGAGCATGTCCCGGTACGCGGGGTACTCGCCGGTGGTCACCGCCACCGTGCGGGAGCCGCCCGGGTGCCGGACGGTGAGCGGGGTCCCGGCGGGTCCCGCCACCAGCGTGACCTCGGCGGCCCGAGCCGCCCACGCCCCGAGCCCGACCAGGGCGTCGGCGTCGATCAGCAGCCGGCCCGCCGGACCGCTCACGGCGGCGGGCCGCAGTGTGCGCAGCGCGAACCGGTAGCGGTCGGTGGCGGCGAACCGGGCCTCGTCCTCTTCGAACTCCACGAGTACGCAGCCGAGTGCGGGGTGTGCGGGATCCTGTCCGGCGGCCGGTGCCACCTGCCTGACCGCACTCGCCAGTTCCGCCCCGCCGAGGGTGACTTCGGTGACGGCCGGGCCTCCGGGCAGGGTACTGAGCACCGCCCCGAGGGCCGCGTCGGAGGCCCGCCCGCGTTCCCGGGCGGCCGCCCGGTGTCCCTCCAGCACTTCCCGCGCCCGCTGCGCGCGCCCGTCGAGTACGGCGACCACGTCCGCCAGCCCCAGCCCCGCTTCGCGCAGGCCGCGCAGGAGCGTGGCGCGGGGCTCCTGGCCGGGGGTGTAGTAGCGGTAGCCGGTGGCGCCGTCCACATGTGCGGGCAGGAGCACGCGGCAGTCGTCGTAGAAGCGCAGGGCGCTCGGCGCCATCCCGACCCGTCGGGCGAAGGCGCTGATGCTCATCAGTTCTGGTGTGCCGTCCATGACCGTGATGGTCGCCTTTCATCCCGCTTGAAGGTCAACCGGCCGTGGGACGGCCCGCCGTCTTTGACGGGCGGGGGTTCAGCCGGCCGTCGTGCGCGGCTTGGTCTGCTGGACCGCCCAGCCGTTGCCGTCCGGGTCCGAGAAGTAGACGAAGGAACCCCAGGGCATGTCCTGGATCTCGGTCACCTCGATGCCGCGGCCCCTGAGATCGGCGTACGCCTCCTCGATGTCGCTGACGACGACCTGCATGTTGTCCAGCGACCCCGGGGTCATCCGGGTGAGTCCCCTGCCGAGGGCGATCGAGCAGGCGGACCCCGGCGGGGTCAGCTGCACGAAGCGGATGTCCTCGCTCACGGTCACGTCGTGGTCGGCGACGAAGCCGATGCGTTCGTAGAAGGCCTTGGCCCGGTCGACGTCGCTGACGGGAACGGCGACCAGCTCCAGTTTGATGTCCATCGAAAGCTCCAGGATCGGTAGCGGCCAAGGGGCCTGGCGGCGGGCATGGCAGCGGGCCATCGAGGTGACCGAGGGCCCGGCCGCCATCATGCTCCGGACGCCGCCGCCGCGCCGCCCGAAACGGCGTCGGCGGACCCGTCCAACGCCGCGTCCGCCGTCGCGAACTGGGTGCGGTACAGCTCCTCGTACCGCCCGCCCGCGGCCAGCAGCTCGGCATGCCTGCCGCGTTCCACGATCCGGCCGTCCTCGACCACCAGGATCAGATCCGCCGCCTGTACGGTCGACAGCCGGTGCGCGATCACCACCGCGGTCCGGCCCGCCAGAGCCTCCCCCAGGGCTTCCTGGACCGCCGCCTCGGAGGTGGAGTCCAGGTGGGCGGTGGCCTCGTCGAGGATGACCACCCGCTGCCGGGCCAGCAGCAGCCGTGCGATGGTCAGCCGCTGCCGCTCCCCGCCCGACAGCCGGTAGCCGCGCTCTCCGACCACCGTGTCCAGGCCGTCCGGCAGTGAGGCGACGAGCCCGTCCAGGCGCGAGCGGCGCAGGGCCTCCCAGATCTCCTCCTCCGTCGCCTCCGGCCGGGCCAGCAGCAGGTTGGCCCGTACCGACTCGTGGAAGAGGTGCCCGTCCTGGGTGACCATGCCGAGCGTCTCGCGGATCGAGTCGGTGGTGAGGTCCCGTACGTCCACCCCGCCGAGCCGGACCGCGCCCGCGTCGGCGTCGTACAGCCGCGGCAGCAGCTGCGCGATGGTCGACTTGCCGGCGCCGGAGGAGCCGACCAGGGCGATCATCTGACCGGGTTCGGCACGGAAGGACACCTCGTGGAGCACCTGCGTGCCGCCCCGCGCGTCAAGGGTGGCGACCTCCTCCAGCGAGGCGAGCGAGACCTTGTCGGGGGAGGGGTAGCCGAAGGAGACCCGGTCGAATTCGACGGCCACCGGCCCCTCCGGGACCCGGCGGGCATCCGGCTTCTGGGCGATGAGCGGCTTCAGGTCGAGGACCTCGAAGACCCGCTCGAAGCTCACCATGGCGCTCATCACCTCGACGCGGGCGCCGGCGAGCGCGGTGAGCGGCGCGTACAGCCGGGTCAGGAGCAGGGCCAGGGCGACGACGGAACCGGCGTCCAGGCTCCCGCGCAGCGCGTAGTACCCGCCGAGCCCGTAGACGAGCGCGAGCGCCAGGGCGGAGACCAGGGTGAGGGCGGTGATGAAGGCCGACTGGGCCATCGCCGTACGGATCCCGATGTCCCGCACCCGCGCCGCCCGGGCCGCGAACTCGGCGGACTCGTCGGAAGGCCGTCCGAAGAGCTTGACCAGGGTCGCCCCCGGGGCCGAGAACCGCTCGGTCATCTGGGTGCCCATCGCGGCGTTCAGCGTGGAGGCCTCGCGCTGCATCGCCGCCATCCGCGCTCCCATGCGGCGGGCCGGCAGCACGAACACCGGCAGCAGGACCAGCGCCAGCAGGGTGATCTGCCAGGAGATGCTCAGCATCACGACGAGGGTCAGCAGCAGTGTCACGGTGTTGGAGACGACCCCGGAGAGAGTGTTGCTGAAGGCCCGCTGGGCGCCGATCACATCGTTGTTGAGGCGGCTGACCAGCGCCCCGGTCCGGGTCCGGGTGAAGAAGGCGACCGGCATCCGCTGCACGTGGTCGAAGACCGCCGTCCGCAGATCCAGGATCAACCCTTCGCCGAGGGTGGCGGAGAGCCTGCGGGTCAGCAGGCCCAGGCCCGCTTCGGCGACCGCGATCAGCGCGATGAGGAGGGCGAGCCGGGTGACCGTGCCTGTCTCCCGGCCGTCGACGATCGTGTCGACGACCCGGCTGGCCAGTACCGGGGTGGCCACCGCGAGCAGCGCGGTCACCACGCTGAGCAGGAGGAACAGTGTCAGCCCGCGGCGGTGTGGGCCGGCAAAGGCGGCGATGCGGCGCAGGCTCGCCCGCGAGAGGGGCCGACGGTCCTGTTGCGCGGTGATCGTGCTGTGCAGCGATGTCCACGCGGTGACTTCCATATCCATGGTCCGTACGCTAGGACCTCAACCGAACTTGAGGTCAAGGAATCGGCCCGGGACCGCCCACAGGTGTCACCAACTGCCTTTCATAGGAACGGCGTTCGGGCATCCTCCTGTGTCGGTGTCGGTGTCGGTGCCCGGTGGCATCATCGGGACATGAGGCAGGGATCCGAGCCCATCCGCTCAGGCCGGCCTGCCGCCCACAACGCCGACGCCGACGCCGCCGACACCATCCTGCACCGCTTCGAGCAGTGGGCCCGGGACACGCCCGACGCCCACGCCGTCATCGCCGGCCCCGACAGCCTCACCCGGCGGGCCGTCACGTCCTCGGCGCGGATCCGCAGTTCTTCCCGGCACGCGGCGAGGTACCGCGCGTCGTACCCCTAGTGGGCCTTCGACCGCATCATCAGCCCGGTCAGGGCCCGTGCCTCCGCGGGCCCGCGCGGCTCTGACCTCTACCATTTCCCTGGCCTCCCCATGGTCCGCCGCGAGGCCGTGCGATAGATTCGGCCTCCCCACGGCACATACTTTCCCAACCACGCGGAGACAGGCTTCTCAATGAGCGACATCATCAACGGACTTGGCCGCACCAGCGCCTACGGCGCCCTCGGCCTGGTGCTGCTGATCCTCGGCATCGTCCTCGTGGACGTGCTGACGCCCGGGAAGCTCCCGAAGCAGATCTGGGAGGAGCGCAACCGCAATGCCTCCCTCTTCCTCAGCTCCGCGCTCCTCGGCATCGGCGGCATCGTCTTCACCTCGATCTGGACGACGTACGAAGACTTCGGCAAGGGCCTGCTCTCCACCGCGGCCTTCGGGGTGCTCGGCCTGATCCTGATGGCCATCGCCTTCCTCGTGCTCGATGTGGTCACGCCCGGCAAGCTCGGCGCCATAGTGGTCGATCCGGAGCCCCACCCGGCGGTCTGGGTCTCGGCCGCCTGCAACCTCGCCGTGGCCGCCATCGTCGCGGCCTCGATCGCCTGACGCGAGCACGGCGGAGAGCGCCGCTTCCCCCGGGGGAGCGGCGCTCTCGGCGTATCGCCCCCCCGGGCTACGCCAGGCCGAGCGCGAACACCGCGAACCCCGCCGCCAGCAGCCCCGCCACGGTGCGGCGGACCGCCGTCGCCTGGTGCCACGGCTCCTCGAACCGCCGTGCGTACCGGGCGATGCCCACCAGCAGCGCCGCGAACACCGGCATCCACGCCAGCCGCGCCGCGATCCAGCCCAGGCTGTCCGGCGCCGTCGTCAGCCCCGCCAGCTCACCCGCGAACGAACCGGGAACGGCCGCCGCCAGCATGGCCGTCTGGTGCCAGCACAGGATCGTCATCGCGCAGAGGTTGACCAGGACCACCGGAGCCCACAGGGCAGGGCGGGCCAGCAGCTTCGCGAGCCGGTCGCGCAGCAGCATGGCCGCGCCCGACTGCGCCGCGGCCAGGGCCAGTACGAGCAGCGACGGCGGATGCGAGTTGGTCCGCACCTCGCCCGGCACGCCGACCATCGACGCCGGGTAGTGGAAGACCAGCAGCAGCGCCGCGAACAGCACGGTCCCGCCGGCCAGCAGCAGCCGGGCCCCGCGCCGGCCGATCCGCCGCTCACCCCAGTCCACGCCGAGCTGGTACGCGAACAGCCAGCCCGGCAGGATGTTCACCAGCGACAGCCAGGACGGTACGGAGTCGGCGAGCGGCCCGTAGCGCAGGAAGTCGACCACGGCGACCGAGCCGAGCAGGGGAGCCGCCGCCCATCCGCCGAAGCGGCGCCCCACCCGCACGCAGTACGGAGTCAGCGCGGTGACCGCCACGTACACCCCGACGAACCACAGCGGCTGGATCACCAGCGTCGCCCCCGTTCGCAGCGTCGCCTCCGGCACCCCCGCCGCGTACAGCACCGGCGCGGCCAGCGCCCACACCGCGGTGACGCCGAGCACCGGCCGCCCCAGCCGGGCGATCCGGCCCTTCAGCCAGGCACCGGTCGAACCCTTCCGGCGCTGGAAGGAGAGCACCGAGGCGTACCCGCCGACGAGGAAGAAGATGCCCAGCATCTGAAGCACCCAGCTGGCCGGCGCCAGCCCGCCGAGGGCGGACAGCGGGCTGGCGTTGTGGAGACCGCCCTCGGCGTCGAGGGTGAAGCCGCCGAGCATCCAGTGCCCGGCCGGCACGGCCAGCAGCGCGAGGGCGCGCAGTCCGTCGATCGCGCGGTCGCGGTGGGCGGGAGTCTGCCGGTCGATCCGGTCGGCGGCCCTCCTGATCAGGGTCAGGGTGCGCGGTGCGGGCGGCGTGCTCATCGGGAATCTCCCGTCGCAATCGCGGCGAAGGCCGCCAGGGACCCGGTGCCGGGGGCGAAATAGCCGGTGTGGCCCCGCACATCGGCGGCGGGCACCCGGCGGGCGCCGAAGGCGGGGGAGGTGGGGTCGGAGCCGTGGCCTATCCCGGCCACCTCGACATTCGGCACGTCGGCGATCCAGTCGGACGGCCCGCGGGCCGCCCATACGCGGGCGCCCGTGTGCAGCCCGGCGGCGGTGTCCGCGCGCATTCCGGGAGAGCCGAAGACCACGAGATCGGTGGCGTCCGTGTCCCGGGCCGCCAGCCCGCAGACCACCGAGCCGTAACTGTGGCAGAACAGCACCGGGTCGGGTGCGCCGACCGCGTCCAGCCCGGCGGTGAAACGGTGCAGGCGGGTCGCACCCGCCTTCGCGAGCCTCCCGTCGGCGGCGTCCAGGCCGACCCCGACCGGCGTGGTGTATCCGGTCCACGCCACCACCGCCGTGGCCTCGCCCGTCGCCGCGCGCAGCGACCGGGCCATCCCGGCCGGGCCGGTGTTCGGCTTGCGCCGGGCGTCGTAGCTGGTGGCGTCGTTGTCCGAACCCGGCACGATCACCGACACGTACGCGGCGCGCTCCAGGTCGCCGAACACCTCGGCGACCTGGCCCCGCCCGCGCGGGTCGAAGACGAGGATCCGGCGCTCCGGCGCGGCGAGGGAGGCGTACCGCGCCTCACCCGTGGCGGCCGCGGCGATGCGGTTTGCCTCATACCGCAGAGCGAGCGGGGCCCCGTCCAGATTGCCTACCACCAGCGGGTGGCGGCGCAGGAGTTCCCGGCGCGCGGCCTCGTCCAGTCCGGCGAAGAACCGGGCCACCTCGCGCGGCGTCGCCCGTGCCGGATCGGGCAGCGAGTGCCCGGACACCGTGTCGGCCCGCCAGGCGGCGGCGCCCGGCGGCGGGCCGGTGACCGCCCGCTGGCTGTCGCCGGAGGCCCATCCCGCGGTCCCCGCCACGACGGCGACCGCCACCGCGGCCGTGACCAGCGTCCTTCCGAAACGGCGCATGCCCCTTCTCCTCTCCTCGTGACGAGGAGGAAGGTAAGAAGGAGGTACCCGGCCGTACGTCGCACCAGGGAGCCAAGTCGGGTGTCATACCCCGGTAGGGGGTGGAGGAGAGAGGGGGCCGGGGAGAGCGCCGGACGAGCCGGACGCGAGGGGAGGAGAGGGCGGCGAGGGGGGCGAGTGGGGCGAGCGGGGGAAGAGGGGTCGGGAGCGAGCAGCGGTAACCCGGCCTCAGCCCGAGTCGCCGGGCCGCACCAGGCCCGCCTCGTACGCGAAGATCACGGCCTGCGCGCGGTCCCGCAGGTCGAGCTTGGCCAGCACCCGCCCGATGTGCGTCTTCACCGTCTGTTCCGCCAGGACGAGGTGGGCGGCGATCTCCTGGTTCGACAGCCCGCGCGCGACGAGTTCCATCACCTCGGTCTCACGCGGGGTCAGACCGTTCAGCCGCAGCGCCGGATCCTTGCGCGGCGCGGGCCGCCGCTGGACGAAGTCGGCGATCAGCCGCCGGGTCACCGAGGGCGCGAGCAGAGCCTCGCCCGACGCGACGATCCGTACCGCCGCGATCAGGTCGGCCGGCGGCGCGTCCTTCAGCAGGAACCCGGACGCGCCGGCGCGCAGCGCCTCGTATACGTAGTCGTCGATGTCGAAGGTGGTCAGCATCAGCACCTTCGGCCGGTGGACGACACCCGGGGGCGGATCGAGGATCTCGCGGGCCGCCGTCAGTCCGTCCATCTCCGGCATCCGCACGTCCATCAGCACCACATCGGGGTGGGTGGAGCGGGCGACCCGCACGCCCTGTCGCCCGTCGGGCGCCTCTCCCACCACGTCGATGTCGGCCTGCGCCGACAGCAGGGCGGCGAATCCCGCCCGCACCATGGCCTGGTCGTCGACGATGATCACGCGGATGGTCAACTGGCGTCCTCGGTCGGGTCGTTCAAGGGCAGGCGGGCGGCGACCCGGAAGCCGCCGTCGGGAAGGGGACCGGTGTCCAGTGTCCCGCCGGTCAACCGTACGCGCTCCCGCATTCCCACCAGGCCGTGCCCCGTGCCCGAACCCTCCAGTGCCACCACGGCGTCCCGGGCCGGACCGTTGACGACGAGCACCAGCACCTCGTCCTCGTCGACCGTCACCGATACCCGCGTCGGCGCCCCCGGCGCGTGCCGCACCACATTGGCGAGAGCCTCCTGCACGATCCGGTACGCCGACAGGTCCACGGCCGGAGACGCCGCCTGCGCCGCACCCGCGGCCAGCGACAGCTCCACCGGCTGCCCGGCCCGTACGGTCGCCTCCACCAGCTGCTGGAGCCGGCCGATCCCGGGCTGCGGGGCCCGTTCCCCGCCCTCTCCCCCCACTCCGTCGGCTCCGTCGGCTCCGTCACCGCGCAGGACGGTCAGCAGCCGCCGCATCTCGCCCAGCGACTCCCGCGCGCTGGCAGCGATCGCCGCGAACTCCTCCCGTACCGGCTCGTCCATGCCGGGCAGCCGGTACGGAGCGGAATCCGCCTGCACCGTGATCACCGACATGTGGTGGGCCACCACATCGTGCAACTCCCGTGCAATCCGGGCCCGTTCCTCCAAGAGCGTCCGCCGGGCCCGCTCCGCCTCGCTGATGCTCTCCTGCTCCGCGATCCGCTGCTGGGCGTCGCCCAGACCGCGCAACGCGCCCGTCAGCACCAGCATGACCCCGCTCAGCACGAAGAGCAGGGCGGCGGTGTTCATGACGCCGGCCGGCTGGAAGAAGCCCAGCAGCGCCCCGGCCGCGCCGGTCACCAGCCACACCCCGGCCAGGGTCCGGATGGACTCGCGCAGTCCCAGGCAGGCCATCAGCACCAGGTAGCCGACGATGGTCATGGGCGGCCACGGCCACGGATGTCCGGCCACCCCGTCGGCGTGGACCAGCAGCACCGCCCCCAAGGTGTGGGCGAACAGGACCACCACCCAGGCCGCCAGGGGCCGGGTCACCGCGAGCAGCAGCGGCACCGTCTGCGCCACGCCCAGTGCCCCCGCCCAGCCGCCGCCCGCCCGGTAGTCGTTGGTCAGCACCGCGATGGTCACCGGCAGCAGCGTCACCACGACGACCCCGACCACGGCGTAGGGCAGCAGCCGCTGCCAGGCCTTGGGCGCCTGCGCGAACAAGGGCTGAGCCGCCCGCGCGGGCGTGCGCAGCACCACGGCGAGCTGTGCCAGCGCCCCGGGCACGCGGCCGGCGTCGGCAGGGGTACGGGTACGGGTGCGTGGGCGGATCCGGGTGCGCGGACGCGTGCGGGCTTTGTCGCTCATGATCGAACCAGCGTATGCGCGACACCCCGTCAGCGGGGGACGGATAGTCGGCCGGCCGGTCGATCAGGCGCGGCCCCCGATACCGGAGGGCGGGCACTGCGCCGCAACGAGCACGGCGTCACTCGAACGGACGCGCCCAGGTGTCTCTCCCACAGCTCGCCCGGGACGCTGAGGCCTACGACCACTTCCGGCGTTCCGTTCGATGAAGGAGCTTCTCGTGGCCCAGCCCTCGACCCCCGCTTCCCCCGCCGGTACACCTCGCGGAAGTGATCCCTACGACAGCCGAAGCGCCTGGGCAGCGGGCGGCACCATGTTCGCGGCCGTACTCCTCCTGGTGGACGGTCTCCTAGGCGTGATCAAGGGCATCGCCGGGATCTCGGACGACGACGTCTACGCACGCCTGGGCGACTACGTGTTCAAGTTCGACGTCACCGCCTGGGGCTGGATCCACCTCATCCTCGGCATCGTCCTCGCCATCGTCGGCGCCGGCCTCCTCAAGGGTGCGCTCTGGGCGCGAGCGATGGGTGTGGCGCTGGCCGCCTTCAGTATCGTCGTCAACTTCATGTGGCTGCCCTACACGCCGATCTGGGCCATCATCTCGATCGCCATCGGAGTCTTCGTGATCTGGGCCCTGTGCACCGACGGTGACCGCCCCCGCTCGTCCGCTGCCTGACCGCCCGCGGGCGACACCAGCGCGGGCAGACGGAGGTAGCCGGTTCCGGCGAAGCGCTCGCGCAGAGCGTGGGTGAACGCGAGGAGGGAAAGCACCAACCAGCCTTACCCGACCCCCTGCGCGAGCAAGCAATGTCGGCGCATGCGTCTCGGACCCGATGGTCCTCGCAGCCAGACGGTTCCGCCTCCTGGGCTCGGCGCTTGCGCCGGGTCCTTCGGAGCCCCGGGGACGTCACTCCGTCAGCGCAGCCTTCCGGCGCGCCGTGGCCGGCGGACACAGCCGTGTTCGCCGACCACGGCGAAGGCTTCGGACGGCTTCGCCGGCCGGTGCCGCTCCGCTGCTCACAGGCTCCGGACGGAGGAGGCCTGGTCGTTGAAGTGCCCGTTCCAGCCGTTGAGGCTGAGGCGTTCGCCGGGGAACAGGGTGGCGGGCACGCCTTGGTAGGTCCAGTGGGGGTAGACGCGCACGACGTGGTCGGTGTGGTTGTAGATCGAGCTGGTCACGTCGTTGAAGCGGTGGTCCTCGAGATGGGAGATGTCCTCGTCCGTCGCCAGGATGCGGGCATCGGTATTGCCGTTGTAGTCCCAGTTGTCGTAGAGGCACAGGAAGCCCCTCGGGCAGTCCTCGACTCCGTGCCCCTGGAACACCCTGCTGGTCCGCGTCTCCGCGGCGGCCCGCCCGGGTGCCTCCGCCGTACCGGACGCCGACGCGGGCAGGGCACTGACCGCCGTCAGGGCCAGTACCGCGCTCGCGATTCCCATGCGTACCTTCATCTGCCGCTCCTCTTCGCGCAGTCGAGCCCGGCCCGCGCCACGGCACCGGTTTCGACACCGGCGCAGTGGCCCACCGGCCATAACTGAGGGCTTTGCGCACGAGGCTCGCACCAGCGGCCGGCCTCCCGGGCGAGAGAAACGATCATTCGCGGGAGTGTCTCCCCCACACAGGTGAACGGCGGGCAGAAGGAGAAGACGACGCGCCTCCCCGGCTGTGCGACGACGCGGGGCCGGGCCGGGCCGTTCTGCGAAAGGGTGAACCGCGGGCGGCCGGCAGTCCGGGCTCACCGGGCGGCGCCTGCCGAGTGTCCCCTCAGGCGGAGGGGGAAGGTGAGCCCCCCAGGAAGGACAGTCGCACCTGGCGATGGGGGTTGTCCCTGTTGGTGTCGACGAGGGTGATCGACTGCCAGGTCCCCAGGTCCAGGGTTCCGCCGATCACGGGCAGGGTCGCGTGGGGCGGGATGATCGCGGGCAGGACGTGATCGCGCCCGTGGCCGGGGGAACCGTGCCGGTGGCGCCAGCGGTCGTCGGCAGGCAGGAGGGAGTGCAGGGCTGCCAGGAGGTCGTCGTCACTGCCCGCTCCGGTCTCGATGAGGGCGAGGCCGGCCGTCGCGTGGGGTGTGAAGACGTTGAGGAGTCCGTCCCGCCCCTGCGCCACCTCCCGCAGGAACGACGCGCAGACCTCGGTCAAGTCGTGGACGGTCTCTCTGGCCCCGGTCGTCACGTCGACCGTCCGTGAAACGAATGTGTCAGCCATGGCCCCCATCCTCGGGCAAGGACTCCCCGTGGGCGTGGAGCCCTGGCCGAGCCGGCCGACCGTGATTCCCCCGCGCCCTGAACGCCGGGGCGGTGAGCTCATGAGTGCGGCGTGGGTCAGTGGGACGGGACGAAGCCCGTCGATCGGTCGAGGTGGAACGGTGAGCCGGGGCTCTCAGGCGGACGGAGTGACAGGATCACGACGCGCGTACCGCCGGTCGAGCGCCGCGCAGAGGCACAGCAGGAGGAAGACGGCAGCCAGTTGGGCCAGTGCCGAGGTGTACACCCCCACGTTCACGGGAGGTCCTGCTCGACCGTCGCGGCCGGCGCCGAGGGCATCGTCCTGACAGCCATGCGTTGCGGCGCAGGGCGCGCAGATGGCGGTAGCCGATCGTGCAGACGACGATGACCAGCGCGGCCCGGGCACTGATGCGGCGCATGTCGGCGTTCTGCTGGACGCCGAGCTGGGCGATGCCGGCACTGAGCATGCCGCTGCCGAGCGCGTCGAAGGTGACCATCTGTTCGGTGGGCCACTGATGGCGTCGGCCACATCCCGCCGGATGGGACGGGGACTGCCTGTCCGGGTACGGCCGTTGCCGGGCCGCGTCCGAGGATGGTCGGTCCGGGGACCTGAGCGGTATACCGTTCTGTTGGCCCTGAGTCCCGCATGTACCGAAAGGCAGGTGATACCACGATGTGTGGTGAACCTCCCAGTCGTATGCCGCGGGACGCTGCCCGGCCCGGTCCCTGAGCGGGCTGGAAAGCGGTGTCTGCGGCGTGTCTCGCGCATCCCCACCCCCCTTTCTCTCCTTGCTCGCGGAAGGACTCCGTCGTGTCCGAGCGTCGCCTGCGCGCCCTGCGCGCTTTCAAAAAGCCGGCCAAGCGCCCCGCCGAACCCCGCCCCGTCGGCGGCGGGTCCAGCACCCTTGTCGCAGCCGAGCGGCAACCGTCCCCGACGAACAGCGTGATCACCGCCGCGATCTACCGCGACGGTGTACGCACCAGCACGCACGACTCGCTCGCCGAGACGTTCGCCAAGCTTCGCGAGGCCCAAGGCGGTATGGCGTGGATCGGCCTGTACCGGCCGACCGAGGCCGAGCTGCTCTCGGTCGCGGATGAGTTCGACCTGCATCCCCTCGCGATCGAAGACGCCCTGGAAGCCCACCAGCGGCCCAAGCTGGAACGCTACGGCGACACTCTCTTCGTCGTACTGCGCGCCGCCCGCTACCTCGATGCCGACGAGGAGGTCGACTTCGGTGAGCTGCACGTCTTCGTCGGGCCCGACTTCGTGATCACCGTCCGCCATGGCGCCGCCCCCGACCTGGCCGCCGTCCGCCGCCGCATGGAAGACAACCCCGAGCTCCTCAAACGAGGTCCTGAAGCCGTCCTGTACGCGATCCTGGACGCGGTCGTCGACGGCTACGCACCCGTGGTGGCGGGCGTGGAGAACGACGTCGACGAGATCGAAACCGAAGTCTTCAGCGGCGACCCGAAGGTTTCCCGCCGCATCTACGAACTCTCCCGGGAGGTCGTGGAGTTCGCCCGCGCGACCCGCCCCCTCACACGCATCCTGGAAGGCCTCAGCGCCGGATTCGAGAAGTACGGCATCGATGAAGAACTGCGCCGGTACTTGCGAGACGTCGCCGATCACGCCACCCACGTCACCGAACGCGTCGACGGCTTCCGCCTGGCCCTGCAGGACATCCTCGCCGTCAACGCCACCCTGGTCAGCCAGCAGCAGAACGAGGAGATGAAACAACTGGCCCAGGCCGGCCACGCTCAGAACGAGGAGATCAAGAAGATCTCCTCCTGGGCCGCCATCTTGTTCGCACCCACGCTGGTGGGGACGATCTACGGCATGAACTTCGAGGACATGCCGGAGCTGAAGTGGGCGGCCGGCTACCCCTTCGCGATCCTGCTGATGGCGGTGGTCTGCGTGAGCCTGTACGTCATCTTCAAGAAGCGCGACTGGCTGTAGCCAACAGAGCGCAGCCACTGATCGACTGCGCAGCAACGAACGCCGCGGAGTCGCCACTGTCGGCGTGAGTGGATCCGACGCTGGCTAAGGCATGGCCCTACCCGCCGACACCAGCCCCGCCGTCACCCGCCTGATCGCGGACGACGACGATGTTACGCGCAGCGGCCTGCGCTCGCTGCTCGCCGCACAGCCGGGGATCACGGTTGTCGGCGGTGGCTCGGCCTTCCAGTCCGCGAGCAGATCGGGGCGCGCGGCACCTCGCCCACGAGGTCCCGGACAGCGTCCTGCGGGCATTCGAGCGCCTCGGCGTCGAAGAACACTTTGAGCAGTGCCCCGCCCGGATACACGGCCTCGATCGTGTCGAGGAGGCCGACGGTGGGGACACGGGGTCTGACCGTGCCTCCGCCGCGGGCATGGCGGCGGCTCGACCCCGTGGAGATGCGCCGCGCGCCGGGCAGCAGGGTGCGCCATGGGGTGCGGGGGCTGGCGCTCGTCGCCCCGGCCGCCGCCGGGGGCTTCGCCCGTGCGGTGGGCCCGGGGTGGGACGCGCCGGGGCAGCGGTCAGGGCGGTCCGGGCTCGTTCCCCCGGCGGGTTCCGCTCGTTGATCCGGCATGGAACTGCCGACCATCGCGGCGCCCGGCGTCGGGGAACTGGCCGACGCCGCGGCCGATGCCGCCTGCCATCTCTACGACGCCGTCGCCCCCTGGGGACCCGGCGCGCCCGGCGGATGGAGCCGCGGCGCGGCCGAGGACGCCGCCGAGGTGATCGAGACCACCGCGCACGCCCTCGCGTACGCCCACCCGCGCGCCGAGGTCCTCCTCGCGCCGGTCCACACCGCCCTCGCCGACCTGCGTCGGCAACTCGGCCTCGCGCCCGCCGAGCCGCTGACCGCCGACGGGGTCCCGGTCACCCCGCGTACGGTCGGCAACCCGCGCCGGACGCGGTGGGTCCGGGTGCTCACCCCGCCTTCGCCGCGGCAACCGCCTTCTCGTACAACTTCCTGACCGCCGTGCCGAAGTAGGAGCTGTACGAGGTGTCGGGCGTGTCACCGCCGGTCTTCCAGCCGCCGATGACCCCGATCACGTCACCGGTCCCGGTCCGCCGGTCGTAGCGGGTCAGGAACGGTCCGCCGCTGGTGCCGCCGGGATAGCCGGTGCAGTGGATCCGCAGGAACGAGCCCGGGATCCGCGCGTCGGTGCTCGTGAACTTCGTCGTCCGGTTGACGCACAGGCGGGGGCGCGCGGCGGACGCCGGGTAGCCGATGAGCGCGACCCGCGCGTGCGCGTACCCGGCGCCCGTGACCAGGCGGTTGCCGCCGACCACCTGCTCCACCGGGCGGCCCTGGGCGTCCGGTCCCACCTGGGCGAAGGCCACGTCGAGCGCGGCCGCCCGGTCGGTGCCCTGGGACCGGTAGCGCGGGTCGATCCACACCTTCGAGCGCCCCCGGGCGTCACGCAGGACGGGGAACTTGCCGTACGGCTGCGGATCGGCCCGCGTGTACCGCGGTACGAAGGCCACTTGACGCGAGTCCGTTCCGAGCAGGCAGTGCGCCGCGCTGAGGACCAGGTTGCGGCCGGGGGAGGAGACCACGCTCGCGGTGCAGAAGTACGCGCCGCCGCCCTTCATGACGAACATCCGGCCGACCACTGCGATCCCGTCGACGTTCTGGCCGACGCCCGGTCCGGCGGGTGCGGGCAGCTGCGCGGTGACCGGGCGGAGCCGGGCGGGCACGGAGGCCGAAGACGCGGGTACGGGTGCGGGTGCGGGTGCCAGGGAGGGCGGGACGGCGGCCACGGGGTCCGGGGAGGGCCCGGGCGTCGCCGGTGCGGCCGGGGCCGGGGCCGGGGACGTCTCGGGTGGCGCTGGTGCGGCGGCGGGCAGGGGGACGGCGGAGGCCATCCGTTCAGCGGTCCAGAACGACTCCGCCTCGTGGGCGGACCAGCGGCCGGCGGCTGCCCGGGCGGCGCCCCCGGCCTCGGCGAAGGGCAACTGCCCGCCGGAAACCAGCAGCGCGGCCGCGGCCGCGGCCATCGTCAACGTACGTCGTCGCATGCGGAGCTCCTCTAGAGGGCCTGGGGAAAGCGGAAGAGCCGGTCGGGATCGTAGGTGCGCCGCACCGCTTCGAGGCGGGGACGGTTCTGCCCGTAGTAGGCGTCGCGCCAGTCGGCGAGTTTCGGGTCGGTGTAGTTCTGGTAGGCGCGTCCGCTCGCCCAGGGGCGCAGGTCCTGCCAGAGCCCGTCGAGCCAGCCCTGGTGCCGGGCCACCTCGGCGGCCGGAGCGGACTTCGGCCAGTGGACGAGGTATTGGGCGAGGAAGGCGCTGTCGCGGTGCGCGAAGGCGGTGCCGGTCGCCGCCACCCGGTTCACGGCGCCCCCGCAGACCCCGTCGAACTGCACCACTCCGAGGCCGCCGCGCGCCGTGGCGGACGCGTACCGCCGGACGGCGTCCAGCACCACGCCGATCGCCGCGTCCGGCAGTCCGGCGCCGGCCCAGAAGTCGGAGCGGGCGGCGTACGAGTGCCGCCCGAGCCGCCCCTGCGGGTCCCGGCCGGGCAGGCTCCCCGGCAGGTGGCACTGCGCGGCGGTCTGCTCCAGGCAGCCCGACATGGCCCGTACGGTGTCCCCGTAGCCGCGTACGACGATCCAGCTGTCCCGCGCAGGCCTGCCGACGAGGTCGGACAGCCGGGTCAACTGCCGTTCCAGCTCGCGGCGCCCGTCGAGGCAGACCACGCGGAGGGCCGGCGCGGGCGCGGCCGCCCCCGAGTGCCCGGCCTCGACGACGAACTCGGCCTGGGTCCAGAAGGGATCGGGCAGCCCGCCCAGCCAGCGCTGCCAGCCGCGCAGGACGGCCGGGGAGTCGCCGCCGGGCCAGTGGAGTTCGGCGAAGGCGCAGTCGCCGGCCGGGTGGGTGCGGAAGCGGAATTCGGTGACGACCCCGAAGTTGCCGCCCCCACCGCCGCGCAGGGCCCAGTACAGATCCGGATCCCGCTCGGCGGTGACCTCGCGGACGATCCCGTCGGGGGTGACGACCCGGGCGCCGGTGAGCCGGTCGGAGGTGGTTCCGTAGGCCCGCGAGGCCAGCCCCAAACCACCGCCGAGGGTGAGCCCGGCGATGCCGACGGAGGGGCACAGGCCGGTCGGGACGGCCAGGCCCCGCACGGCGAGGGAGGCGTTGACGTCACCGAGCCGGGCTCCGGCGCCGATCCGTACCCCGTCGCCCTCGACCACCACCGACGCCATGGCCCCGGTGTCCACGACGAGCCCGCCGGCGCGGGTGGACCAGCCGGCGTAACTGTGGCCGCCGCCGCGCGGGACGACCGCGGCGGCGGAGCGGCGGGCGAAGTCCAGGCAGACCGCCACGTCGCCGGCATGGGCGGGATAGGCGACCGCGCCCGGTGCGAGGGCGTCGTAGCGGGGCTGGAACAGCTGCCGGGCCTCCGGATAGTCCCGGTCGCCGGGGAGCACGACCCGCCCGTCGATCCCGCGCGCGAGCGCTCCGTAGTCCGGGCCCCGGGGAGCCGCCGCCGCCACGTCGGCGAGGGCGGCTACGGCCGCGAATCCCAGGAGGCGGCGGCGGTGGAGGGTCATCCCCCCTTCCTGCCACCGCCGGGGCGGATACGCGTGAAGGCGGGCCCACACCTACCCGGGTTGACGCCCGAACGGCCCACGGCAGAAGCGGTTCTGCTCGTCGGATTGGCATATGTACGGTGCGGTGCCTCCCCCGCATGGGGGAGGCGGATCATGCGCACGTCTGATCCCTGCGCACCGCGGATCCCGAACAGTGATCCCATGGCAAGCAGCGAGACGAGTCCGACGACGGCGGTCGAGGGGGCCGAGCGGCCTGTGCCGCTCTGGGCAGAGCGCATGGCCCGCGAGAGGGGGCCCCGGCCCTTTCGGGTGACATACGACAGTGCCGGGATGGGTGCCGGAGCGTCTGTGCGAGCGGTCCACACGCGGGCCGGTGTCTGGGGCACCGAGTTCTCCCAGTCCGCCGCACGTCCAATGAGAACGACGCCCGACTCCTGCGTCGCTTCCCGGCCGTCAACCGCGTTGAGGACGATGAGGGACCGTCTATGACGATGTGGCTCATGTCGTTCCCGGCGTTCGTGTGCCTGCTGGCCGTGTTCGCCCTGGTGGAGAGCGCGTGGCGATGGTTCACGGGACTGGGCTTGATCCCGTGGGTACGCAGGCGCACGGGGCGGTCGTTGTCGAGCATCGCCTTCGATGAATTCACGGGGGTCGTGAACGGAAACAAGACGGCGGAGCTGGAGCAGCGGCGGGTGGAGCTGCTGCGGCGGGACGACGAGAGCCACGGTGCGCCGCCCCGCTCCAGCATTGACCTGACCAAGGGCACGGCGTTCATCGTGTTGCCACAGGAAGCGCACAGCCCGGGCGCCGACAGGCGCGATGTCCGTGAGGGGCGGCGGTGAGACACGGACCGGAGGGAACAGGAGCAGAACCGTCCACGCCGTGGGCAACAGCACTAGCTCTTGCGCGCCAGCAGGAAGCCCTGCGGGGACCTCTCGTGCGCGTCGGGTTCCCTGACCAGGCGGGCCATCTCGGCGAGTCCGGCACCGGCCAGCAGGGTGGCGATCCGGTCGGGCGGTGTCCGGTACACGTCGAGGTCGACCGGATGGCCGTACGCGTGCTCCAGCCGGATCCGCTCGTCGCCCGCCTTGAACGCGATCAGAGCGTAGCCGCCCGGCGCCAGCACGCGGGCGAACTCCGCGAACACCGGCGCCAGCTCCGAGGGCGGAGTGTGCACGGTGGAATACCAGGCCAGGATCCCGCCGAGCACGCCGTCCGCGATGTCCAGCGCGGCCATCGAGCCGACCTCGAACCGCAGCCCCGGATAGGTGCGGCGGGCCACCGCGACCATCGCCGGGGACAGGTCGACTCCGAAGGCCCGTACCCCGAGCCCGTCCAGATGCGCCGTCACCCGCCCCGGGCCGCAGCCAAGGTCGGCGACGGCACGGCCCCCGCCGGCCTCGCCGCGCACGCACTCGGCGAAGGCGGCGAGCAGGGCACGGTCCAGCGGCTTGGCGGCGAGTTCCGGGCCGACCAGCCGGGCATAGTCGACGGCGACGGCGTCGTAGGACGCCCGTACGGCATGCAGGTACGAGGTCTCTGTCATGCCCCTGAACAGTAGCCCGCCCGGTGCCGGGGCTCAGCGCGGGTCGCGGGATTGCCGGCGGATCGCCAGTGGATTGCGCAGCTCCGCCCATTGATCGCCCGGTACGCCGGGGCTCAGCCGCATCAGGGTGAGCGCCTTCGTGGGCAGCGGCCCGATCATCAGGGCCTCGGTGTCGGCGGTGGGGGAGAGCCCGCCGCTCGCCTCCGCCAGGACCTCCGCGAAGGCCCCGGCCGAGCCCGCCGTGGCGCCGAGCGCGCCCGTCAGCAGGGACCCGAAGAGCTTGCGCCGCAGAACGGTCTCGTCGTCGGTGATCAGCCGGCCGGACAGCGGCGGCACCGGCAGACCGTGCCGGGCCAGCCGGACCGGGCTGATCCGGATGTCTGCGAGGTCGCGGTAGACCAGCCGGAGCGGGGCGCCGGTGGCGGAGACGACGACGAGGAGGTTCTGGCCGTGGGCCTCCAAGGCCACCCCCAGCTCCAGTACGCGCAGGCACACCGAGAGCGCGAGGCGGGCGAACGCGGCCTGCCAGACGGCTGAGCGTGCCGCCGGGAAATGGGCCAGGGCCGCTACCGGGACGACCCGCTCGCCCGCGGCGGCGTCCGCGTACACCTCCGGCGGCTCGCGCAGCACGGCCGCCAGGTCGGGGCTGTATGCGGTCGCCGCGCCCAGGGTGCGCGTGATGTGCAGCCGTCCGTCGAGCCGCTCGGACAGCGTCTGCGCGAAGGCGGAGAGCAAGGCCGCCGTCTCGACGGAGTAGACGGAGATGTCCCGCACGGAGGAGGTCAGCCGGGTGCTCAGCGCGGTCTTGACGTCCACCCCGTGAGCTCCTGCGACGTCCTCGGCTCCTCCGGCTCCTCCGGCTCCGCCCGGTCCCGCTGCCGCGAGAGTGCGCAGGGCCATCAGCGGACGCGCCGCGAAACCGGCCCGGACCGACTCCCGCTTGAGCGTGTGCGCGGCCTGCCACGGATGCACCGGCACCAGGATCCGCCCCCCGTCCCGCAGCCGCGCCGGCCAGTCGCCGGTGACCAGACACTCCTCGGCCCGTACGGCGACCAGCCCGAGTTCGACCACCGGCCGGTGCTCGGGGGCGTACGCCAGCTGCTCGGCCACCGAGAAGCCGGGCCGGGAGCGGCAGTTCGGGTGGTACGGATGGCCGTCGACCACCCGCTGCTCCCACTCCCAGGCGGCTTGTGGCGGTGCGTCCGCCAGACCCGCCCGGCCGGCCCGGGAGAGCGCCAGCGAGGCCGTACTGCCATCGAGCTCGGCGGCGAACTCCGCCCCGTGCGGCACGCCCAGCGCCGTCATGAGCCGCGCGGCCTGCCGGTACGCCCTGCCGTCGAGCAGCAGCTCGCTCACGTACGGCCCGGTCGCGTAGGGGTCCGGCGCCGGGCCCTCCAGCCGGGCGCCGCCGGCCAGCCGCAGGGCCAGGCCGCCCGGGCTGTGATGCCGGCGCACCACCCAGGGCAGCGGTTCGAAGGCCAGTGCCCGCCACAGCCGGGTCAGTACGGCCGCCCGGGCACCGCTCAGCGCCGCGGCGTAGGCGGGTCCGAGCGCGGGGCGTACGGCGGACAGTTCGGCGGCGACGGCCTCTTCGGCCGGGGAGGCGGGGAGGTGCGCGCTGGGGTGCAGGGTCCTGTTCCTCTCACGGGTGCGGACGGGGATGCGGATGCGGGGTGTGTGTGGGGGTGTGGGGTGCGGGGGCCGGAGGCGTGGAGCGCATGTTGGGGGTGTGCGGGCGGGAGCGTGCGGGTACATCGCCACGAGGTGATGATCACCTCATCATCGCGGATCTCGCGGATACTGACGGTCACGGCCGGTGGTACGCCCCGCGAACCTCCGGCGCACGGGACGGACCGATGGGAACCAGTGGACTTCAACGCCGCCGCCGACGCGTACGCCGCCACGCCGCTCCTCAACTGCCTCCTCCGGGAGGCCGCCGAGCCCGCCGGGGAACACGGCGCGGGCACCCACCGGCTGCGCGGCAGCGGGCGGTTGCTCCGCGTGCACGGCATGCGCCGCGCGGTGCGTCCCGAACTGCGCAGGGCGGACGGCTGGCATCCGCTCAGCCACACCGAACTGGTCAAACTCACCTCCGACGAACTGCGTCAGTACACCGGCCTGTCGAACGACGAACTCCCCGTCGAGATCGCCGACAGCCGCGAGGCCATCGTCGCGCTGCTCGCCGCCCGCGCCGCTGCCGCGCCCCCGGCGGACCCGTACGTCCTCTCGGAACAGTCCCTGGTCATGGGCCACCCGCACCACCCCGCCCCCAAGGCGCGCGGGGGCGCTCCGGCCGCGAGCTGGCTGCCGTACGCGCCCGAGGCCCACGCCCGTTTCCCGCTGGTCTTCCTCGGACTGCGGGAGGACCAGACCGCAGAGGAAGGCGGCCCGGCCGCCGCCGACGCGATCGACTCGCTCGCCGACGCCCTCGACGGCCCGCGCCCGCCCGCCGGCTACAGGCTGCTTCCGGCCCATCCCTGGCAGCTCGACCTGGTCGGTGCCCGGCCCGAGATCCGCGAGGCCTTCGCCGACGGGCGGCTGCTACGGCTCGGCCCGGGGCGGCGGCCGGTCTGGCCGACCGCCTCGGTTCGGACCCTGTACGTGCCGGACCCGGCCGCCGACCTGTTCGTGAAGTTCAGCCTCGACGTCCGGATCACCAACGACGTGCGCCGGCTGTGGCGGCACGACCTGCTGAAGACGCGCCGCACCGACGCGGCGGTCACGGCCGGCTTCGCCGCGCTGCGCCGCACCGGCTCCAAGGCTGCCTGGCTCACCGACCGCGGCTACCGCACCGCCGGCTTCGCGTTCGAGGAGCTCGCCGTCCTGGTCCGCGACGGCCTGCACGCACACGTCCTGCCCGGGACCACGCCGCTGCTGGCCGCCGCGCTCGCCGAGGGATACGCCGGTAGCCCGCTCGCCCGCACCACCGAACCGGCCGGCTGGTGGCGGGCGTACCTGCGCCATGTCGTGCCGCCGGTGCTGGAACTGTTCGACCGGCACGGCATCGTGCTGGAGGCCCACCTCCAGAACACCCTGGTCGCCGTCGACGCGTCGGGCATGCCGGTACAGGCCCTCTTCCGCGACAGCGAGGGGGTGAAACGCCTGCCCGAGCTGGACCGTGCGGCTGCCTGGCAGCGCCTGGTCTACTGCCTGGTGGTCAACCACCTGACGGAGATCGCGGGGGCGCTGGCCGAGCAGCATCCGGACGTCTCGCCGCTCCTGTGGCAGGCCGTACGGGAGGAGTTCCTGCACTACGACGCCATGCGCGGGCTCCCCGAGACGGCGGAGCTCCTCACGGCCCCGACCCTGCCGGCCAAGACCAATCTGCTGCTGCGCTGGACACGGGCGGGCGGCGCGGACGCCCGCTATCTGCCCCTGCCGAATCCTCTGCTGACGTAGAGAGATCCGGTGCCGGATGCGCGTTGCCGGGTATGCGGTACGCCGGGCGTGGTGTGGCGAGCGGGGTGTCGGGTAGCAGGCGCTGGGGTACGGAATCGGCCAAGGTGCTTCCCGTAACCCGATAGCCTGCACTCAAAGGTATAGACCAATGCTACGTTGGTCGGGCAGACCGCGCAGTCCTTGACCACCCGTCAGAGGAGAAGCCATGCCCTCCCCTTCGCGGGGCGGCGGCCCGGCCGCCACGCCCAAGTACCAGCGGATCGCCGCAGCGCTGCGGCATGAACTCACCGGCACCGCCCACACCCCCGGCGGCCGACTGCCCTCCGAACGCAGCCTGGCCGCCCGCTACCAGGTCAACCGGCAGACCATCAGGGCCGCGCTCCAGCACCTGCGCGAGGACGGCCTCATCGTCACGGGCCGGCGCGGCACCAGGTCCGTCGCCGCCGCCGCTACCGCCGCCGCCGCTGCCGCCGTCGGCGAGCCGGTGGCCGCCACCCGCCCGGCGGGGCCCGCTGCCGCACACACCCAGAGCTGGCTCACGGCGGTCACCGTGCCGCCCTCGCTCGCCGGCCTCCTCGGCATGGCCGGCGGGGAGCGCACTTTGGTCCACCACCACCGTGAACGCGGTCCGGCGGGGGACACCCTCCAGCACGCCGTCACCTACCTCAGTCCGGCCGCCATCGCGCAGGCCCCCGAACTGTCCGGCTACCGCGACCGTATGGCCGCCGTCCGCGACGAGGACCTGGAGCCTCTGCACCGCTGGCTCGAACGGGTCGCGGTGGACGGCAGGGTCGCCGAGACCCTCACCATGACCCGCACCACCCACCCCCCGGCCGCCTCCGCGGCCTGCGGCCTGACCGTACGCCGCACCCTGCACGACGCCACCGGCCGGCTGCTGGCCGTCACCGACCTGGCCTTCCCCACCTGGGACCGCCTGACCTTCCACCGCGACCGCCGCGACCACGCGGTCTCCGGCTTCCGCGTCACGTAGCACTCGCTCGCAGGGCGCCGTGAACCCGGGGGCGGAATGGGCGGTATCAGCTGGCCCGGAGTGACAGTTCGCTGAACCGGCCGTGGTGACTACCGGCCCATGTCAGGCCCGCGCCGCGCACGGTCCCCACGGGCGCCGGGTCCACCAACTCGGCCCCGCCCTGCTCACCGTCACGCTGAAGACGGCTCAAGCCCAGGCGCTCGCCGCCCGACGTGAGCTCCTCCGTCAAGCCGCCGTCAGTCTCCGACGAGTGCGTCGACAACGGCCCGGGCCACCCGGCCGGCGCGCTCGGTCGTCCAGAAGGAGGGGTCCTCGACGGTGGAGATGAAGTAACCGCGGGTCAGCAGGAAGAGGATGTCAGCGGCCAGCTCCGCGTCGGGCGCTCCCGCCGCCATGGCCGCCTCGCGGAACTCCCGCCGTGACCCGTGCGGCTCGCCGTGGTCGACCCCGTTCGGGTCGGTGTGCATCGACGAGAGCATCTCGACCCACAGCGTGCGCAGCAGGAGGTCGTCGGGTTCGGTGCTGAGGTTCCACTCCACCGTGGCCCGCAGGAGCTCCTTGCCCTCCAGGTCGCCCACCCGGGTTTCCAGATCGGTGCGCCAGCGCGACTCGGCGGCCCGTACGGCGTTGGTGATCAGAGCCGTCCGCGTGGGCACGTAGTTGGTGACCATCGCCGTGGAGCCGCCCAGCTCCTTCGCCACGGCGCGGATGGTGATCGCCCGTGCCCCGTCGCGGGCGGCGACGGCCAGGGTGGCCTGGGCGATTTCCTTGCGGCGCTGGACTTCGTCGACGTCGATCGGCATGAGGGCAACCTAACTCAAGGGGGGTTGACGCTGCGGACCTTTAAATGCAACGCTGTTATATCACATTGTTTTCTCAATGTTTCTTCTGCGTGGAGAGCCCATGAGCCTTTCCGTTGAGCGCGTCACTCCCCAACCCGTCCCCCGGCAGGCGCAGCAGCACATGGTGCGCATGCGGGACGGAGTGATGCTGGCCACCGACGTCTACGGAGCCGGCCCCGAACCCGCCCCGGTCGTGCTGGTCCGGCTGCCGTACGACAAGAACAGCCGCTACGTCTTCTTCGAAAAGGCGGCGGAACGGTTCACGTCGCGCGGTTACGTCCTGGTGGTCCAGGACGTCCGCGGCAAGTTCCGCTCGCAAGGCGGGACGCTGGGCTGGACCGGCGAGGTGGACGACGGGTACGACACCCTCGAGTGGGTCACGCACCAGCCGTGGTCCAACGGGCTCGTGGGCATGTTCGGCGACTCCTACTACGGCTTCACCCAGTGGTCCGCGGTCTCCAGCCAGCACCCCGCCCTCCGTGCGATCGTCCCCCGCGTCACATGCACCAACAACAGTCCGGGGGCGGCCGCTTACGACGTCGGCTCCGGCCGGCAGCCCCTGTGGCTGGAGGGCGCCGACTACCAGGCGCACGTCTGGATCGACAACGACAGCTACGAGTTCGACGCGGACCTCACCAAGCGTCCGCTGATCGCGGCGTACGAAGAGGCCTTCGAGGCCATAGGGAAGCGCTCGGCGGGCTTCGACCTGGTCGTCGGCGGCATCCCCCTCCCCCCGTACAACGGACCCCACCCCTACGACGCGCGCCCGGTCCCCGTCCTGCACTGCGTGGGCTGGTTCGACAACCTCGGTATCGCTCACATGCGCGACTACACCGAACTGGGCAAACGCCCCGGCTGGGCGGCGGTGCAGTACCTGATCGCCGACACGATCGACCACGAGAACTACTTCCTGGAGAACGCCCCCGTCTCCCCGGAGTCCGATCACCTGGTCAACGAGGCCGCCCTCGACGGCATGTTGGACGCGTACACCGGTCCGGCCTTGGAGTTCTTCGACGTCTTCCTGAAGGGCACCACCGCTCCCGAGTCCCTCCCGCGGGTCCGCTGGAAGCTCGGACACGTCGGCTGGCGCACGTCGACGGCCTGGCCCCCGCCACAGGCGACGGCGATCGACCTGTACCTGCGGGAACCGGGAGCCGCCACCGGCCCGGTGCCCGGCGGCCGGCTCGCCGCCGGTCCGGCACCGGAAGCGGAGTGCGTGCAATGGCGGTACGACCCCGATCATCTCGTGCCGTCCGCCACGGCGGACACCTTCATGCTGCTGCGGGACCACCCCGACGAGCGCCGTACGGTGGACCGGGACGACGTCCTGCTCTTCACCGGGCCGGCCTCCGACGCCCCGCTCGACCTCGTCGGCCCCGTCCACGCGGTGCTGCACGTGGACAGTACGGCGCCCAGCTACGACGTGTTCGTCAGGCTCCTCGACCTCGCCCCCGACGGCACGGCGCGGCTGATCGTCCGCGGCTGTGCCCAGGCGGACGCGCCGGGCGAGCTGGAGATCGCCCTCGGCCACACCGGCTACCGGGTCCGCCCGGGCCACCGGCTCGCGCTGACGGTGGCCGGCAGCGACTTCCCGAACCACCTGCCCAACTCCGGTACGCATGAGAACCCGTGGTACACGACCACTCCCAAGGCGAGCCTCCAGAAGCTCCGGACCGGCTCCGCCCATCCCTCGCGCCTGCGCCTCACCGTCCTGCCGGAACGCTGTACCGGCGGTGGTCCGCGATGACGCTCCGGTTCCTCACCACCCGACTCGCCACCCTCGTGGTGACCGTCCTGGCCTCCAGCCTGGCGATCTACGGCTCCCTGTTCCTGACCCCCGGCGACCCCGCCACCCTGCTCGTCGGCGGCAGCCGGAACCCCGACCCTGCCGTGATGGCGCAGATTCACCGCGAATATCACCTGGACGATCCCTTCCTCGAGGGGTACTGGCACTGGCTGAGCGGCTGTCTCCGTGGTGACTTCGGGAAGTCCCTGGTCTATCGCGACAGCGTCGCCGGCCTCATCGGCGCCCGCGCGGGCGACACCCTCGCACTGGTCGCCTACGCCTCCGTCCTGGTCCTCCTCGTCGGCACGCTCATCGGGACGGTCGCCGCACTGCGCGGCGGCCGGACCGAGATGCTGGCCACGACGCTCACCGCGGGCGCGATGGCGGTGCCGACGTTCATCATGTCGGTCCTCCTCATGTGGGTGTTCGCCGTCCAGCTGCCGTGGTTCCCGGTGTACGGGGCCGGAGAGGGCTTCGTCGGCACCCTCTCGCACATGACGCTGCCGGCCCTCGCGCTGGCGGCGACCTGGATCGGCTACGTCGCGCAGGTCACCCGGACCGCCGTGCGTGCGGAGATGCGCTCGGAGTACGTGGAGACCGCACGCAGCCGCGGCGTACCGGAAGCGACGGTGATCAGACGTCATGTGCTGCACAACGCCTCCGGTCCCGTCTTCGCGGTGTCGGGCGTCGGCGTCGCGGGCCTCATCGCCACTTCCGCCGTCGCCGAGCAGGCGTTCGGGACCGGCGGTCTGGGAGCTCTCATGATCGAGGCGGCGTCCAAGCAGGACATGGCCGTGGTCCAGGCCGTGTCCCTCATCTTCGTGGTCGTGTTCGTCGTCATCAACACGGCCGTCGATGTCGTCAGCGCCGCCCTGGACCCCCGTACCGCGCAGAAGCAGAAAGGGAACCGATGAGCACCGGCCTGTTGAGCCGCACCCCCCGTACGCCTCGTGCCCCGGCCCGCGGCGGGCGTCCTCGCGACCGGGTGAGCCTCGGCGCCGGGTGTGTGGTCGCCCTGTTCGTCCTGCTGGCCGCGCTGGGCCCGCTGATCGCCCCGCACGATCCGAACGCCGTCGACCCGCTGGGCGTCAACGCGGGGCCCACCCTCACCCACCTGCTGGGCACCGACGACACCGGACGCGACATCCTGTCCAGGCTCATCTGCGGTACGCGCTCCAGCCTCGCCGCCCCGGCCGTGGTGATCCTGATATCCACGACCCTCGGCACCCTGCTGGCGCTGTCCGCCGCCTGGGCCGGCGGCTGGCTCGACCGGTTCGTCTCCGGTGTCCTAGACGTCGTGTTCGGCTTCCCCGGCCTCATCATGGCGGTTCTCGCCGCCGCCGTCTTCGGGGCGGGCCTCACCGCCCCGATCGTGGCCTTGTCGATCGCCTACCTGCCCCTGATCACGCGCGTGGTCCGGTCGGCCGCGATCAAAGAACGCAACCTGCCGTACGTATCGGCCCTCCAGCTCCTCGGTGCTCCCACGCGGCGCATCTGGCTCCGGCACCTGCTGCCGAACCTGCTGCCCCTCGTCCTCGTGCAGGCCACCATCGGTTTCGGGTACGCCCTGCTCGACGTGGCCGCCATCTCGTTCCTCGGGCTCGGCAGCCAACCGCCGGACCCCGAGTGGGGACTGATGGTCTCCAACGGGGCTCCCTCGATCCTCGCCGGCCAACCCCAGCAGTCGCTGTACGCGGGCCTCGTCATCCTGGTGGTGGTGGTCGCGTTCAACCTGCTGGGCACGGGCCTGTCCCGACGCCTGCTCGGAGAAGACGCATGACATCATCACCACTGCTCCAGATCAACGGGTTGAGGGTCGACCTCCCCCTCGACGGAACCATGAAGACCGTCGTCCACCGTGCGGATGTGAGCATTGCCGAAGGCCGGGCCGTCGCCCTGGTCGGCGAGTCCGGGTCGGGGAAGTCGCTGACGGCCCGCTGCGTTCTGCGTCTGTTGCCGAAGGGTGCCCGGACGCAGGGGGAGCTGCTCTTCGCGGGCGAATCCGTGCCCGACATGGCCCCGGAACGGCTGCGCCAGTTCCGCGCCACCGGCGTCGCCATGGTGTTCCAGGACCCACGTGCCCACATCAACCCCGCCCGCAGCGTCGGTGACTTCCTGGTGGAGGGGCTGACGACGGCACGCGGTGTTCCCGCCGCCGAGGCCGTCGCCAAGGTGACGAGCATCCTGCGGGAAGTCGGCATCAACGATGCTGAACGGCGCATGCGGCAGCGGCCCCGCGAACTCTCCGGCGGCCTGCTGCAACGTGTCATGATCGCCGCCGCGCTGGCGGCCGAGCCGCGGCTGCTGCTCGCCGATGAGCCGACCACCGCGCTCGACGTGACCACACAGGAGGAGGTGATGGCCATCATCGGCGAGGCCCGTGCAGCCCGCGGCCTCGCCATGCTCTTCATCACGCATGACCTGGAACTGGCCGCCGCCGTGTGCGACAGGGTGCTGGTGATGTACGCGGGGACGACCGTCGAGGAGCTTCCGGCCACGCGGTTGCGCCACCATGCCGCCCACCCGTACACGCGCGCCCTGCTCGCGTCGCGGCCGGCGGTCGGCGACACCGGCGGCGAACTGCGGGCCATCACAGGAAGGCCGCTGTCCGGCTTCGAGGTACCCCAGGGGTGTGCCTTCAGCGACCGGTGTCCCGGCGTACAGGACGTGTGCCGCAGTGACCGGCCGCGACCGCGTTCGGCCGGCGAGAGCACGGCGGCCTGTCACTTCCCCCACACGTTCTGGCCCGAGGAGGTCGGCAGGCATGCTTGAGGTGAGGAACTTGCGCAAGGTCTTCGGCGACTTCGTCGCGGTCGACGACGTCACCTTCTCCCTCCCTGAACGGGGATCGCTGGCGGTCGTCGGCGAGTCGGGATCCGGCAAGACGACCACGGCGCGCATGATCGCCGGGCTCGAAGCGCCCAGCGGAGGGCAGATCAGCGTCGCGGGAAGCGGGCGTCGCTCCGGACGGGCAGGTCCGAAGGAGCGGCGGGCGCGCGGCCGGCAGATCCAGATGGTGTTCCAGGACCCGTACTCCTCGCTCGACCGGCGGCAGCGGGTGTGCGACGCCGTGGCGGAGGCGGTCATGCTGCACCGGCCGCTGCGGGGCGACGGACTCCGGGACCGCGTCTGGGAACTCTTCGAGATGGTGGGGCTGGACGACCGGCAAGCGAGGTCTCTGCCGAAGGCTCTGTCCGGCGGGCAACGCCAGCGCGTCGCCATCGCCCGTGCGCTGGCCGCCGAACCTCGGGTACTGATCCTGGACGAGGCGATCGCGGCGCTGGACGTGTCGATCCAGGCCCAGATCCTGGGCCTGCTCGCGCATGTCCGGGCGAGCACCGGGACGGCGCTGCTGTTCATCACGCACGACCTCGGTGCCGTCCGGCACGTCAGCGAGGAGGTCCTGGTGATGCAGGCCGGGAAGGTGGTCGAGCACGGCCCGGTCACATCAGTCCTGGACCATCCGCAGGACGCGTACACGCGGCGCCTCATCGAGTCCCTCCCCAAGCCGGGGTGGACCCCGCGCAGAAGGACACCGAAAGCCGCCGCCTGAGCGGGCCGGCCGGCCGGTCGGGGAACCACATCCAGCGAGACGCTTGTCCTGGCCCGGGGGGCGGACAAGCGTCTTCGCGTACGGGTGCGCCGCGGTCACAGGCGTGGGGAAACAGGGCCGCCCCCACATCGGCCGGAGAGCCGGTGTGGGGGCGGACGCGCGCGCCGGAGCCGGCGCTTGTCTAGTCGGCGTTCGTCTCAGCCGCCGTGGGACCAGGCCAGGGACGGTCGAGTGCGCTGCGCCCGTGCCTCGATCTCCGTGGCCGCCTGGAGCAGCAGATTTTCGCGGAAACGGCCGCCGATCAACTGGACGCCGGACGGAAGACCGTCCCTGATGCCCGTCGGTACCGACATCGCCGGGAAACCGAGCACGGGAACGGCCTGCATGGGCCATTGCGCGGCGAGCAGTTCCCGTACACGGCCGTCACCGGCGAGGTCCGCGTCCTGTTCGAACGGAGGCTCCGCCGACACGGGCGTCAGCAGGATCCGTTCGTCACCCAGGTACTGCTGGAGACGCGTGATGAGCGTGCCGCGCCGTGCGTACCCCTTGATGTAGGCGTCCAGCGAGGGGCGTTCGCCCCAGGTCTCCGCGGCAGCGGCGAAGGAGGAGGCGAGCGAGAGCCGCACCGTGTCGTCACCGAACCGTTCGATCTCCGGCATCATCGTGCGCAGCTCCTCGTAGAGCAGCAGCGACCACAGTCTGGCCGCCTCCCCCAGCAGCGGCAGCTCGACCTCTTCGACCTCGTAGCCCGCCTCGCTGAGCCAGCCCGCGGCACTGTCGAGGGCCGCGTCCACGGCGGCATGCGGCTTGGCCAGCCCCACGTCGCGGACGACCGCGACCTTCAGGGGACGGGGGTCTCCGAGCGGCGGGCGCAGCGGAAGGCCGACCGGATCGGTCAGATCGGGTGTCACCATGGCGTGCAGTGCCAGTCGGACGTCGTCGACGGTCCATCCCAACGGTCCGTGCACCGCCATGGTCTGGAACGACAGGGGGGCGTCGAACTCCACTTCCCCGGCCGGTTCCGAGGCGGAGACGAGGCCCATGGTGGGCCGCAGGCCGACCGCGCCGCAACAGTAGGCCGGGAACCTGATGGATCCGCCGATGTCATTGCCCTGGGCGATCGGCACCATCCCGGACGCGACCGCGGCGGCGGCGCCCCCGGAGGAGCCGCCGGGAGTGTGGGCACTGCTCCACGGGTTGAGCGTCTTGCCGTGGAGGTCATTGCCGGTGAACCAGCGGACGGCGAACGCCGGGCTGTTGCTGCGGCCCATGAGGTTCGCGCCGGCCTGGCGCAGCGCCGCGACGCATGCCGCGTCCTCCGTTGCGACGGCGCCGGCCCATGCCAGGACTCCGTGCGAGCTGGCGTACCCGCGCTGCGAGGTGTTGATCTTGGTGGAGACCGGCACACCGTGCAGCGCTGCCAGTTCCTCCCCGGCGGCGACCCTCCTGTCCGCCGCGGCGGCTTGCGCGAGTGCTTCCTCGGGGCGGACGTCCACGAGTGCGTTGACGGCCGGGTTGGTTTCGTCGATCCGCTGCAGGAACGCCTGCGCGACCTCGGTCGCGGAAAAGACCTTGTCGCGGATTCCGGCTGCCAGCTCAGCGGCTGAGCGGTCCCACAGCGGCTTCTCGCCCGGGGTGTCGGTCATCGTTGTCTCCTGAGGTGTGAGGTGGCGCGTCACTTCGCGGTGCCGCCGATGGAGGCAGCCCACGGCATGCCCGTGTAGGCGAAGGAAGTGGGTGCGCCGCTGATGCGCTTGTTCATGAACATCCGCTCGTGGGTGCTGGCCAGGTAGACCACCGGGACGGTGGGCGTGAACAGCGCCTGGGCTTCGATGTAGGCCTTGGCGGACGCGACGGGGTCCGTGGCCGTACGTGCCTGCGCGAGCAGCCGGGTCACGTCGGCGTTGTCATAGTTCGTCCAGTTGAACAGTCCCCGCGGCGTGACCATCTCCGCCACGTAGGACGACGGGTCCGGCATGGCGACGTACCCGAAGGTCAGGATCAGGTCGATGCCCTGGCGGATCGAGGGGTCGTAGAAGAGCGAGGACATCTCGGTGGGCTGGAGCTGCCGGATCCGGATCTCGACACCCAGTTGCTTGGCGGAGGCCTGCAGGAACGTCAGGATCTGCAGTCCCTTCTGGTCGCCCGCCGGGATCGCGGCCACCAGAGGCCGAGGCACGGGGCCTACCTGCTCCATCAGCTTCTTGGCCTGCCCCAGGTCGGGCTTCGGCACGGCGGGCAGCGCCTCGTAGGCGGCGTCGAGCTGGGCGGCGGCCTTGTCGCCGCTCCAGGTGAGTGGCGGGACGAGCGACCTCAGGGTGGTGGCGTCGCCCCCGAACACGTTCTTGATCAGTGCGGTCCGGTCCACGGTGAGGGACAGTGCGTCCAGGAGGCGGCGGTCCGCGGCGGGTGACGCGGCGCTGCCGGGGATCAGCAGGACATTCTGGGTGGACGGACCCAGGTAGGTCCTGCCGTTCCGCGCAGTGGCGAGCGCCGTGGCGCTGCTGGGCGGCAGCTCGTAGGTGCCGTCCACCTCGCCGGAGAGGAGTGCGCTGGTGAGCGTGTTGCTGTTGGTGATGAATTTGAAGACGATCCGGGCGGCCTTGGGCTTGAGCCGGGAGTCCCAATAGGCGTCATTGCGTTCGAGGGTGATGCTGTCGCCCGGCTTCCAGGAAGCCGGTTTGAACGGCCCGGTGCACATGACGCCGCCCTTGGCGGTGCCGTAGGCGGCGCCGGCCTTCTCGGTGTACACCTTCTGGTTGACCGCGCCGAAGGATGTCGAAAGCGCCTTGGGCAAGGTCTGGTCGTACGTCTTGGTGCGCAGCGTCACCTGGTGCGGGCCGGTGACCTCGATGGACGCCACCGTGGCGAGGTAGTTCCCGTACAGTGCCTGCGTTTTCGGGTCGGTCTGCCGTTCCAGGCTGTAGACGACGTCCTGCGGCGTCATGGGCGAGCCGTCCCAGAACGTCACGTCGGTCCGGAGGTCGAGCACCAGGGTGCGGTCGTCGGTCCACGTGGTCTTCTCGGCCAGGCCGGGGCTCAGGGAGAAGTCCGCGTTCATCCGTATCAGCGTGTCGCAGAGATTCGCCCCGACCGTCTGGGGCGAGTAGTCACCCACCTTCGCCGGGTCGAGGGTCGTCGGTTCCCCGTAGGGCAGTGCCCAGGTGACGCTGTCCACGGAGGCGGGACCGGGCGGCGTGGTGGTGGTGAGCCCGGTGGCCCGGGATGTGCCGTCGCCACCGCTGGGGGCGGAGGTGCAGGACGTCGCGGCCAGCAGACCCACGCTGATGAGCACCGTCAGCACCTGTCTTCTTGCAGCCATGGCTGATGCTCCTTGCCGAGGGGGAAGGGGGGCGGAGAGCTCGCCGTCGAAGCGGGGCGTGGGGGCGGCAAGCGTGATAAACGAACGTCATATAACGTTGTTGCATGTCACGCTTGCACCTGGTGAGTAGACGAGTCAAGACCTTGACCCGTCTTCTCGGGAGATACGGCCCGGCAGCTCGGAACGGGGGTGGCGCAGCCGCCCGGCAGCCGGTAGCTTCTGCGTCCGTACCGCCGCACCGTGAGCGGAACCAGACCCTCCGCACTGCCCCGCCCCGCCGTGGCGCTCCGGGCGGCCACGCCGCCACTGAGCCCGCCGCCCGGCCGCCGAGCAGCAGTGACGCCCCGCCCGAGCCGCGGCGAGAGGTCGGGACGAAGGCCCTTTGCCGGGTGCGCCCGCCAGGGTCGCCCCTTCACCCCCACCGCTCCGCGAGCGCGACGCACTCCACCCACCGAACGGAGTCCCACCGTGTCCTTCACTCCTGCCCTCGTCTTCGCTTTCGAGATTCGGGCCCACGTCACCGAGACGCTCCACATCGGCCACGGCGAGGGGGAGATCACCGAGTTCACCCCCATCGTCGGAGGCAGCGTGGAAGGCCCGATGCTGCGCGGAAAGGTGCTGGCGGGCGGGGGTGACTGGAGCAGTACCAGGGGTGAGGTGTGCGAGCTCGACGCGCGCTACCTGATCCAGGCCGACGACGGTGCGGTGATCGACATCGCCAACCGCGGCTTCTACCGACCCAAGCCCGACAGCCCCGACCAGTACGACGGCGACATCCAGGTCTCGGAAGCCGGCCACTACTACAGGACTTCGCCGGTCTTCCGGACGGATGCGCCCGCTCACCGGTGGCTCGCCGAGACGGTCTTCGTGGGGCTCGCCCGCCCCGAGGGCGAGGACGTCGTCGCCATCCGCATGTACGCGGTGCGGTAGAGCCGTGCCGCCGGTGACCGGCCCGGGGGCTGGGCCGGTCACCGGCCAGATCTCAGCCCCAGGCGCGCGCCCGCGTCAGGACAGCGCCCGCCACGCTCGGTTCAGGGCGTCGCGGAATCCGGCGATCTCTTCAGGACCGAGATCGCGGACCATGCGCTCTTCGAGCTGCCGGGCCGGTTCCGCGTACTCCGCCAGCAGCCGGCGGCCGGCGTCGGCGAGGAGAATGACCTTCTCGCGCCGGTTGCGGGGGTTGGGGTCGCGCCTGATCAGACCGCGGTTCTCCAGAGTGCGGACCATGTCGGCCATGGACTGGGCCGTGACGAAGGAGTCCCGGGCGAGCTGCGCGGCGGACACCCCCTCGTGCCGTTCCAGCACGGTGAGGGCCGTGTACTGCAGCGCGGTGATGCCGGCCGGCTTCAGCAGTTCGTCGAGGCGGGCGCGCACCACCAGCTCGGTCCGCTTGACCAGATAGAGCAGCGAGGGGCTCCCCGCCCCTCTTGTCGCCATGGACTTCACAGCTTGCCTCCACGTCACTTCCCGCGGGTCGCCTGCCCCGGGTCTTCGGTGCGTCCACCCTAGGTCATTGACAGGAATCCTGAGAATCCGCAACACTCCAAACCGTCAGGATTCCTGTTGATCGCCGCGCAGTACCCCGCGCCGGCCTCAGACGAGAACGGGCCCTGCGGGACCGCTCAGAGCGGCGTGCCTCTCCCACTCGCCTGGCGCCCCGCTCCGCCGAGCGCCCCATCCACAGACCACCAGAGAGGTGCAAGACATGGATCTGCACGGGAAAGTCGCCGTCATCACCGGAAGCGGAGGCGGACTCGGCCTGGGATATGCCCAGGCCCTCGCCGCGGCCGGCGCCGCTGTCGTCGTCAACGACGTCGACCGCGGCGTGGTCGACGCCGCGGTCGCCACCATCACCTCAGCGGGCGGTCGGGCCGCCGGCGTCGTGGCCGCGGTCGGCGACGGCGATGCGGCCGAGCAGCTGGTCGCGACGGCGGTACGGGAGTTCGGGCGGCTGGACGTGCTCGTCACCAACGCGGGCATCCTGCGCGACCGCGTGCTGTGGAAGATGACCGACGAGGACTTCGACTCCGTCGTCAAGGTCCACCTGCGCGGCACCTTCACGTGCGCCCGGGCCGCCGCGGTCCGGATGCGGGAACAAGGCACCGGCGGCCGCCTCGTTCTGATCTCCTCGCCGGCCGGGCAGCGGGGCAACTTCGGCCAGACCAACTACGCCGCAGCCAAGGCCGGCATCGTCGCGATGGCTCGGACGTGGGCCATGGAGCTGGCCAAGGCCGGTATCACCGTCAACGCCGTCGTCCCCGTCGCGGCCACTGAGATGACCAAAACCATTCCGGCCTTCGCGCCGGCCATCGCGGAATCCGAGCGCACCGGCAGCCCACTGCCGGACTGGCTGCGCAAAGAGGAAGGCCTGGGTACGGTCGAGGACGTCGCCGGGTTGATCACTTTCCTCGCCTCGGACTCCTCGAAGGGCGTCACCGGGCAGGCCATCGGCGTCGGTGGCGACCGGCTGGCCCTGTGGGCGCACCCCAAGGAGAAGACGGTCGTCTTCACCGACGGCGGCTGGAGCGCCGACGCGATCGCCGAAGAGTGGTACGGCGGCATCGGATCCGACCCGGAGACTTTCGGCATTCCGGCTCCCAAGGCACCGGAGGCCTGAGATGAGCGACCTCGCGCTCGACCTCGGCCAGCTGACCGCCATCGACATGCACACCCATGCGGAGATCTCCAAGGACGGCCACGGAGCGCTGAGCCCCGAGCTGTTCGGCGCCTCCGAGCAGTACTTCAAGGCCCATGGGCACCGGCAACCGACCATCGACGAGATGGCCGCTCACTACCGCGAGCGCCGCATGGCCGCGGTGGTGTTCACCGTGGACGCCGAGCACGCCACCGGCCACCCGCGGATCGCCAACGAGGAGATCGCCGAAAGCTGCGCCGCCCACCCCGACGTCCTCATCCCCTTCGCCAGTGTCGACCCGCACAAGGGCCGGGCCGGAGTACGCGAGGCCCGCCGCCTGGTGGAGGAGTACGGAGTACGGGGCTTCAAGTTCCACCCCAGCATCCAGGCCTTCGCCCCCAACGATCCGCTCGCCTACCCGCTGTACGAGGCCATCGAGGAACTGGGCGTACCCGCGCTCTTCCACACCGGACAGACGGGCATAGGCGCCGGCGTCCCCGGAGGCGGCGGCATCCGGCTGAAGTACTCCAACCCCATGCTGGTCGACGACGTCGCCGTGGACTTCCCGCAGCTGCGGATCATCCTGGCCCACCCGTCGTTCCCCTGGCAGGACGAGGCGCTCGCCGTGGCCACCCACAAGCCGCACGTATACATCGACCTGTCCGGCTGGTCGCCGAAGTACTTCCCGCCGCAGCTGGTGCGGTACGCCAACACCCTCCTCAAGGACAAGGTGCTCTTCGGCTCCGACTACCCCGTCATCACCCCCGACCGGTGGCTCGCCGACTTCGCCGAACTCGACATCAAGCCCGAGGTCCGGCCGAAGATCCTCAAGGACAACGCCGCCCGCCTGCTCGGTCTGGCCCAGGACTGAAGGGGGCGCCGTGTTGAACCAAGGCATCGGCTCCTGGCCGGCGCGCCGGGCCCGCAAGACCCCGCACCGGATCGCCGTCGTGCACGAGGACCGAGCGTGGACGTACCGGGAGCTGAACCAGCGGGTGCTGCGCCTGGCTCACGCTCTGCGCGCCCTGGGAACGCGCCCCGGCGACCGGGTGGCGTATCTGGGCCCCAACCACCCGGCCTTCCTCGAAACGCTGTTCGCCACGGGTGCGCTAGGTGCGGTCTTCGTGCCGCTCAACACCCGTCTGACTGTAGGGGAGTTGGTCTACAACCTCGCCGACTCGGGAAGCACCGTCCTCTTCCACGCACCCGAGCAGGCGGAGGCCGCCGGTGCGGCGGCCGCGGCGGCGGCGGGAGTGCGCCACCGCATCGCCCTCGACGGTGCCGGTGTCGGGGCCGGGGCTCTCGGCTACGAGGAACTGCTCGCCGGCGGCGGAACCGATCCGCTGGACGAAGCCGTCGCCCCGGACGACCCCTGCGTGATCATGTACACCTCCGGGACCACAGGCCGACCCAAGGGCGCGGTCCTGTCCCATGCCAACATCACCTGGAACAGCGTCAACGTCCTGGTCGACACCGATCTGACCGGTGACGAGGTCACCCTGGTCGTCGCCCCGCTGTTCCACACCGCGGGGCTCAACATGACGTGCCTGCCCACTCTCCTCAAGGGCGGCCGCGTGGTGCTGCTCGGCGCGTTCGACCCCGACCGCGTCCTGGAGTTGATCGAGAGCCGGCGCGTGACGTACATGTTCGGCGTTCCCACCATGTACGACGCCATGGCCGCCCGGCCGCGGTGGGCGGACACCGATCTGTCCAGCCTGCGGACCCTCAACTGCGGCGGCGCACCGGTCCCCGCACGCACCATCGCCGCGTACCTGGCCCGCGGCCTGGCGTTCAGCCAGGGCTACGGCATGACCGAGGCCTCCCCCGGGATCCTCTTCCTCGACCGGGAGCAGACCTCGGCCAAAGCCGGTTCCGCGGGCGTGCCGCACTTCTTCACCGACACCCGCGTGGTGCTGCCCGACGGCCGCGAGGCCGCACCCGGGCAGAGCGGCGAAATCCTCGTCAGCGGCCCGAACGTCATGGCGGGCTACTGGGGCCGGCCGCACGACACCGCAGCCGCCTTCACCGAGGACGACGGCGACTGGCTGCGCACGGGTGACATCGCCCGGACCGACGGCGACGGGTACGCGTACATCGTCGACCGCGTCAAGGACATGTTCGTCTCGGGTGGGGAGAACGTCTACCCGGCCGAGGTCGAGGATGCGATCCTGAGCCACCCCGCCGTCGGAGAATGCGCGGTCATCGGCGTGCCCGACGAGGTGTGGGGCGAAGTCGGCCGCGCGGTCGTCGTCCTCAAGGCGGGTGTTCGTGCCGAGGAACACGACATCCTCGGCCACCTGCGGGGGCGGCTCGCCAAGTACAAGATCCCGAAATCCGTCGTCTTCACCGGCGCTCTTCCTCGTACAGCCTCCGGAAAGATCGTCAAACCCGCCGTGCGCACCGCCTACGCCGACGATGCCACCGGTCACCCCCGTCCGTAGCCCGGCTGCCCGCGCTCTTCCCCCTCCACCGGAAAGGAACCTTCCATGCCCACCACCGCCAACGGCATCGACGCGCTCAAGTCCCTGAACGGAGCCGACCTCGGCCGCACCGGCTGGCGAGAGATCACCCAGGACCGGGTGAACACCTTCGCCGATGCCACCGATGACCACCAGTGGATCCACACCGACCCGGAGAAGGCCAAGGAAGGCCCCTTCGGCGGCCCCATCGCCCACGGATACCTGACGCTGTCCCTGATCATCCCGCTCTTCAACGAGCTGCTGGAGATCACCGGCACCTCCATGAGCGTCAACTACGGCCTGGACAAGGTCCGTTTCCCCAGCCCTGTGCGGGTCGGCGCGAAGGTCCGCCTGCACGGCGCGGTCGGCTCGGTGGAGGAGGTCAAGGGCAACGGCGTGGAGATGCGGCTGGCCTTCACCGTAGAGGTCGAGGGCAACGAGAAGCCCGCCTGCGTGGCCCAGGCGGTCTACCGCCATTACGCCTGACCTACGGGACCCCACCTCTACAGGCCCTTAAGGGTTCCGCGATCACGTTGTCCTAGCTCGATCCGAAGCGTCAGCGCCCCCGATCAACGACGGCCTGTCGGACAACAGTCGGACGGCTCCCACCACACCGGGGGCCTTTGCCACGATCAAGATCCGCGACTGTCGCCACCGCTCGTGATCAACACACCTAGTCGGTGGCGAGGTTCGACAAGGGAGAGATGTCGAGGAGGTCCGCCGCCTCGGCGTCCGCCATGTCGAGCGGCGGGGCCGTGGTCGTCCGGGTCGGGGCGTCCGGGTCCGCGGTGGCGCCCGTCAGCAGGGCGAGCAGGCCCGCCACCTGGACCCCGGCCTCGGCCGGGTGCCGGAACACGGCGCCCGGGGAGATCTCGTACCGGTTGCGCCGCCCGTCACGGACGCGCCGCAGGTACCCGTCCGACTCAAGGTCGGTGACGATCGTCTGCACGGTGCGCTCGGTCAGCGCGCAGACCGCGGCGACATCCCTGAGTCGTACGGCCGGGTCCCGGGCGATGGCCACCAGGACGCGGGCGTGATTCGTCAGAAATGTCCAATTCTCGCGTCTCGACATACTCCCCATGCGTTCATGATGCGGCATTCGATTCAGGTGATGCAAGACGCGAAATGGATTTCACGTAATGCTTGACGTGTGAGCAGAAGAGGGCCAACATCTACCGCAGTCAAGGTCCCGCGCCGCAAGCCGATAAGCCCAAGGAGCGAACCCCATGCCGGTCCCTGCCCCGCTGTCCCACGCCACCACCACCACCACCACCGCCGTCGTTCCCGCGCCCAATCGGCGCGCCGAAGCCGCCCGGATCGCGGGCGTCCCGCGGATCGACGAGCCGCGGGAGGTGGCCCCCGCTGACGCGAGGGAGCTCTCGAAGGTCTTCTTCCGGCGACTGCACGAACTGACCGAGGGCACGGCGGAGTACCAGTACGTCCGCAACACCCTCATCGAGATGAACGCCTCACTCGTCCAGTACGCGGTACGGCGCTTCCGCAGCCGCGGCGACGGCGGCGACATCGAAGACATCGTGCAGGTCGGCACGATAGGCCTGATCAAGGCCATCGACCGGTTCGACCCGGCTCGTGAGAACGAATTCTCCACGCTCGCCATGCCGTACATCACAGGCGAGATCAAGCGGCACTTCCGTGACACCTCCTGGGCCGTCCGCGTCCCGCGCCGGCTCCAGGAGCTGCGCATCGACATCGCCAAGGCGAAGGAAGAGCTGACCGCCGCGCTCGACCGCTCGCCCACCGTCGCGGACCTCGCCGAACACCTCTCCCTCTCCGAGGAGGAGGTCATCGACGGGCTGGTCGCCGCCAACGGTCACACCAGCGGCTCCCTCGACGCCCCGCACGCCGAACACGGCGACGGACCGGCCGAGGCCCACACGCTCGCCGACGTCATGGGCGAGGAGGAGCCGGCCATGGAGATGGTCGAGGACATCCAGACCCTGGCGCCGCTGCTGGAGCAGCTCACCGACCGCGAGCGCCGGATGCTGCAGATGCGCTTCGGCGAGGAGCTCACCCAGGCCCAGATCGGCGCGGCCCTCGGTATCTCGCAAATGCAAGTCTCCCGGCTGCTGAGCCGGCTCCTCACTCACCTGCGCACGTCCATGCTGGAGGACCCCGCCGACCCGAAGGACGCGGCTCGCACCGCTGCGGCCCAGGTCTGAGGCCTCTCGCGACGCTGTTGGTTCGGTCACACCCCGGCCTGGGGCCCCCGCGGCGACCAGCCAGGAGGCCGCGCCACAGACGTGAGGTGGATCACCTATTTGTTTGCTGGGGCGAACATCGGGCATCGTTGCAGCTGGAGCGGACCCTCACCGACCGGGTGAACCCCCGGAGGTCAGGCGCATGCGGGCAGATCCCGTCCCGCTCCGCGGCCCGCCGGCCCGTCCGCGCGCGCCGCACCCGTTCGACCCACGAGGTGTATGTGTCCACGCTCCAAGCCGATCACGTGTACAAGGTGTTCGGAAGGCGTCCCGGCGACGCCGTCCGCGCACTCGAGAGCGGCACCGGCCGCGACGAGCTGCGCGCGGGCGGAACGACGGCCGCGGTCATCGACGCCTCCTTCCGTGTCGATCCCGGCCAGATCTTCGTCGTCATGGGCCTGTCCGGGTCCGGTAAGTCCACGCTGCTGCGCATGCTCAACGGACTGCTGGAACCCACCTCGGGACGGATCCTCTTCGACGGTGAGGACCTCACCGCGCTGACCCCGCGCGAGCTGCGCCGCGTACGGTCGAAGAAGATCAGCATGGTCTTCCAGCATTTCGCGCTCTTCCCGCACCGCAACGTCCTGGAGAACGCCGCCTACGGGCTGGAGGTCCAGGGCGTGTCCCGGGCCGAGCGCGAAGAGCGCGCCGCCGAGGCCCTGGCCCTGTGCGGCCTGGAAGGCTGGGAGAAGTCCTGGCCCGACGAGCTGTCCGGCGGCATGCAGCAGCGCGTCGGCCTCGCCCGCGCCCTGGCCACCGATGCCGACCTGCTGCTGATGGACGAGTCCTTCAGTGCGCTGGACCCGCTGATCCGCCGCGACATGCAGGACCAGCTGCTGGAGCTCCAGCGACGGCTCAAGAAGACCATCGTGTTCATCACCCACGACCTCAACGAGGCCATGCGCCTCGGCGACGCCATCGCCGTCATGCGTGACGGCCGCATCGTCCAGCAGGGCACGGCCGAGGACATCCTCACCCGCCCCGCCGACGAGTACGTCGCCTCCTTCATCCAGGACGTCGACCGGTCGCGCGTGCTCACGGCCGATGCCGTCATGGACCAGGCGCGCGCCGACGCGGACGCCTGCGCCTGCCCCACCGTCAGCGCCGACACCCCGCTCGCCGACCTCTGCGCCGTCAGCGCCCGCGTCCCGCACGCCGTCGCCGTCACCGGCCCGGACGGTGAGGTCGTCGGTTCCGTCGCCCAGGACCGGATCGTCGCCTTCATCGGAGACGAACAGCGGCCGCCGATGGCCTGCGTGGAGGTGGCAGCCTGATGCCGCGTCTGTCTCTCGGCGCCTGGGTCGACAGCGGAGTCGACTTCCTCCAGCGCCACCTGTCCTGGCTGTTCGATGCGATCAGCTCGCTGGTGACCGGCCTCTACGACGGCATCAACGTCGTCCTGTCCGCTCCCGCCCCGCTGCTGTTCGCGGGCATCCTCGCCGTCGCCGCCTGGTGGCTGCGCGGCATGCTGGCGGGCCTGCTCGCCTTCGCCGGTTTCGCGCTCGTCGACTCCGTCGACCTGTGGGCCGACGCCATGTCCACCCTGTCGCTGGTCCTGGTCGCCACGCTCGTCACGCTGCTGTTCGCGATCCCGCTCGGCATCTGGGCCTCGCGCTCCGACCGCGTCAGCGCCGTCCTGCGGCCCGTCCTGGACTTCATGCAGACCATGCCGGCCATGGTCTACCTCATCCCGGGCATCATCTTCTTCGGCGTGGGCGTGGTGCCCGGCATCATCGCGACCATCATCTTCTCGCTGCCGCCGGGCGTACGGATGACCGAGCTCGGCATCCGCCAGGTCGACGCGGAACTGGTCGAGGCCGCCGACGCCTTCGGCACCACCCCGCGCGACACCCTCGTACGCGTCCAGTTGCCGCTGGCGCTGCCCACCATCATGGCGGGCATCAACCAGGTCATCATGCTCGGGCTGTCCATGGTCGTCATCGCCGGCATGGTCGGCGGCGGAGGCCTCGGCGGCGCCGTCTACCGGGCCATCGGAAACGTCGACATCGGCCTCGGCTTCGAGGCGGGCATCTCCATCGTCATCCTCGCCATGTACCTGGACCGGATGACGGGGGCGCTCGGCCGCCAGGTCTCCCCGCTCGGCCGGCGCGCGCTGGCCAAGACACGGGCCGCCGCGACCGGCGCCGCCAAGGTGTGGAACCACCGCCCGCAGCCGGCCCTCGCCGTCACCGGTGCCGTCGTACTCGCCCTCGTGGCGGGCGGCCTGGCCACCTTCGGCGGCACGGCCCGCGAGGACGGCCCGGCGGACGCCGCGAACATCGGCAAGGGCCGCACCGTCTCCCTCGGCTACATCCCGTGGGACGAGGGCATCGCCTCCACCTTCCTCTGGAAGGAGCTGCTGGAACGGCGCGGCTTCAAGGTCGACGCCCGCCAGCTGGAGGCCGGCGCGCTCTACACCGGCCTGGCCGGCGGCCAGCTCGACTTTCAGACCGATGCCTGGCTGCCCGTCACGCACGCCCAGTACTGGGAGAAGTACGGGAACAAGCTGGAGGACCTCGGCTCCTGGTACGGCCCCACCTCACTGGAGCTGTCCGTCCCGTCGTACGTGAAGGACGTGCGCTCCCTCGCCGACCTCAAGGGCAAGTCCGGGCAGTTCAAGGGCCGGATCATCGGCATCGAGCCGAGCGCCGGAGTCATGTCGATCCTCAAGGACAAGGTCCTCAAGGAATACGGCCTGGACGCCGAGTACCAGGTCGTCGACGGCTCGACCCCGGGCATGCTCTCGGAGCTCAAGCGGGCCTACGACAAGCAGGAGCCCGTGGTCGTCGTGCTGTGGTCGCCGCACTGGGCGTACTCCTCCTACGAGTTGACCAAACTGGAGGACCCGAAGGGCGTCTGGGGCGCGGGTGACGGCATCCACACCCTGGCCCGCAAGGGTTTCGCCGCGGACGAGCCCCGAGTCGCCGACTGGCTGCGTTCCTTCAAGCTCACCGAGGAGCAGCTGACCAGCCTGGAGGCGAAGATCCAGGAGACCGGGAAGGGCAAGGAACAGCAAGCGGTTCGCGCCTGGCTGGTGGAGAACCCGGAGATCGACAAGCTGTCCTGACCTCCGAGGCGCCGGCGGGCGCGGGACCGCTCCAGGTCCCGCGCCCGCCGGCGCTTTGGTGCGTCCGGGCGGTGATTCAGCCCCGGTCAAGAACCACATCACGGGCATCTTCGGCAAGCCGGGCGTCCGCGCCGCCCCCGGGCGGTGATCGCGGTGTGCGAATCGGGCCTGGTGGCGGCGGGTGACGGGAGCGGTTGGTCACCAAGTGCCCGTAAGAAGACCGGAATAATCCTGGTGACCGCACCTCTGACCAGCCAGAACACTGGATGATTAGCCCGTGCGAACCAGGGCCGGTCCATGGCACAGTGCGATCAGCCCAACCGCACGAGCAGGGAGCCTCCATGCGCGATCCGCACTCCACGCCGCTCGCGGCCGCCCCCGAGTGCCCGCCGGAACCAGGCCCGCTGCCCTGCTGCCCGGTGTGCGCGGGCGCGCCGCAACGCATCTCCTGGCGACAGCGCCCGGGGCAGCCCGTGGTGCTGGTCTTCGACCCCTGCGGTCACCGGTGGTCCTCGCCCGCCCCGCCGGTGCTGGCGGTCACCACCCCGGCCGAAGCGCGCGAAGCCCGCGAGGGCCGGGAAGTGCGCGAAGAGCGCAAAGCCCGGCAAAGGCCCGAGGGAGGCAGGGGGCTCAGCGGCCTCAGAGAGTGAGGAAGGCCGCGATCCACTCCGCGAACGCCTCCCCGCCGGCGATCTCGACAGGCTCCAGCACGGCCGTCGGCGCCAGCACGCCCCACCGACCAGGTCACCTCCAGCAGCCGGGTCCGCCGCTCCACCGCGGGCAGCTTGTACGCGGTGGCCCAGTGCGGGTGGCGTGAGCCGCTGCCGGCCGCGGCCTGCTCACCCAGGTCGTTCAGTTTGACGAGCACCCCGTCGATCCCGAAGGGCAGTGCGGCGCGCAGGGCCGCGATGCGGTCGACGTGCCGCTGTGCCTCGGCGACCGTGGCCGCCACCGCCAGTCCGGCGGTTGTGTCGGCCGCCGTCCGGACACCCGCCGCGGCCACCCACGCCATGACCTCGGCGTGGGTGGTGCCCGGCAGTTCCGTCCCGCCGTCGAGCTCGACCGCGTCGAAGGCCCAGAAGGTCATCTGCACCGTGTACGGGCGCCTCTTGGCCCGCAGCGTGCCGGCCGCGCCGTTGCGGGGATTGGAGAAGGGCCGGCCCCGTGTTCGGCGCGCATCTCGTTGGCCCGCCGGAACTGGGCCGCCGTCAGCAGGACTTCGCCGCGCACCTCGAAGGAGACGTCCGTGGCCAGCTCGCGGGGCAGGCCGGCGATGGCACCGATCGCGTGGGAGACGTCCTCGCCGCTGGCCCCACTGCCCCGAGTGACGAGCTGGACCAGCCGCCCGTGGCGGTACCGGGCGGCGAGCGAGGCCCCGTCGAGCTTGGGTTCGACCGCGAATCCGCCCGCGACCGGCGCCCCGAGGCGCCGGAGCACCGTGCCCTCCCAGTCGAGCAGGTCCCGCGGGCAGAACGCGTTGGCCAGCGAAAGCATCGTCGGCCACCGGCGTCGGTGGCCACTCGGCGGCCGCAGCGGTCGGAGGCGGCTGTATGACCCGTGACAGCGCGGCGTAGATGTTCGAACATGCGTGAGGACAGGCCACTTCGAGCAACTTCCTTCAAAGTGGTCCACTGGAGCGCTATCTTGCCGGGTGCATGCCAAAGCGGTGTGTCCGCGATCCGGACCGCACGAGGAGCTGCCCCATGAGACTGCCAAGCATCCGCAGGAGCCCAGCCCGCCCCGCACGCCCGGCGCAGACCGGCCGGCACCGCGCGCCGGCCGCCGCCCTGCTCGCCGGCGCCCTCGCCGTCGCGGGCCTGGCCGCCGCCGGACCGGTCGCCTCCTCCGCCGCCGCAGCAGCGGCCTCCTCCGCCCCCACCGCCCCGTCGGCCCCATCCGGCGCAACGGCCACCGCCGGCACCGTCACCGGCTTCGCCCAGTCCGGGAACACCTTCACCGTCACCACGTCCAGCGGCGCCAAGGCCCGCGTCGTCGTCGCCCGCGCCGACATCTTCCGCCTTTGGCTCTCGCCCGACGGAACCTTCACCCACGACCCGGCCGGCTCCGACCTCGCCCCCACCACCGACTTCGGCTCCGTGGCCACCACCTCTTCCGACGCCGGCACCCACTACCGCATCACGACCGGCGCCCTCTCCATCCGCGTCAACAAATCGCCCCTCCAGTTCTCGGTCTACCGCGCCGACAACACCACCCTCATCTGGCAGGAGAGCCAGCCCACCAGCTGGACCGGCAGCCAGACCACCCAGTACCTGGCCCGCGGCGCGGACGAGCAGTTCTACGGCACCGGCCTGCGCCTCGGCGAATGGGCGCTACGGGGTAAGACCGTCCCGGTCGCCGTCGACAACAAGTGGCGGGAAAACGACAACGCCAGCCCCGCCCCCTTCTACATGTCCACCAACGGCTACGGCGTCATGCGCAACACGTGGGCCCCGGGCTCCTACGGCTTCCACGCGCCCAGCACCTTCACCCACAACGAGAGCCGCTTCGACGCCTGGTACTTCACCGGCGATTCACTGAAGTCCGTGCTCGACGCGTACACCGACGTCAGCGGCAAGCCCTTCATGGCGCCGATGTGGGGCTTCGAGCTCGGCAACGCCGACTGCTTCAACGCCTCCAACCCCGACTATCAGGGCGATCACAACCGCCTGCGCCACCAGACCACCCCGGACGTCGTGGGGTACGCGGCCGACGCCCGCGCCGCCGACATGCCCTCGGGCTGGTTCCTGCCCAACGACGGCTACGGCTGCGGCTACACCACCCCCCTCAAGTCGACGGTGGACGCGCTCAAGGCCAAGGGCTTCCAGACCGGGCTCTGGACCTCCACCGGTCTCGGCAACATCGCCGACGAGGTGGGCACGGCCGGCACCCGGGGCGTGAAGACGGACGTGGCGTGGATCGGCAGCGGCTACAAGTACGCCTTCGACGGCGTCCAGCAGGCCGTCGACGGCATCGAGAAGAACTCCGACGCCCGGCGCTACGTCTGGACCGTCGACGGCTGGGCCGGCACCCAGCGCAACGCCGTCGTCTGGACCGGCGACACCTACGGCACCTGGGACGACATGCGCTGGCACGTGCCCGCGATCACGGGCGCCGGCCTGTCCGCCCTCAACTACGCCGCCGGCGACGTCGACGGCATCTTCGGCGGCAGCCCGAAGACGTACACCCGTGATCTCCAGTGGAAGGCCTTCACCCCGGCCTTCATGACCATGTCCGGCTGGGGCGCGACCGGCCCCACGGCCGGTTACCAGGACAAGCAGCCCTGGCGTTTCGCCGAGCCGTACCTCTCCATCAACCGCAAGTACCTCCAGCTCAAGATGCGGCTGATGCCGTACCTGTACACGATGAGCCGCGTCGCCCACGAGAGCGGTGTCCCCAGCACCCGCGCGATGGTCCTGGAGTACCCCGAGGACCCGGTGGCACGCGGGAACCTGACCAGCGGCCAGTTCATGGCCGGTGACTCCTTCCTCGTCGCGCCCGTCGTCTCCGACACCTCCGTGCGGGACGGCGTCTACCTCCCCGCCGGGACCTGGACGGACTACTGGACGGGCCGGACGTACGCGGGCCCGGGCTGGCTGAACGGCTACCACGCGCCGCTCGACACCCTGCCCCTCTTCGTCAAGGGGGGCGCGATCGTGCCGATGTGGCCGCAGATGAACCACACCGGCGAGAAGCCCGTCTCCACCCTCACCTACGACATCCATCCGCGCGGCGACTCCTCCTTCAACCTCTACGAGGACGACGGCCTCACCCGCGCCCACCAGAGCGGCGCCTACGCCCGCCAGCGGGTCGACGTCACCGCCCCCACGGCCGGATCCGGCACGGTCAGCGTCTCCGTCGGTGCCCCCACCGGCAGCTACACCGGCAAACCGGCTTCCCGGGGCTACGAGTTCACCCTCCATGTCGCCTCCCCACCGACCGCCCTCACCGCGGACGGCGCCACCCTGGCGCGCCTGACCTCGAAGGCCGCCTACGACGCGGCCGCGTCGGGCTGGTACTTCGACGCGTCGGACCGCGCCGGGGTCCTCTGGATCAAGACGGGTGCGAAGTCGGGCGCGTTCAGCGTCTCGGCCACCGGCGTCACGCTCCCGTCGGCCGAAGCACTGCCGTCCTCCGCCCCGATCGCGCAGTCGGCCTGGTCCCTGGTCTCCGCCGACAGCCAGGAGACCAGCGCCGAGAACGGCGCCGCGCCGGGCGCCTTCGACGGGAACCCGGCCACGCTGTGGCACACCGCCTGGTCATCGGGCACGCCGGCCCCGCTCCCGCACGAGATCCAGATCGACCTCGGCGCCCGTTACGGCGTGGACGGCCTCGGCTATCTGCCCCGCCAGGACGGCGGCGTCAACGGCCGGATCGGCGGCTACGAGGTCTACGTATCCGACACCACCACCGACTGGGGCCCACCCGTGGCGAGCGGCACCTTCACCGACACGGCGGCCGTCAAGAACATCTCCCTGTCCGCGAAGAACGGCCGCTACCTCCGGCTCAAGGCCCTGACCGAAGCCGGCGGCCGCGGCCCCTGGACCAGCGCCGCCGAGATCACGCTCACCGGCCGGGCCGCTCCGTTCCCGGTCGGCGCCACCCTGGTCAACGCAGCCTCCGCGACCTGCATCGACCTGCCGCACAGCGCCACCACCCCAGGCACCGAACCCACCCTCTACACCTGCCACGGGGGCCCCAACCAACGGTGGACCCTCCAGAACGACGGCCGCCTCACCGGCCTCGGAGGCGTCTGCCTGGACGGTACGAAGTCCTCCCGCGTGACGATCCAGACCTGCGACGGCAGCGCCGGCCAGACCTGGCAGGCAGGCCCCCAGAGCACCCTGCGCACCGCCGGCCAATGCCTCGCCCCGGCCGGTTCCGCCACGGCCAACGGCACCAGGCTCACCCGTAGCGCCTGCGACGGCCGCCCGGCCCAGCGCTGGACCTTCACACCCTGACCCCGTGATGGGTCGGCACCCGTCCCCGCCTTCGCCCGAGGTCCGGACCGTGGCGAAGGCGGGGACGGGTTGCCGCCCGGGCCCTGCACCGATCTTGATTCACACCAAATCCCAAGTCAATCCTCCTCTTTGCTCTCCAGACCCAAGCGGTAGCTTGGAGGCCATGACCCTGGACGATCTCCGCGTGTTCGTGGCCGTCTGCCGCGCCGGCAGCCTCAGCGCCGTCGCCCGCGAGCTGGGCTGTACCCAGTCGGCCGTCAGCCAGCACGTCCGCAGACTGGAGAAGCAGACCGGCGCCGGCCTTCTGGAGCGCCACGCGCGCGGGGTCGTCCCCACCGAGGCCGGCCGCATCTTGCAGGCGGCCGCGGCCGAAGGCATCGCCGGCCTCGACGGCGCCCTGCGCCGCCTGGACGACCTCGTACGAGGAGTCGGCGGATCCGTACGCGTCACCACGGGCGCGACGACCGTACGGCACTTCATGTCCGAGGCCGTCGTCACCTTCCGCCGCAGCCACCCCGGGGTGAGCCTGGAGTTCCAGACCGAGAACTCCAGCCGCAGCTGCTTCGCCGCCCTCGCCGCCGACGACCTCGACCTCGCCTGGATCACCATCGGCGCCCCGGTGCGCGGCATCGAGCTGCGCCCCGTCATGGAACTGCCCTGGGTGCTCGCGGTCGGCGCCGACGACCCCCTCGCCACCCGGACCCGCATCGAGCCGGCCGATCTCGCCGGTATCCGCCACATCCGGCTGCCGGAGAACTCCGCCTCCCGCGCCCACCTCGACGCCGCCTTCGCGGAATCCGGGCTGCGGGTGCGCTCCGACACCAGCGTGGCCGACTGGGACACCGCCCTCCTGCTCGCCGAACTGGGCGTGGGCCACGCCGTCCTGCCGGCCCTGCCCGGCTGGCAGGTCCCCGGCACCGACGGCCCGCTGCGCCTCGTCCCCATCCCCGCTCTGCCGCCCCTCGCGGTCGGCTGGGCGGTCCGCCGCTGGACCGCCCTCGCCCCGCCGGCCCGCGCCTTCGCCGACGAGGTAGCCCGCAGCTGCACGGCGCGGGCCGCCGTTTCCGCGTAGGCGCCGCACAGACGGGCAGGGGCATGCGGGGGACACCGCGAGGAGGTTGTCATGGGCTCCGGCATCTGGGGATTCGGCGGCGAGTCGGGGCATGCGCCCGGTACGGATCTGGTGGGTTACAAGGTCGAAGCGACCGACGGGCCGATCGGGAAGATCGACGAGCACTCCGAAGACGTCAGCCGCTCGTACGTCGTGGTCGACACCGGCCCGTGGATCTTCGGCCGGCGGGTCGTGATCCCGGCGGGTGTCATCGCCCGTGTCGACAGCGGTGAGGAGACGGTGCACCTGTCCTGCACCCGCCAGGAGGTCAAGGACTCGCCGGAATTCGAAAGCGGTCAGCACCAGGACGACGTCGCCTTCATCCGGCTGATCGAGCAGTACTACTCGAACCACTCCTGAGAGCGCCCTCCGCGCGGGCCGAGGGGCTCTCGGCAGCGGGCTGTCCGGCTCGTACATGTCCGTTCCCGGAGAGGCGTGGAACCGTGCGCCGACCGGTGGGCCGGCCCTATACACGGGTGGGCTCAGTACGCCGCGCTCTGGGGGCTCACATCATCCTGCTCGGGCATTTCGCCCTCAGACGGGGTGGCCGGGCTGCATGTCCTCCACGTCGCTGTACCGGAGCAGCGCGGGCGTGCTCACCGCCGGTGGGGACTCCTCGACCGGGGCCAGCAGGAATCCCACGTGGTCGCCCCCCTCGATGCGCCCCTCGATCCGGCCGACGAACCAGGCACAGGCCTCATCCAGCACCGGACTGCCGTCCCGGCTCGGCCGCCAGGCGACCTGCGCGAACTTGTCCACACGGTCGCCGGTCTCACCGCCGAAGAGCTCGGCGGGCGCTCGCTGGCCGCGACCCAGCACGTGTACGGCGAGGTACGACGCACCGCGGGCGACCCGATAGGTGTAGTTCACGGTGGACAGCCACACGACGAAGCGCGGCGGGTTGATCGAACACTGCGAGGCGAATGCCACCAGGCAGCCCGCGCGTTCACCATCGGCCGCGACCGTTACCACGTACATCGGGCCGTCGAGCACCTCGGCGAAGGTGTCCAGCTGCGTCACGGTACGGCTCCCCTCGGATCCAGCAGGCGGCTACCCCGCCCATCGGCGTCGAATCCTCTCCGCTTGAGGCGCGCCGGTCCGGGCAGGCGCAGGGCGTGGCGGAGAGTGGTACGAAAAGCCCGCGTGAGAGGTGAACCGCATGCAAGGGACCACGGAGATCGAACGGACCACCGAGCCGGAACCGGAAGGCCCCGGCCCCAGGCCGTCCCGCCCGGACCCGCTTCCCCGGGATCCCGATCCCCTGGACCCGGGCGAGACACCCCGCGAACCCGACCCGGCTCCGGACCAGCCGACCCCGAGCGAGCGGCCGGCGGTACCCGAGCCCCCCGACTGAAGGAAGTGACCCAGGTGCGCATCGCTTTTCTGACGGCTCCCGAGGGCGTCGAGGAGATCGAACTCACCGAGCCCTGGAAGGCCGTACTCGCCGCCGGCTGGAACCCCCAGCTGGTCTCGACGAAGCCCGGCCGGATCCGCGCGGTCAACCACCTCGACAAGGCGGGCACCTACCCCGTCGACCACGTCCTGGCCGGTGACACGTCGGACGCCTTCGACGCGCTCGTGCTGCCCGGCGGCGTCGCCAATCCGGACGCGCTGAGGATGAACGAGCGGGCCGTCGGCTTCGTCCGGAGCTTCTTCGAGGCCGGCAAGCCCGTCGCCGCGATCTGTCACGCCCCCTGGACGCTGGTGGAAGCCGACGTGGTCCGCGGCCGGACCCTGACCTCGTGGCCCAGCCTCAGGACCGACATCCGCAACGCGGGCGGCACATGGGTGGACGAGGAGGTCCAGGTCTGCCACGCGCAGCCGGCCGCGCTGATCACGAGCCGCAAGCCGGATGATCTGGAAGCGTTCTGCCGGACCCTGGTCAGGGAGTTCGCCGAGGTCCTGGACAAGGCGGAGTGAAGCCCGAGGGCGGGGCGGAGTGAAGCCGAGGAGACCGGAGAAGCCCGAGGACACCCGGATGAGGCCCACCGACCCAGGCAGCTCCATGAGCCCAGCCAGTTCCCGGCCCAGGCAGTCCACGGAGTCCGGAAAGCCCACGGCGTCCGGAAAGACCACGGAGTCCAGGAAAGACAGGGAGTCCCCATGACCACCGCATCGCACCAGCCCTCTGAGGAGGTGGTGGTCGCGGTCAGCGACTGCTCCGAGAAGGCCGGCCGCACCGTCCTGGACGTACTGGAGCACGCCTTCTCCACCGATTCGCGGCCGGCCACGGGAAGCCGCGCCACGGTGTGGACCGCGACGCTGGACGTGGCCAAACCCCGCGTGCGGGCCGCTCCGGCGCATCTCGACGGCCGGGTGAGCGTCGGTCTCCAGGGCGGCTACCGCGCGGTCGATCAGGTGCTCTCCGCGTTGGCCGAGGCCTTCACGATCGACATGGGCGGGACCGCGGCCGGAGACCAGGAGAAGGACGTTCAGCTCTGGGTCCGGTCGGGCTGACCCGGCGGCGTGGGGATCCGTGCGGATCTCGGCCGGGACCGGGTTTGTCCCCCTTTGGCTGCGGGCAGCCGCACACCAAATCGACAAGGCCCCGGAAATGGAGGCCCCCATGTCAACAGGCACGCTCATTGCGATCATCGTCCCCGCGGCGGTCGTACTGATTGCCCTCGCCGTCGGACTGTGGATGCTGTCGCGCAGACGGCACCTGCAGGACCGGTTCGGATCCGAGTACACGCGCACGGTCGATGAGGAAGGCGGCCGGCTGGCCGCCGAGCGCGAGCTGCGCGCCCGTGAAGAACGCCACGCAGGGCTTGAGATCAAGGAGCTCCCGACCGAGCGCCGCCGCCAGTACGCGGACGAGTGGAGCGAGGTCCAGGAGCGCTTCGTGGACCGTCCGGAAGGGGCCGTCGCGCAGGCGGACGAGCTGGTGGCGCGGCTGATGAGAGAGCGCGGCTACCCGACCGACGGTTACGAGACGCAACTGCGGGACCTGTCGGTGGAACACGGCGACACGCTGAAGCACTATCGAGCCGCGCACGACGTCAATGTGCGCAGCAGCGAAGGAAAGGCGACCACGGAGGAGCTCCGAGGGGCGATGGTGCACTACCGGGCTCTGTTCGAGGAACTGCTGAGTGAGCAAGGAGGTCGATGACATGCAGGACCACGGCGACCCCGACGTCCTCCCCGGCGAGAGCGGTCTGAGCACGGAGGATCTGGCTCAGCCGGAAACGGCGGACACGACGGAGCAGAGTGCCGTCTTCCCGGGTGAGGCCACGACCGACCGGGACGCGGAGCAGGCAGCGGGGGACGAAGAACCGGCCGGGGAGGAAGAGCGGTCGGTGTCCGAGTCCGATGCCCAGGACAAGCCGCTCCTGGACAGCAAGGATGCGGAGGAGTACCGCAGGGCGTGGAGTGACATCCAAGGCAGGTTCGTCGACGACCCGCAGGACGCGGTCAGGTCCGCGGACACGCTGGTCGCGGAGGTGATGCAGACGCTCGCCAAGACGTTCTCGGACCACAAGAAGGAGCTGCAGGGCCCATGGGACCGAGGCGAGGAGGTCGCCACGGAGGACCTGCGGCTGGCTCTGCAGCACTACCGCTCGTTCTTCGACCGTCTGCTCAAGACGTGAGCCGGCACCTGAGGGGCAAGGAGGTGCGTCTGCCATGACGGCACAGGACAGCGGCCCGTCGGCGCGCAATCTGGAGGAGGGCCGACTGCTCAAGGAGCTTGAGGCCATCCATCGCACGCGCCACGAGACGCTGCTGTACGGGTCGGACGATGCCTTGGCCACCCATACGCAGCGGATGAACGAATTGGAGCACGAGTACGTACGCCGGCACCCGCAGCGTGCCACGACACCGTCCCGCACCCGCTCGGGTGCCCGTGCCCGTACAGGTGATGACGAAGAGGCCGCGGGCGCCCACTAAGGCGCCCGCGGCCCTATGGTCTTCCGGCCCGCGGCCCGCGGGCCTCACTCGGTCTACGAGCCCTGCGGCTCCTCCTCGTCGTGGCCGCGCCCCTCGTCTGCGCGCCCCTCGTCTGACCTGGGCGGCTCGTCCTCGCGCCGCCGGGTCGACTCCTCCTTGCTTCGGGCGCGCGTCGGCTGATCGGGAGCGGGGGCCTCGCGCACCTGCTCCTCGCGGCCCTTGCCCGTTCGTTGGGCCTTGTCCCGCATGTCACCCGTGTCACCCGTGTCACCCATGACTCCGCTCCTTTCGGTAGGGGCCGCCGTCAGTCCCCGGTGGTGTAGCGGATACGGGCCCACAGCGGCAGGACGAACCAGCACAGCAGGTACCACACCAGGACCCCCGCCACCAGCCAGGGCGCGAAAGCGTTGTGGGTCGCCACCCGGAGGATCAGGAAGAGCGCGGAGGTGAGGGTGGCCAGCAGCAGGAGCAGGCCGGTGAAGGTGAGGCGCGAGGCCCAGGCGACCGCCTGGGGCTTGATGCGGCGGCCCGAAACGATGCGGTGGAAGGCGACGGGGCCGATCAGCGCGCCCGTGGCCATGGACCCGAGGACGACGGTGACGATGTAGATCGTCTTGTCGGTCTGCGAGAGGCCGTGGAAATGCGGGGTGAAGACGACGGTCAGGAGGAAGCCGAAGAGGACCTGTACGCCGGTCTGCGCCACGCGTATCTCCTGGACCAGTTCCTGCCACTGCCGGTCCGCCCGTTCCTGCGGGCTCTCGTCCCGGCCGTCGCCGCGCTCTCTCCGCCCGCTGCCGCCTTCTTCCCGCATGGGACCTCCCTGACCTCCCTGGTGTGCGTGACCCTTCGCCTACCCGGGCTCCCGGCACCCATGCCGCGTCGTTAGCGCGGCACTTCCCCGGGTACCCGCAGAGCAGCCGGCAGGCTCTGCCGGCCGCGGTCCGACCGATACGGAGACGGAGTACGACATGGGACATGGCGAGGACGTCATCGCGGAACTGACCTCGGACCACCGTGAGGTGGACGAACTCTTCAGCAGGATCGAGCACACCACCCCGGCGCTCGAACGGCAGAAGATCGCAGAGCAGCTGACGATCGAACTCGTCCGGCACTCCGTCGCGGAGGAGGAGCATCTCTATCCGACGGTACGGGAGCACTTCCCGGACGGCGATCTCATCGCGGACAAGGAGCTCGCCGACCATGCCCGGGTCGAGAGGATGCTGAAGGAACTGGAGGGGGTGGACGGCGCGGGGCCGGACTTCGACCACCGGATCGCCGAGCTCAAGGCCGAGATCGCCAGTCATGTGCGCGACGAGGAGCAGAACCTCTTTCCGCGGCTGCGCAAGGCCTGTTCGCCGGAGGCCCTGCACGCGCTCGGCGACAAGGTGCGGCGAGCCAAGAGGTTCGCGCCGACGCGCCCCCACCCGGGCGCCCCCGACACCCCGCCGGCCAACCGGCTGCTGGCGCCCGGCGTCGGTCTCGTGGACCGGGCGCGCGACCTGGTGACGGGCCGCGGGGAGTAGGTACCGGGCAGGACGCGCGAACGGGCTCCGGCGGCCTGTACGGCTCAGGCCGCCGGAGCCGGGCTCATCGGCCCGCGTAGGGCAGCAGGGCCATCTCGCGGGCGTTCTTGACGGCTGCGGCGAGCCGCCGCTGCTGCTGGGCGGTGACCCGGGTGACGCGGCGGCTGCGGATCTTGCCGCGGTCGGAGATGAACTTCCGCAGCAGGTCGGTGTCCTTGTAGTCGATGTAGGTGATCTTGGCGGCGTCCAGGGGATTGGGACGGGCCTTGACGGGCTTGCGGACCTCTTGACGGCGAGCCATGCGGATTCCTCGGTTTCTGCGAAACGGTGCTGTGAAGCGGTGCTGTGAAACGGTGCTGTGAAGCGGGGGAGCTGAGAAGGCGGTGCTACGAGACGGGGTCGAGCAGGGCGTCGAAAGCGGCCGGAAGGCGCTTCCACGCCTCGCGCCCGGCGGTGAACTCGGCGTCGGTCAGCAGGCACGACTCGAGGAGCTGCTCCAGCCCGTCCCGGTCGAGGCCGGGCGAGGTGAAGACCAGGTGCTGGCAGCAGTCACCGTGCTCCGGGTGCCAGCCGAGGGCGGCCGCGGCCCGGCGCACGGGAGGCACCATCTCCCAGGCGGCGTCCGGGAGGGACGCCAGCCAGGGGCCGCTGTCCTCCACGCACAGCGCGCCGCCCGCGGCGTCCCACGCCAGCAGGGTGTCGGGGCGGTCCGCGAGCCAGAACCGGCCGCGGCTGCGGGCCGCGGCGCAGGTGAGGTCCTCCAGCGCCCGGTATAGCCGCTCCGGGTGGAACGGGCGGTTCCGGTGCCAGACGAGGGTGGCCACCCCGGCTTCGTCCGCCTCCTGGGGAAGGAGCGCGCAGGCCGGGTGCTGGGCGGCGGCGGCCGCCTCGGTGTCGAATCCGGCGAAGGCGAGCCGGGCCAGTTCACCCGACCCGGCGTCCAGGGGCACTCGGCGGGCGGTCGGGTGGAGCTGGGCGAGCAGTGCACGGTCCTCGTCGTCCGCGTCCGCGCTGTCCACGAGCGCGAGGACGGGTGCGTATTCGAGCTGCCGGGCCCAGGTGTCCCCGACCGTCCGCTGATCCGTGGCCGCCGCGGCGAGACCGGCGTCCGCGAGGTCGTCGCCGTTGGCGAGGTAGGGCAGGACGAGGCCGGGGTCGACGGCGGTGATCACGTTGGTGAGGTCCAGTGCGTCACCGCCGTGCGCGGCGACGACCTCGGCCATGGCCCTCGGCTCGACGGAGTCCCACAGCTCGACCACGGCGAGCCGGGTCAGCCCGTCCGCGGCCAGCCGCCACAGCTCCGGTACCAGGTCCTCGCGCAGGGCGCAGCAGGCGCAGTCGTTGACGAGCGGTGCCTCGCCGGACCCGACGGGGCCCGAGGCATCGCGCACGGTGCGCCGTACGGTGCCCTCGGCCGCGGTGGAGAGGTCGTGGTGCAGGGCGACACTGCCCGGCACGGTGGCGAGCAGTTCTTCGACGGTGGACCGGCGGGCGTCGGAATGGAGCCCGCCGACGATGACGACGGCCAGGGTCACGGCTTGCTCCCGTAGCGGCGCTGGAAGCGCTCGACGCGCCCGGCGGTGTCGAGGACGCGGGCGGTGCCGGTGTAGAAGGGGTGGCTCTGCGAGGAGATCTCCACGTCGATCACGGGGTAGGTGTTGCCGTCCTCCCACTCGACCGTCTTGTCACTGGTGGCGGTCGACCGGGTGAGGAAGGCGAAGTCGGCGGCCTTGTCGCGGAAGACGACGGGGCCGTAGGCGGGGTGGATTCCGGGCTGCATGTGTCGGTGTCCTTCAGGCAGGGGCAGGGGCAGGGGCAGGGGCAGGGGCAGACAGGGGGCAGGGACAGAAGCGGGGGGGGGGAGGGGAGGAGTCAGCGTTCCTCGCGGAAGTCGACGTGCCGGCGGACCACCGGGTCGTACTTGCGCAGCACCATGCGGTCCGGGTCGTTCCGGCGGTTCTTGCGGGTGACGTAGGTGTAGCCGGTGCCGGCGGTGGAGCGGAGCTTGATGATCGGGCGTACTTCGTTGCGTGCCATGGGGCTAGTATATGGGAATGATTTCCATTACCAATATGGGGGTCCCCCATGAGAGGCAGGTAACACCGTGTCCGCCCACTGCCAACTGACCGGCGCCCAGCCGGGCTTCGGCAACAACATCTCCCACTCGCACCGGCGTACGTCGCGCCGCTTCGACCCCAACATCCAGCGCAAGAGGTACTGGCTGCCGAGCGAGGGGCGGCACGTCCGCCTGACGCTGAGCGCCAAGGCGATCAAGACCGTCGACGTCATCGGCATCGAGAGCGCCGTGGCTCGCATCCGGGCGCGCGGGGTGAAGGTCTGATGGCCAAGCGGAGCAAGATCGCACAGAACGAGAAGCGCAAGGCGCTCGTCGCGCGGTACGCCGCCCGGCGGGCGGAACTCAAGGAGGTCATCCGGCGGTCCTCCTCGACGGAGGCCGAACGCGCCGCCGCCGCAGCGCAGTTGAGGCGTCAGCCGCGTGACGCCAGTGCCACCCGCGTCCGCAACCGGGACAGCGTGGACGGGCGCCCGCGCGGACACCTGCGCAAGTTCGGGCTCTCCCGTGTCCGGATGCGCGAGCAGGCGCACGCCGGCTTCCTCCCAGGGGTCACCAAGTCCTCCTGGTGACGGGAGGGTGTCGAGCGGATCTGACCTGCCGGGCCGGGATCCCCCGGCCCGGCAGGGCGTCCGCAGCCACGTGTGGTGCGGCGGAGACGGGGTAGCCGCTGGGTGATCAGCTGCGGCTGCCCCGTCGATGGAGGTCCTGGATGTCGCTCGCACCCGCTCACCGGCCGACGGGCCCCGCCCGGACCGGCGCGTCGCCGCGCCTGCCCCAGCCGCGCGGCCCACTCTCCGAGGCGGTCCTCGCGGCGCTGCGCGACGAACTCCGCACACTTCCCGCACCCGCGCGGATCCTCGCCGCCGACCCGTACGGAGACGACCTGCAGCTGGCCCTCTACGTCCTCTACGAACTGCACTACCGGGGTTTCGCGGATGTGAGCGAAGCCCGCGAATGGGACCCGGAGCTGCTGCGGCTGCGCCGCGCCCTCGAAGACCGCTTCCTGGCCGCCGTGCGGGAGGACACCGCGCGGAACCGTTCCGTGGACGAGGTCTTCGACGAGCTGCTGGCCGAACCGGTGGATCACACCGGCAGCGTCTCCGCCCACCTCGAACGGCACGGCGAGCTGTGGCAGGTGCGCGAGTACGCGGCCCTGCGCTCCCTGTACCACCTCAAGGAGGCCGATCCCCAGGTGTGGGTCATTCCGCGCCTGCGCGGCCGGGCGAAGGCGGCCATGGTCGCCATCGAGTACGACGAGTTCGGCGCCGGGCGTGCCGAGCGCATGCACGCCGTACTCTTCGCCCGCCTGATGGACGACCTCGGCCTGGACTGCGCGTACGGCCACTATCTCGACGCCGCCCCCGTCCAGGCCATCGCCGTCGTGAACCTCATGTCGCTGTTCGGGCTGCACCGCGCTCTGCGCGGCGCCCTCGTGGGCCACTTCGCGTGCGTGGAGATCACCTCCTCGCCCGGATCCCGGCGCATGGCCGCGGCCATGCGCCGGCTCGGCGCGGGGCCTGCCGCAGAGCACTTCTACGCCGAGCACGTCGAGGCGGACGCCGTGCACGAGCAGCTCGTGCGCCATGAGGTCGTCGCGGGTCTGCTGGAGGACGAGCCCGGCCTCGAACACGACATCGCCTTCGGCGCGGACGCCACCACCCTGCTGGAGGAGCGGCTCGGTGCCGCTCTCCTCGACGCCTGGGGGCGGGGAGACTCCGCCCTGCGTGTTCCGCTGCGTCCTCCGCTCACCTGACGCACCAGCCCGTCGGGCCACAAGAACTGGGCACTCTTGCCTCATGCGAGACAATTTTGTATCGTTCGAGGCGAAGGAGGCTCACCATGGTGCACGAAGAAGAACTGCTGGACAGCGCCGCGCGCGTCCTCGCCGGTGACCACAGCGCCTCGATGGTGCAGATCGCGTCCCGCATCGGGACCAGCCGCGCCACGCTCAGCCGCCGCTACGCGACCAGGGAAGCCCTGCTGAAGGCCGTCGCCGTCCGGGCGATCCAGGTGGTCGACGGGTGCCTGGCTCCGGCCGACCTCGCGGACGACGCCGACGGGGCCGCCTTCGACGCCGCCCTGGAAGAGCTGGTCATCGCCCTGATGCCGGCCGCCCACCTCTACGGCTTCACCGCGCGGGACGCCACCGTGCTCGCCGACCCGGACTTCCGGGCCGGCCTGGAGCGGCAGGACCAGCGGGCCCTGAGCTTCCTCGCGCTCGGCCAGCGGCTCGGGCGACTGCGCGCCGACCTGCCGCCGTACTGGATCTGGTACTCGCTCTGGGGGCTGCTCGACGCGGCCGCCGAGGGCGTACGCGACGGCCACCTCGCCCCCCGCCAGATCGGCCACCTGGTCCTGACGTCCTTCCTCAGCGGGACCCGGCCCGCCGTCTAACGCCCTCCCGCGATCACCTCCACACCCCCCCCCCCACCCCTGATGTCCCCGTGCCCCGCGCACACCTTTGAACGGAACCCCATGTACACCCCCTCGCCGGACCCCCGCCGGTGGATCGTCCTGGCAATCCTCTCGGGCAGCCTGCTGCTCATCTCGATGGACACCACGATTCTCAACGTGGCTTTCCCCTCGCTCGTCGGCGACCTCCAGCCGGGCGCCGTCCAACAGCTGTGGATCATCGACATCTACGCTCTCGCCCTGTCCGGCCTCCTGGTCACGGCAGGCGCGCTCGGCGACCGCTGGGGGCGCAAGCGGCTGCTCATGGCGGGTTTCGGCATCTTCTCGCTGGCCTCGCTGATCGCCGTGTTCTCCACCGAGGCCTGGCACGTGATCGCGGCCCGCGCCCTTCTCGGCGTCGGCGGCGCGGCCATCATGCCGTCCACCCTGTCGATCCTGCGCAGCGTCTTCACCGACGCCAAGGAGCGCGCCTTCGCCCTCGCCGTCTGGGCGGCCGTCTTCGGCGGCGGCATGGCCTTCGGCCCGGTCGTCGGCGGACTGCTCGTCCAGGACTACGGCTGGCACTCCGCCTTCCTCCTCAACCTCCCCGTCGCCGCCCTCATCGTCGCGGCCGGCCTGCGCTACCTTCCCGAATCGCGCGCGCCGTTCAGCACCGGCCGATGGGACTGGTGGGGCGTGGGTCAGTCCATCGTCGGCATGCTCGCCCTCGCGGGCGGCATCAAGCAGCTCGGCAAGAGCGGTGTCGCCGACCCGCTGCCCTGGGCCCTGATCCTCGTCGCCGCCGTCGCGCTGACCGTCTTCGTACGCCGCCAGCTGCGCCTGGACAACCCGCTGCTGCAGGTACGGCTGTTCGCCAAGCCCGCCTTCAGTGTCGCGGCCACCGCCATCTTCCTGCCGATGGTGGGCATGGGCGCCATCCTGTTCCTCGTCACCCAGTGGTTCCAGTACGGCCAGGGCTACACCCCGCTGGAGGCCGGTCTGCGGTTGCTGCCCGCGCCGCTCGCGCTGATCTGCGCATCGATGCTGGCCCCCGCCCTGATGCAGCGCTTCGCGATCCGCCATGTGCTCGGCGCCGGTCTGGTCGTCCTGGCCGCCGGTATGGCCCTGCCCTGGACCCTCCAGCAGTTCGCGGGTCTCGGCTACCCCGCGTTCGCCGTCGCGCTGACGGTCATGGGCCTGGGCGCCGGCTTGGCGACGACGGTGGCCTCGGTCACCTTGATCTCCGCCGCGCCCGCGGACGAGGTGTCCAGCGCGGCCGCCATCGAGGAAACCTGCTACGAGCTCGGCTCGGCGATGGGCGTCGCCGTCCTCGGCTCCACCGCGGCGGCCCTCTACCGCGGCAACCTTCCCGCCCTCGGCCTGGACGGGCCCGCCACGGCGTCGGTGCGCGACTCCGTCGGCGAGGCCGCCCACATCGCCGAGCAGCTGGGCGGCGCCGTCGGCCAGGCACTGATCGACACCGCCTCCCAGGCCTACACCGCCGCGATCACTCCGGCGTTCCTCATGGCCGGAGCGCTCGCGGTCATCGCCGCGGCCACGACCTGGACCCTGATCCCGCGCGACCTCCAGCCCACCGAGAACCACTGAGCGCTCACCTCAGGAGGAACGCGGGGGCGGCGGGGGCCGGGCCCAAGGTGGTGGTGCCGGGCGCGGCACGGTGGCCCAGCCCCGTGCGGTACGCGTCGAGGGCCGCCTCGGTCCGGCCGGTACGCCGCAGCAGGTCACCCAGCAGCCGGCACAGATCGGCGAGGTCGCCCGAGGCCCCGCTGCGCTCCAGCAGGGCCAGTGCCTGTACGTAGTGCTCCTCGGCGCGATCGGTCTCCCCGCGCTCCTCGGCGATGAGACCGAGCAGCCGGTGCGCGCCGCCCGCGTGCACGGCTCCGTGGTGGTCGCCCAGCTCCAGTTCCAGCAGCGCCGAAAGGAGCTCGGCGGCCTCCTCGTACCGGCCGAGCCGCCGCAGTACGTCGGCCAGCTCGACCTCCACCTGGGCGGTGTACAGGGCGGCGCGCCTGGCCGACAGCATCTCGCGCGCCGTGCGCAGTTCCCGCTCCGCCGACTCCAGCCGGCCGTTCTGCGCCTGTACGTAGCCGCGCATCCAGTGGCAGTGCGCCAGGTCGGTCTTCAGCCGCAGCTGCCCGTAGATCGTCTGGGCCTTGGCCAGGGAGGCGTCGGCGTCGGCGACCCGCCCCTCGGCGAGGAACGTCCGCGCGACCTGCCGGTGCATGCCCGCCACCAGCGCCGGATCGCTGACCTGCGGAGCCAGCGCGAGCGCGAGTTCGGCGGCGTGCGCGGCGCGGGCGTGGGCGCCCATGTCGATGTACGGACCGATGATCGCGGCGTAGAGCAGCACCAGCGCCTCGGGGTCGGCGAGCCCGCTCGTGCCCAGTTCGTCGATGGTGGATTCGAGGAGGTAGCAGGCGTAGCGCAGCTCTCCGGCGAGCAGGTGCGCGACGGCGCGACCGCGGATCGGGCGGGCGCGGCGGGGGAGCGGCTCGTCGCTCAGGAGGCGTTCGGCCGCCTCGAAGTGCCTTATGGCCTCGGGTAGTTCGCCCGCCTCCAGGGCGCAGTCGCCGAGTCCGAGCAGGGCCTCCGCCTGCTCGGGGACGAGTGCGAGGCGCTCCGCGTCGCCCAGCAGGTGCCGGTAGCGGGCGGAGGCCTCGTCGGCCGCTCCGGCCGCGCCGGTCGCGAGCGTCCGCTGGGCGTCGGTGAGGGCGAGCCGCAGCTCGGTGGCCAGATGGGCGGGGCGTCCGGTGGCCAGCTCCTCGTAGGAAGTGCCGAGGCGCCCGGCGAGGAAGCGCAGTGCGGTCTCGGAGGGCCGTACCTTGCCCGACTCCAGGGTCGACACATAGGCCGACGTGTATGCGGGCTCGGCCAACTGCCTCTGGGTCAGGCCGCGCTCCATCCGCATGCGCTGAACTCGGCTGCCGATCTCGGCCGGTTCGTCCATGGAATCCCCCAGGTTGCTCGAACTCCCCAGTATCCAGGGGGAGAAGGCCATTGCGCACGCCCCGCGCGCCACTTAGTTTAAGCAGCCGATTCATTGCGCTTAACAAGCCACTTAACTTTCTTTCCGGGGGAGGACTTCATGGACTCAGCCATCCGCGCAGCCTTGCGCGCGGCCGTCGCGGCGGCCTGTGCGACCGCCGTGCTGCTGGCGGCCGGACCCGCCGGTGCGGCGGCCACGGCCGACGGAACCGACGCGCCGGCGGAAACCCGGGTGGAGGTCGAGATACCGGGGCCGGAGCACGGCGGCGACGCCGGATCCGGCCACGTCCGTGTACCGGCCGGCGGCCGGGCCGAGGCCGCGCCCCGGCTCACGGAGGCCGAGCGGGCGGCCGACGGTGAAGTCGTCAAACTGGTCGACAACGGCTCCATCGCGGACCGCCTCGACATCGTGGTCATCGGCGACGGCTACACGGCCGACGAGCTGCCCCGGTTCCATGCCGACGCGCGGCAGAAGTGGGCCGAAGTGACGGCGGTCGAGCCGTACACGACCTATCAGGACCTCTTCAACGTCTGGACGGTGGATGCCGTCTCCGCCGCGTCCGGCGTCTCGGGTGACCCCGACGCCGGCACCGTTCGCGACACCGCCCTCGGCTCGTACTTCTGGTGCGAGGGCATCGAGCGGCTGCTCTGCGTGGACCAGCCCAAGGTGGACGCGTATGTGGCGAAGGTGCCCGAGGCCGACCTCGTCATCGTCCTGGCCAACAGCACGAAGTACGGCGGCGCGGGCTACAACGAGCCCAGCGCCACCCTCGGTTACGAGGGGATATCGACCGCCTCGTCCGGACACCCGAAGTCCGGCCAGGTCGCCATCCACGAGACCGGGCACTCGCTGGGCAAGCTCGCCGACGAGTACTTCTACACCGGCTCCCCGGAATACGAGAAGTACACCGGCCGCGAGCCCGCCGACTCCAACAGCTCGACGCTGACGGCCGACCGGATGGCCCGGCAGCGGGCCAAGTGGTACCGCTGGCTGGGCGAGGAGTCGCCCGACGGCGGCGCGGTCGGCGCGTACGAGGGCGGCGGCTACTTCGTCACCGGGCTCTACCGGCCCACCGACAACTCGATGATGCGGGTCCTGGGCAAGCCGTTCAACCTGCCGGGTGTCGAGTCGATGGTCGCCGGCTTCTACCAGCACGTGCGGATCGCCACCCCGCTCACCCCGACCGGCCGCACGCTGCGGACGGGCCGGACCGCGAAGGTCGCCGTGCCCCGGCTGCACGGCCCCGACGGCCGTCAGCCGGTGGTCCGGTGGTACCTGGACGGCAGGGAGCTGAGGTGGCTGGAGGGCCGGACCGAGGTGCGGGTGGCGGACCTGTGGATGCTCGACCTGCGCACCCACAGGCTGTCCGTCACGGCCGAAGACCGGACCCCCTCGGTCCGCGACCCGGAGATCTCCCGCACCCTGCGGTCCACGGTCGTCTGGGACGTGCGCCGATAGGGGCGGCGACGGTGTGAAGAGCGAACGGGTGGCGGGCGCGTCCTAGGCGTCCTCGACGGCCTCGCCGCCCGTTCGGCCGTCCCTGTCAGCCGGCTGTGGCCGATGACTGTGCGGCGAGGCCGTCGAGGACGAGGCCGAGGCCCAGTTCGAAACCGCGGTCGTCGAGCGAGGCGAGGCCGCCTCCGGTGGCGGCCGCGTCGGTGAGTGAGTCGGCGAGGGCCGGATAGGCCGGGCGGTACTCGTCGGCGGAGCGGGTGAATCCCGCGGTGAAGGTCTCCAGAGCGGAGCCGAGGACCAGGTAGTCGATGGCGGCGGCGGCTTCGGCAGCCCGGGCCGGAGTGCAGCCGGCCCGCATGAGGGCGCGCAGCAGCGCGTCGTAGCCACGCAGGGCCCGGTGCGCCTCGACCCTGCGCCGGGCGGCGGGCGCGATCGCGTTCGGATGGCGCAGGTAGACGCGGCGGTAGCCGCGGGCGTACGCGGCGATCCCGTCCCGCCACCGCGGGTCGTCGAGCGGGCTCAGATCGATCTCTTCGTTGATCAGTTCCGAGACCGCGTCCAGGACGTCGTCCTTGGACGCGACGTGGTGGTAGAGGGATGCGCCCCTGACCCCGAGGCGGTCGGCGAGCGTGCGCATCTTCAGGGCCTGGGGCCCCTCCTCGTCGAGGAGTTCGAGGGCCGCGCGCCCGATGATCCCGCGGCTGAGCAGCGGCTGGTTCGGTCGGCCCACGGTGTGCTCCCCCTTGTTGTCCGCCGTCAGGTTACCCGTACGGAAGGTCTTCCCAAGAGGTCCGGGGCGGGTTATGGTCCCCGCAATCCCGATACCTAACAACGTTAGATTTAGCTTCCGGAACGCACGTCGGCCGCCCCGACCGTTCCCCCTCCGTATGAGGTGCACATGCCAGACCTTCCCTCCGCTTGTCCGGACCCGGGCACCCCGCGGGACACCGACGCCGCCCGCCTGAACGATCTGGGCTACACCCAGGAGCTGAACCGCAGCCTCGGCATCCTCGGGAACATCGCCATGGGCTTCGCCGTGGTCTCGCCCGTGGTCGCCCTGTACGCCGTCTCCATGGTCGGCACGATGATCGCCGGGCCCGCGTGGGTATGGGCGCTGCCGATCGTGCTCCTCGGTCAGTGCCTGGTCGTCAACGTCTACTCCGAGCTGGCTTCCCAGTGGCCGCTGGCCGGCGGGCCCTACCAGTGGGGGCGCCGGCTGCTCGGCCCGTCCTTCGGCTGGATGAGCGGCTGGGTATGGCAGTTCGCCGTGATGTTCGGCAACACCACCGTGGCGTATCTCGCGGCCCCCTGGGTCTTCGCGCTCGTCGGGGTCGTGCCCACACCGGGCGCCATGGTCGCGGTGGCCGCCGGGATCCTGCTGGCCTGCATGCTGGTGAACGCCTACGGCATCAGGATCCTGAGCTGGTTCGTCTCGCTGGGCATCGCCGCCGAGGCCATCGCCTCCGTGCTGGTCGGCTTCGCGCTCCTGCTGTTCTTCCGCGAGCACGGATTCTCGATGTTCACCGAGACCCTCGGCGCCGAAGCGCTGTCGGGGGGATCGACCGTGATGGCGTTCCTGGCCGTCCTCGCCGTCGCCGGCTGGGGCTTCATCGGATTCGACGCCTGCGTGTCGACCGCGGAGGAGACCAAGGACGCCGGCCGCAAGGTGCCCCGCGCCATGTGGTGGGCGCTGCTCAGCGTCGGCCTGGTGGTCATCCTCAACGCGATGGCGGTCGCCCTCGCGCACCCCTCCCCGGCGGCCGTCGTCGCGGGTGAGGACCTCGACCCGGTGACCACCGCCGTCACCACCGCATTCGGCTCCTGGTCCGACAAGCCCTTCGTGCTCGTGGTCCTGATCGGGTTCCTCGCCTGCGCCATGGCCTCTCAGGGCGGCGCCGCCCGCGGTGTGTACTCGCTGGCGCGCGACGGCGTCTTCCCCTTCTCCCGGCAGGTGCGCAAGGTCAACCGGCGCCAGGCGCCCATCGGCGGCCTGATCGCCTCCACCCTCGTCAGCTGCACCGGCCTGCTGCTGGGTCTGAACGCCACCGCCATCGGCAGCCTGATCGCCTTCGGCACCGCGGCCACCTTCCTGCCGTTCTTCCTGGTCAGCCTGGCGGCTCTGATCGCCCGCCTGCGGGGCGCCTGGGTCCCGTCCGGGCACATCCGGCTGGGCCGCAAGGGCACCTTCCTCAATGTGCTGGCGGTGTTGTGGACCGCCTTCGAGGTGGTCAACGTCTGCTGGCCGCGCGCCATCCTCGCCCCGCCGGGAGCCCCCTGGTACCAGATCTGGGCCGGCCTTCTGGGGATCGGAGCGGTGATCACGGCCGGGCTGGTCTACCTGACGGTTAAGAAGCCGCAGAACACGCTGCGCGCCGCGCAGGCACGTGAGGAGCGCGCGGCCGGGCGTACGGACGCGCCCGCCGACCTGTCCGCCGACGCGCCCGCCGACGTGCTCGCCGCCGAGCGTTCCTGATCCCCTCCCAGCTGAAGACCCGGGACCGTCCTCACCCAAGGAGTCATGTCATGCCCCTGCCACGAATGACCCGGCGCGGCTTCGGAGCCGCCGCCCTCACCGCCGCCGCCGTTCCCCTCTTCGGAGGCCGGGCCGCTGCCGCGCAGAGCGCCGCCTCACTCACCGGCGCCCCCCGAACCGCCGCCTCCGACCCACTGCAGGCGAGCGAGGAACCGCACCACGCACCGGCCGAGTGGGAGCCGCACTCCGGCTGCGTCATGGCCTGGCCCTGGGACAGGACGATCGGCTGGGGCGGACTCCTCGCCGACGTCCAGGCCGAGATAGCCGGCATCGCCAAGGCCGTCGCCCGCTTCGAGCCGGTGATCATGGTCTGCGAACCGGGAACGACGGCGCAGGCACGCGAACAGTGCGGCAGTTCGGTGACGATCGTCGACTACCCGGTCAACGACTGCTGGACCCGGGACACCGGGCCGGTCTTCACGGTCGACGCCACGAACACCCACCGGGCCGGCCTCGACTTCGCCTTCAACGGATGGGGCGAGAAGTACCCCTACGACAAGGACGACCTCCTTCCCGTGGGCGTCTGCGCGCACTTGGGCGACCCGCGCACACCGGTCGACATGGTCCTGGAAGGCGGCGCCGTCATCACCGACGGACAGGGCACCCTCATCACCACCGAGGAATGCCTGCTCCACCCCAACCGCAACCCCGGCATGACCCGCGGGCAGATCGAAGCCACGCTGCTCGCCGCGTACGGAGCGACCAAGGTCATCTGGCTGCCGTACGGGCTCCACAACGACGACGTCACCAACGGCCACGTCGACCTGGTCGCCGCCTACCTCGGCCCCGCCAGGCTCCTCCTGCACACCCAGCCCGACCCCACCCACCCCAACCACGCGCGGATGGCCGCCAACAAGGCGGTCCTCGACGCCGCGACCGACGCCCGCGGCCGCCGCTTCCAGGTGGTGGAGATGCACCACCAGCCGCACTTCCGCCACAGCGGACTGATGGTGGAGACCTTCAGCTACACGAACTACTACCTGACCAGCGGCAGCGTCGTCGTACCCACCGCCGGCGAACCGGCCGACGCCCTCGCCCTCGCGCAGTTCCGCTCCCTCTTCCCCGGGCACGAGGTGGTCGGCGCTCCCTCGCGCACCCTGGCCTGGGGCGGCGGCGGCGTCCACTGCGTCACCCAGCACATCCCGCGCGTCCGGTAGCCCGCCGCGGAACGGCCACGCGCCGTCGGCCGGTGGTCCGGCCGCGACCCGGAGGTCGCGGCGGCCACCGGCCGACGGCGCGGAGCGAGACCGGGTTACATCGGGTCCATACCGCGGTCGTCCAGGTTCTTCTCGCGCTCGCTCTGCTCCTGGAGCCGGCGGGCCTTGTCGTGCAGCCGCTGGCGCTCCTCCGGGTCGGTCGACCGCTCGGCCGCCTCGTTCAGTTCCTGGGCCTTGGCACGCATCTGCTGGGACCGGCCGCGGGATTCGTCGCCTGCAACGCTCATGATCGCTCCTTGCGTCTGTGGGGAGAGCGGGCGGATCCAGAGAATCAGCAGCCCCGCGCGGGCGCATCTCGAAGCCTCACACGGAGTGACGGCTCCCGACTCCCACGGCCACCAGGCAGGTGTCGTCCTCGTGCTCCTCGGGCGTGTAGGCCTCCATGATGCGGTCGAGGGACTCCTGCGCGCTGAGCCCGCCGCAGGTCATCAGCACCTTGCGCAGGAGGTCGATGCCGTACGCGATGTCCTCGCCGCGCCGTTCGACCATGCCGTCGGTGTAGAGCAGCAGGAGATCGCCGGGGCGCAGGTCGACGGTCGCGGTCGCGTACTCGTGCCCCGGCAGCAGCCCGAACAGAGGGCCGCGGTGCTCCGTGTCCAGCACCATGGCCACCCCGTCGCGCAGCAGCAGCGGCGGCGGATGGCCCGCGCACGCCCACCGGAAGCGCCGCTGGGCGTCGATGTGCCCGATGATGCCGGTCGCCGTCTCGGCGGTCGGGTCGGCGCACAGCAGCTCGTTGAGCCAGGTGGTCAGCTGTCCCGCATGGGTCCCCGGCGCGTGCGCGAGGCCCGCGAGGGCGTGGCGCTGCTGCGCCATCCGGGCGACCGCGCTCAGGCCGTGACCGCACGCGTCGCCGATGGCGAGCAGGACCCGGCCGTCGGGCAGCAGGCGGCACTTGTACCAGTCGCCACCCACCGCGGGCTCGGCGTCGGCCGGCAGGTACGAGGCGGCGACGGACATGCCCAGCTGCGCCAGTTCCGCCGACAGGCTCGGTACGAGTGCTTCCCGCAGAGCGGAAGCCACCCGCCGCTCGGCCGCCGCCTCCTCGCGCAGCTGCTCCCGCTGGCGCCGGGTCGCGGCGAGCCGCTGCCGGCTGCGCACCTGGGGCGTCAGATCCCGGGCGATGAGGTGCACCGACCACGGCAGGCCGTCCGTCGCGATGACCGGATGCCCCACCAGGTGCAGGGTGCGGACCTCGCCGAGCACGCTGAAGCGGATCTCGGCTCCAGGCGGCTCCTCCCCGTCGACCAGCGCCATCAGCAGCTTGCCGAAGCGGGGGACGTCCTCCAGCAGGACGGTGTCGCACAGTTCCCCGAGAGACAGGGGACGTGCCGGCTCCGTGCGGAAGATCGAGGCCAGCCCCTCGGACCAGGTGATGTCCCCGGAGAGCAGGTCCCAGGTGCCCCAGCCCATGGACGCGATGTACTGGGCGTCGAGCGAGAGCAGCTCCATGCGGTTGTGGGCGGGCCGCCACGTGGCCAGCACCTTGTCCCCGCAGGAGGCCGCGTCGTACAGCAGCTTCGTGCGGTGCAGACCGTCACTGCGCCGCTCCGTGTAGTCCACGGCGTACGCCTTGAGGGCGCGCCCGCCGGCCAGTACCCCGTCCAGAGCGCCGATCAGTCCACCGGCCGCCGCGCCGGGCTGGACCTCCAGCAGCCGGCGGCCGATCTGGAGATCGGGGGCGTCGAGCCATTCGGCCGCGCGGACGTGGTTGCCGGCCTGGACCACGAAGTCCACGATCCGCTCCGCCTCGTCGCGTACGGGCACGAGCAGCGCCGCCGACAACGGGATGGCGGGCAGGGCGGCGCAGATGCACGCCCACGGATCATGTTCGTCGCCGCCGTCGCCGCAGGCATGCGCCGCCCCCTCACCACCGCCGCACGGGCAGGTCTGCCCCGATCCGTCCGCCGCAGGCCGCTTCGGGTCCTCTTCGACCCGTACTCCCGCTTCTCGGCTCGCGGCCTCCCGCAGGGCTCTCACCTCGCGGGCGAGGAGCTTTTTGAGCGTGTCCGGGTCCTGGGGGATCAGAGGGGTCATCGGTCCTCACCCGTTCGGGAAGCAGCGCTCGGCCGTACCGGCCGCGGCTACGCGGCGAGCATGCCCGTGCGCAGTCTGGTCAGGATGCGCGTCAGGAGGCGCGAGACCTGCATCTGGCTGATGCCGAGTTCGCCGCCGATCTCGGACTGGGTCATCTCCTGCCCGAACCGCAGGTACAAGATCCTGCGGTCCCGTTCGTCGAGCTGATGCAACAGGGGGCCGAGCGCGTGCATGTCCTCGAAGAGCTCGATGGCCCGGTCGCTCTCACCCGTGACATCGGCCAGGGCACGGGCCGTGCGCCCCGACGCCGAGTCCTCCTCGCCCTGCGCGGGGGCTTCCAGCGGCTCGGTGGAGTAGCCGTTGGCCGCGACGAGCCCCTCGACGACCGCTTCCTCGTCGAGGCCCAGGTGATCGGCCATCTCCTTGACGGTGGGGGATCTGCCCAGGGTCGCGGAAAGATCGTCCCGGCCTTTGGCGAGGTCGAGGCGGAGTTCCTGCAGTCGGCGGGGGACGCGTACCGCCCAGGTGGTGTCCCGGAAGTGCCGCTTGATCTCGCCGGTGATGTAGGGGAGGGCGAGCGTGGAGAATTCGACCTCGCGGTCGGGTTCGAAGCGGTCGATCGCCTTGATGAGGCCGATCGTGCCCGCCTGGATGATGTCTTCCATCTCCGCGCCGGCCCCGGCTCCGGTTCCCGTGCGGCTGCGGAAGCCCCGAGCGGCGAACTGGACCAGGGCCATGTTCATCTCGATGAGGGTATTGCGCGCGTACTGGTGCTCGGCGGTGCCCTCCGGCACGCTCCGCAGGCGCGCGAAGAACAGCTTCGAAAGCTCCCGCGCATCGGCCGGCGCCACCTGGTGCGCACGGGTGATGCGGGGCAGCTCGGCACCGGTCGGCGGCAGGTCGGGCCGATGCCCGGCCGCACCGGTGCCCGGGGGGACGGCGGGGCCGGTGGCGGGGCGTGCGGCTGTGGTGGAACTGGGCACGATGCCTTCCTTCCGTCGGCTTCAGGCTGACTGCATCTGCCCCGTCATCCGCCGGCCAAGCATGCCGAAAGAGCGCCGAGGACCTTCGGCGCTCACTCCGGGACCTTCGGCCCGCGCGGCCCGGGCCTTTCGCCCGTGCCCCCGTTCACCCGGTCGGGTCCGCCGGGCGGATCTCGCGCAGGGCGGGCAGCAGGGTCGACGCGGCCCAGTCGAGGAACGGCCGCTGGTGCTGGCCGCCCACCTGTACGAGCGCGACGTCGGTGAATCCGGCGTCCACGTAAGGGCGTACGGCCTCGACGAAGGCGTCCACGTCATCCCCGCACGGAATCGACTCGGCGACGTCCTCCGGGCGGACGCATTCGGTCGCCTGCTCGAAGGAGCCGGGAGCGGGCAGCTCGGCATTGACCCGCCAGCCGCCCACCGACCAGCGGAACTGTTCGTGGGCACGCTTGACGGCCGTATCGCGGTCGGTGTCGTAGCAGACCGGCAGCTGGCCCACGCGCGGCTTTCCGCGCCCGCCCGCGCGGTCGACGGCGTCCAGCAGCTCCCTGTCGGGCTTGATCGCGACGACCAAGTCCGCCAGCCTGCCGGCGAGCGCGCAGGACCGTTCCCCGGAGACGGCGATGCCGAGGGGCGGAGGTTCGTCGGGAAGGTCCCAGAGACGCGCGTTCTCGACGTCGAAGTAGGGGCCGTGACGGCTCACCGAACCGCCCTCGAAGAGTGCGCGGATGATCTCCACCGCCTCTTCGAGCATCTCCAGCCGGACGTGCGCGGCCGGCCAGCCGGGGCCCACGACGTGCTCGTTGAGATTCTCACCCGACCCCAGGCCGAGCCGGAAGCGCCCGCCGGACAGCAGCTGCATCGTCGCCGCCTTCTGCGCCACCACGGCCGGGTGGTAGCGCATCGTCGGGCACGTCACGTAGGTCATCAGCGGGATGCTCGACGTCGCCTGCGCGGCCGCGCCGAGGACGCTCCACGCGTAAGGAGCGTGCCCCTGGGCCGCCAGCCACGGAAAGTAGTGGTCGGAGGTGACGGAGAAGTCGAATCCCGCCTCTTCGGCGCCGACCACGTGCTCCACCAGCTCGCGGGGGCCGGCCTGTTCGGTCATCATCGTGTATCCGAATCGCACCATGCGCTGCGCCTTACCGGTCTCCCTCACGCGAAACATGACGGCCCTCCGGACGGCGGCGCGGATGCCGGGGCACATGAGATGGACCAGGCTGGACATCCGATGGGACATCCGAGGTCAGTGGGACATCCAGATCTCGACCGGAATCCGAAAGGAGATCGCCGTGGTGCGTGGAACAGACCCCGTCGGCGATGCCGATCCGCCGCCCCCGGGCGCCCCGACCGCCCGCACCGCATCGCCCACCGCATCGCCCACCCCCGCGGCCACCGCGGTCACCACCGCGCCCGCCACCTCCGAGCACAGCTCGCGCGTCACCCTCCGCGTCAACGGCACGGACCACGTCCTCGGGCTGGACCACCGCGTCACCCTGCTCGACGCCCTGCGCGAGCACCTGGACCTGACCGGAGCGAAGAAGGGATGCGACCACGGCCAGTGCGGCGCCTGCACCGTGCTCGTCGACGGGCGGCGGGCCAACAGCTGCCTGCTGCTCGCGGTCGCCCAGGACGGCGCGGAGATCACCACGGTGGAAGGCCTCGCCGACACCGGGGAAGGCGGCGGCCCCCACCCGCTCCAGCAGGCATTCCGCGAGCGGGACGCCTTCCAGTGCGGCTTCTGCACCCCCGGCCAGCTGTGCTCCGCTGTCGGCGCCCTCGCCGAAGCCGCCGCCGGGCACCCCTCGCACGCCACCTCCGCCGAAGACCTCGCCGAGCCCGGCCCGGTGACCCTGACCGCGGCGGAGATCAGGGAACGGCTCAGCGGCAACCTCTGCCGCTGCGGCGCCTACCCCGCCATCGTCGAAGCCGTAGCGGACGTGATCGCATGAAGCCCTTCGCCTACGTATGCCCCACCAGCCTGCGGGAAGCGGCCGAGGCCCACGCCGCGCACCCGGGCTCCCGCTACCTCGGCGGCGGCACCAACCTCGTGGACCTGATGAAACTCGGCGTCGAGAGCCCCGCGGCCCTCGTCGACATCTCCCGGCTCCCGCTGGACGGGATCGAGGAACACCCGGGGGGCGCGCTGCGCATCGGAGCCAACGCCCGGGGCAGCGACGTCGCCGCCCACCCCCTCGTACGCTCCCGGTACCCGGTACTCGCGCAGGCCCTGCTCGCCGGCGCGTCCGGCCAGCTGCGCAACGTCGCCACCACCGGCGGCAACCTGCTGCAGCGCACCCGGTGCACGTACTTCCAGGACGTGACCAAGCCCTGCAACAAGCGCGAGCCGGGCTCCGGCTGCGCCGCCCTCGAAGGGGTCCACCGCGATCACGCCGTGCTCGGGCACTCCGCACACTGCATCGCCACCCACCCCTCCGACATGGCGGTGGCACTCGCCGCGCTCGACGCCGACATCGAGCTGTACGGCGAGCAGGGCACCCGTACGGTGGCGGCCACCGCCTTCCACCGGCTGCCCGACGACCGGCCCGAGCAGGACACCGTCCTGCGGCCCGGGGAGATCATCACGGCCGTGCTCCTGCCCGCCCCGGCCCCCGGCGCCGTCTCCCGCTACCGCAAGGCCCGCGACCGGGCCTCGTACGCCTTCGCGCTGGCCTCGGTCGCCGTCGTCCTCGACCTCGACCCCGACGGCGGTCTCGTCCGGCGGATCGCGATCGCCTTCGGCGGGCTCGCCCACCGCCCCTGGCGGGCCACCACCGCCGAGCGGCGGCTCACGGGCGCCGCCCCGACCGCCGACACCGTCCGCCGGGCCGTCGACGAGGAACTGGCCCCGGCCCGGCCCCTGCGCGACAACGCCTACAAGGTCGAGCTCGCCCGCAATCTCGCCTGCGACGCGATCACCGGCCTCGCCCACCGTGCGGACGGCCGCGCCCGCACCCCGTAGCAGCCGGCCCCGAACACGAAGAGGAGCAGGGAATGCGCCCCCACACCGCACTGGGTGCCCCGGTCGTCCGGGCGGAGGGCCTGGACAAGGTCACGGGATCCGCGCGGTACGCCGCCGACCACACCCCGCCCGGCTGCGCCTACGCCTGGCCCGTGCCCGCCGCCGTCACCCGAGGCCGTGTCGCCGCCGTCGACACCGGCGCCGCCCTGCGCCTGCCCGGCGTACTCGCCGTCCTGACCCCCGACAACGCGCCACGCCTGGGCCCGTCCGACGACCCCACGCTCCAGACCCTCCAGGACACGGAGGTCCCGCACCGCGGCTGGTACGTGGCGCTCGCGATCGCCGACACCCCGGAGGGTGCACGGGCCGCCGCCGAAGCGGTCCGCGTCACCTACGCGGCCGAGGAACACGATGCCCTGCTGAGCGCCGACCACCCCGGCGCGTACACGCCCGAGGAGGTCAACGGCGGCTACCCCGCCCACCGCGAACAGGGCGACCCCGACGCGGCGCTGGCCGCCGCGCCCGTACGGGTCGACTGCGCCTACACGGTGCCGCCGCTGCACAACCACCCCATGGAGCCGCACGCCGCCACCGCCGACTGGGACGCCGCCGGCGGACACCTGACCGTGTACGACTCCAGCCAGGGGGCGGGACCGGTCCGCGCGGCCCTGGCCTCGCTGTTCGATCTTCCCGAGGACCGCATCACCGTCGTCTCCGAACACGTCGGCGGCGGATTCGGCTGCAAGGGCACCCCGCGGCCGCACGTCGTCCTGGCCGCCATGGCCGCCCGGCACACCGGACGCCCCGTCAAACTCGCCCTGCCCCGGCGCCACCTGCCCACCGTGGTCGGGCACCGGGCACCCACCCTGCACCGGATCGGACTGGGCGCCCGGCCCGACGGCACCCTCACCGCACTCACGCACGAGGTCACCACCCACACCTCCCGCGTCACGGAGTTCGTCGAGCAGGCCGCCGTGCCCGCCCGCGTCATGTACGCCGTCCCCGACAGCCGCACCACCCATCGCGTCGTCGCCCTGGACGTGCCCACCCCCTCGTGGATGCGCGCCCCGGGAGAGGCCCCCGGCATGTACGCCCTCGAATCGGCCATGGACGAACTGGCCGACGCCCTCGGCATCGACCCCGTCGAGCTCCGCATCCGCAACGAGCCCACCACCGAACCCGACAGCGGCAGGCCCTTCAGCAGCCGCCACCTCGTGGAATGCCTGCGGGAGGGCGCGAGCCGCTTCGGCTGGGCCGCCGCGCGTACGCCGCGCCGCGACGGGCCGCTCCTCGGCGGCAGCGGAGTCGCCGCCGCCACCTACCCCGTCTACGTTGCACCCTCCACCGCCCGGGCCCACGCCCGGCCCGACGGCAGCTACCTCGTCGAGCTCAATGCCACCGACATCGGGACCGGCGCGCGCACCGTCCTCGCCCAGGTGGCCGCCGACACCCTCGGCGTTCCGCTCGAATCCGTGACGGCCTCCATCGGCCACACCGGTCTGCCCCGGGCGCCCCTCGCCGGCGGCTCCTCCGGAACCGCCTCCTGGGGCTGGGCGGTCCACGGCGCCTGCACCGCCCTGGCCGCCCGCCTGGCCCGCCACCACGGGCCGCTGCCGGCCGAAGGCCTGTCCGCGTCCGCCGACACCACCCAGTCGGCCAAGCAGAAGTCGCCGTACGCCCGCCACGCCTTCGGCGCGCACTTCGCCGAGGTCGAGGTCGACACGGCCACCGGCGAGGTACGGGTCCGGCGCCTGCTCGGGGTCTTCGCCGCCGGCCGCATCCTCAACCCGACGACGGCGCGCTCCCAGTTCACCGGCGGCATGATCATGGGTCTGGGGATGGCCCTGACCGAGCACAGCACCGTCGACCCGGCCTACGGCGACTTCCCCGAGAGCGATCTGGCCGCCTACCACGTGCCGGTCAACGCCGACGTGCCCGCCGTGGAGGCCCACTGGATCGAGGAGCACGACAAGCACCTCAACCCGACGGGCGGCAAGGGCATCGGCGAAATCGGCATCGTCGGCACGGCGGCCGCCATCGGCAACGCCGTCGCCCACGCCACGGGCCACCGCCTGCGCGAGCTCCCCCTCACGCCGGACCGGGTCCTGGCCGCGCTCGGCCGCCCCCGGTGAGCGGAGCCCGGCGGGGGCGGACTGCCATGCGGGGGCGGACTGCCATGCGAGGCCCGTCCCGCCCCGCATGGCGGTCGGGAGGGGAGGGCAGTCGCGCATCAGTGGGACGACGTCGGACCCGATCCTGGAGGGTGGGGCGTGCGAAGCGTAGGCGTGGAGGAGGAACTGCTCCTCGTGGAAGCCGAGAGCGGGCAGCCGCTGTCGGTGGCTGCCGCCGTCCTGGCCGCGGCCGCACGCGATACCGCCTGCGGTACGGACCACATCTTCGAGAAGGAGCTCAAGCGCGAGCAGGTGGAGTTCGCCACCCGTCCGGTGATCGCCATGGAAGAGCTGGCCGAGGAGATCAGAAGATGGCGTTCGGTGGCCGCCCGCCACGCCGAACCGGCCGGCGCGAAGGTGGCCGCACTGGCCACGTCACCCCTGCGGGTGGTCTCCTCGACGACCCCGGGCGAGCGCTACCAGTGGATGGTCGAGCGATACGGCCTGACGGCGCAGGAACAGCTGACCTGCGGCTGCCACGTCCACGTGTCCGTCGCATCGGACGAGGAGGGCGTGGCCGTCCTCGACCGGATCCGGCCCTGGCTGCCCGTGCTCAACGCCATCAGCAGCAATTCTCCCTTCTGGCAGGGCCAGGACAGCGGCTACGACAGCTACCGCAGCCGGGTGTGGAACCGCTGGCCCTCGGCCGGTCCGACGGAGATCTTCGGCTCCGCGGCCCGGTACCACGATCAGGTGTCCGCCATGGTCGGGACCGGCGTGCTGCGGGACGAGGGCATGATCTACTTCGACGCCCGCCTGTCGGCGCACTACCCGACCGTCGAGGTCCGGGTCGCGGACGTGTGCCTGCACCCGTCGACGACCGTCCTGGTGGCGGCCCTCGTACGCGGCCTGGTGGAAACGGCCGCGCGCGCGTGGCAGGCGGGGGAGCCGCCGGCGCGGATCAGCGTGAGCCTGCTCCGCCTGGCGGCGTGGCGGGCGGCCCGCTCGGGTCTGGACGGCCCGCTCATCCACCCGGCGACGATGCGCGAGGCGCCGGCGCGCGTCGTCGTGAACACGCTGTACGAGCACGTCCGCGAAGCGCTGGAGGACCACCGCGACGCGGCGGCCGCCCGGCAGGGCATCGCCGAGGTCTTCGAGCACGGCAACGGGGCACGCGTACAGCGGGAACTGCACCGCACGACAGGAGACCTGGGGGCCGTCGTACGGGAGTGCGCGCGCATCACCACCACCGCCGCGTAGACCGCGTGGCCGCGTCAGCAGTCCGGCCCGTCGACAGGGCTCCGGGCGTCTGCTGGGCTAGGCTCGGACCAGGCTGGGAAGGGATGATCCGTCATGTGTCGCTGGCTCGCCTACTCGGGTTCGCCGATGCTGCTCGACGCCGTGCTCTACCGCCCGGAGCACTCGCTCATCGACCAGAGCCTCCACGCGCGGATGGGTGTGGAATCGACCAACGGCGACGGCTTCGGCATCGGCTGGTACAGCGCCGACGGCACCGGCGACGGCACCCCGGCCATCTTCCGCGACATCGCACCGGCGTGGAGCAACCGCAATCTGCGCGAGCTGGCCGGACACGTCCGCTCCCCGCTGTTCTTCGCGCACGTCAGGGCCTCCACCGGCTCGGCGATCCAGCAGACCAACTGCCATCCGTTCCGGCACGGGCGCTGGATGTGGATGCACAACGGGGCGATCACGGACTTCCACCGGCTGCGGCGGGACCTCTGCATGGCCGTCGACCCGGCCCTGTTCTCCTGCATCGAAGGTTCGACGGACTCCGAGGTGATGTTCTACCTGGCGGTCACCTTCGGCCTCGACCAGGACCCGCCGGGTGCGGTGGCCCGCATGGCGGGCCTGGTCGAGCACATCGGCAAGGAACACGGCGTGGCGGACCCGCTCCAGATGACGGTGGCGGTGAGCAACGGCGAGCGCCTCTGGGCCTTCCGCTATTCCAGCCAGGGCAGGTCCCGGTCGCTGTACTACAGCAGCAAGGCCAAGACCGTCCGCCACCTCTACCCCGAGCTGGAGTTCCTCACGGAGGTCTCCGACGCGACGCGGCTCGTGGTTTCAGAACCGCTCGGGAACTTCCCCGACGTGTGGAACGAGATCCCCGAGGCCAGCTACACGGTGATTCCCGCCGTCCCCGGGGAAGACGACCACTACCCCTTCATTCCGGAGCCTCCGTGGTGAGGAACGTCGTGAGGGTGAACAGGGCTCCGTCCGGGTCACGCAGCGCCACCCACCGCTCGGTGGCGTTCGACGTGATGTCCGATACGGTGCGCCCGCCGAGCGCGACCGCCGCCTCGATGGCGGGCTGAAGCCGCGGCACGCGGAAGTGGACGTGCCAGCGGGGCCGGATGTGCGACGCGTAGGCGGCGATCTCGACGGGACCGCTGTTGAGACGGGCGACGGGTTCCCCGGCCTGCCGCAGGACGACCTGGTCCTCCTCGTACGAGACCTCGCAGCAGCCGGGGCGGCCGGTGGCCCACTCCAGCACGCCGCCGTAGAAGATCGCCGCGTCGAAGGCGTTCCTGGTGCGCAGCTCCAGCCAGGCCGGAGACGGCCCCCTGCCGACACGCCAGTCGGCCGACACCCCGCCCTGCCAGATGCCGAAGACCGCACCGTCGGGATCGGCCGCGAGCGCCCCGCGGCCGCCGGAGGCGAAGGACACCGGACCGACCGCGATCGTGCCGCTGCGCTCCCGGATGCGGTCAGCCGCCACATCGGCGTCATCGACGGCGAAGTACGGGGTCCACGCCACCGGCATCGCCAGGTCCCCCGCCAGCGCGCCGATGCCGGCCACCGGCACACCGTCGAGCTCGGCCACCGAGAAGCCCTTGCCGAGACGGGCCGGGCGGAACGTCCAGCCCGCGACCTCCCCGTAGAAGCGCTGCGCCATGTCCAGGTCACGGGCCATGAGGCTCACCCAGCACGGAGCCCCGAAGACCTCCCCGGTCGAAATCTCCACGCTCGCTCCGTCCGTCGTGCGCCACGGTCGGCGCTCCGTCCGAGTACAAGAAGTAGCGCCCCGCCGCCGCGGCGGCGGGGCGCGACGCGCGGGGGACGGTACGCGTACTCCTACGGGTCCACCGACGGGTCCCCTCGGCCCGTAGCCGGGCGCGCGCAGCGGGCCGGGCCCGTCCGGCGGCGTACACGGCGGGCCCGATTACCACTGCGCACCGGTGTTCGGCAGGATGGCCGTATGACCGAGATCCTGACCCCCCGCCTCATCCTCCGCCGCTGGCACGACGACGACCTCATCCCCATGTCCGAGATCAACGGGGACCCGGAGGTGATGCGGTGGATCGGCGACGGCTCGGTCCGCGACCTGGAGGAGACCGCCGAGGACATCGAGCGCTGGGAGGAGGAGTGGGACGAGGAGGGCTTCGGGATCTTCGCCGTCGAACTCCTGGCCTCGGGCGAACTGATCGGCTGCACCGGCCTCTCCCTGCCCGAGTACCTGCCCGAGGTGCTCCCGGCGGTGGAGATCACCTGGCGGCTCGGCCGCTCGTACTGGGGCCAGGGCTACGCCTCCGAGGCCGCCCACGCCACCCTGGAGTTCGCGCTCCAGGACCGCGGCCTCGACCGGGTCGTCGCCATCAACCGGGCGGGCAACGACGAGTCCGAGAACGTGATCCGCAAGCTGGGCCTGGTCCACGAGCGTGACGCCACGCACCCCGAGTACGGCCACCTCCTGAACATCCACAGCATCGACCTCACCGAGTACGAGGCCTGAGCGGCGCGACGGCTGGCGGGCCCCGCTCAGGCGGGCTCGGTGCCCGGGGCCTGGGCAGCGCGGCCCGCGCGGATCGCCGCGAGGGCGGCGCCGTGCAGGGCGGCGGGGTCGCCGCGGTCGGGGAGGGGGCTGCCGGTGAGGGTGTACCACTCGTCGGCGTCGGTGTACTGGACGTCGAACCGGACCCGCCCTCCGGGCATCGCGGTGGTGCGCAGGGTGAGCGGGCCGGTGATGACGCCGACCTCGTCGGTCATCGCGCCCCCCGGCCCGGCGACCACCTGGTCCTGCCACTGCCGCGGCCGTGGTCGCTGTTGCCGCTGCTGTTGTGCGTCGTTCCGGTCGGTCATGACGCGCAGGTGTCCAGCATGGTCGTGAGCATCTTCTTCTCCGGCTCCGTGACGGTCAGTTCATAAGCGGACTTGACGGTGGTCCAGGCCCGGCCGTACTGGCACCAGCTCGAACGCTCCGGCGGCTGCCACAGGTCGGGGCTCTGGTCGCCCTTCGAGCGGTTCGAGGACGCGGTGACCGCCAGCAGCTGAGGACGGGTCAGGTCATTCGCGAAGGCCTTGCGCTTGGCGGCGTCCCAGCCGGCCGCGCCGGAGCGCCAGCCCTCGGCGAGAGGCACCATGTGGTCGATGTCCACCTCCCCCGCGTCGGTGACCACCGCTCCGTCGTACAGGCTCTTCCAGGTACCGGAGACAGCCCGGCATTCGGAGTTCCGGGTGACGCCGGCGCCGTCCCGCTTCAGTACCGTCTCGCGCGTGTCGCACTTGTCGCCCTGCTCCGCCCAGTGCGTGAACTTGGCGCGGCTGTACCCGGCCATCGTTCCCACCGGCGCTACCTTCAGCGCGGCCAGCTGCGTGCGGGCCACGGCGGCCGAGACCATACCCGGCAGCGCGTCCCTGCCGGCGGGCTTGCCGTCACCCGCCGGCGCGGTGGTGGCCGACGGAGCGCGGGGCGAGGCGGACTGCGGCTTCGCGTCTCCGCCCGGGCCGCCGCCCGGACCGGAGCAGCCGGCCGCGGCCAGCAGCAGCGACACCGCCAGGACCGCACCGGGCACCCGTATCTGACGTTCCATGACCCCACCCCGAACCCGGCCGCGCACACTGTTCCGGGAAGACTACCCAGAATCGGACATACAACCGACCACCCACCCTCCGGCGGGCGTTGTCAGTGGCCCTCGCTAGTCTCCCGGCATACCGCGTCTCAGGGGGGCTGGCTCCCCCCGTCAGAGCTGCGCGGAAGCGGACGGGACAGGCAGAGGGGCACGGGCTGATGGCATGGCTGGCGGCGGGCGAGGGATACGAAATCGCCCTGGTGGAGGGGCGGGTGGCGGCGCGGCAGGCCACCGGCCGGGCGGCGGGACGGCAGTTGAAGAACCTGCCCAAGGCGCTGAAGGACCACCCCGAGGTGGACCGGCTGCGCCGACTCGCCGAATGGCTCGACCGGCACGCGGCGGCCTGCGTCGCCCAGGTGGACACCTGGATGGTGTCCTCGCTGCCGGTGCCCACCGCGCTGCTTGCCCGGGTCTGGCCGGACGAGGCCTGGCAGAGCGCCCTGCGCGACCTGGCCGTCGTCGGCGACGACCCGGACGAGGTGGGCTTCCTGCGGGACGCCACCGACTCCGGTGAGCTGAAGGTGGTCACCCTCGACGGCGAGACCGTACGGCTCTCCCCGCGCACGGTGACCCTGCCGCATCCGGTGCTGCTGCCCGACCTGGACGACGTACGGGACTTCGCGGCCGAACTGGGCATCGTGCAGCGGGTCGAGCAGATCCACCGCGCCACCTGGCAGAAGCCGGCCGGGCTCGCGGCCGACGCCACCGAGGTCCGCGACTACGCGGGCGGCGTCTTCCCCACCCGCTTCAGCCTGGCCGCCCGGGCGACCGGCCTCGGCTACCGGGTCTCCGGCGGATACGCCACCTGCAAGGTCCGTGACGCGGGCCGCGGTACGGAGGCGGCGGTGTGGATCGGCGAGCCCTACTACGAGGACGAGACGACCACCGGCGGCCTGAACTGGCATGACGAGGACGGCCGGGCGGTGCGCCTGGCAGAGGTCGGGCCGGTGGCCTGGTCAGAGGGAATGCGGATGGCCGCGGCGCTGTACGCCGGGCGCAAGATCGAGGAGGGCAAGGACGCATGAGCACCAACCTGGCGGGCGTGGACGGCACGGGCGTGGACGGTACCGGCGTGGGCGGCACGGGCGTGGGCGGCACGGGCGTGGACGGCACGGGTCCGCACGAGGCCGAGACGCTGCTCAAGGCCGGCGCCGTGCTGCCCCGGGGCACCACGGGCGCGGGCCCCACCGCCGTCGAACTGACGGCGCGCACCTACCGCCACCCCGCCCTCGATGACGACCGCGTCGTCGTCCGGCTCGCCGCCGCCGAACTCGGCGCGGCCGAGGACCTCGCCGCGGGCTTCCTCGGACTCGTCCTCGACGCGGGCGAGCCGCCCGTCGTCGGCCTCGGCCGGCGCCAGGCGCTCGGCTTCCCCGAATGGGTCCTCGTCCACCACCCCGATGACGGCCACCACGCCCTCGCCGTCGTCCCCGAACTCGACCGGATCGCCCGCCAGGCCAAGACGAAGCCCAAGGTCGCTCTCGACGCCTGCCACGAGCTGGCCGGGCGGCTCGCCGCCTCCGTGCCGCACTTCCTGCCCGTCTTCTACGAGCAGGCCGCCCGCACCTTCCTCGCCGTCGAGAACACCACGTACGCCGCCCAGCTGTTCGGCCGCGCCCGCACCAGCGAGGCCCAGCACGGCCTGACCATCGACGAAGACCGGCGGGGCGCCGTCTTCCTCGAATTCGCCCTGGCCGGCGCCCTTCCGGTGAAGGTGCTCACCGGCTACGGCAAGGACCTGGCCGCCCGCGTCACCCCCGCCGAGGCCTATGAGCGCTTCCGCCGCCTGTGCGTACGCCGCACCGCGGGCGGGCTGCCGCCCTCCGCGCAGGCCGCCGTCGAACTGCGCCGCCTCGCCCGCGCCGCGGGCCTGACCGGTACCGAGCCCGAGCAGGAGTACCTCGCCGAACTGCTGCCCCTGCCCGCCACCCTGCGCGCCGCCCCCGGCTGGTGGAAGACCCACCGCACCGCCCTCGTCGCGCTGGCCCGCCGCGTACCCTCCGTACGCGGCACCCTCCTCACGCTGACACCGCCCGGCGGCGGCGACAGCGGCGCGCTCACGGACCTGTGGCTGGACATCCTGGAGGAGTCCGGCGCCACCGCCGGGCTGGTCTGCGGGGATCTGCCCGCCGAGCAGCGGTGCGCCGACGGCGCCGCCGGCTGGCTGGAGCGCTACCACGCCGCCCGCCATGCCGGCTGGAGCCTTCGCCCCACACCCCCCGCCCTGCTCGACCTCGTCGCCCGCTGCGCCGAGCGGTTGCGCACCGAACTCGCGCGGCCCGGACGCGAAGCGGGCCTGCGGATCGGGGTGGAGGACGCGGACCTCCTCGACCTGCTGCTCACGCTGGAGCTCCCGGTCGCCGACCCCGACGCCGACCCCGAGCACCCGAAGCGGCGCCGCCACGACCAGCTCAACCTGCGGGACTGGGCCCGCGCCGACCAGCGCCGCGACCTCCTCGCCCTCGCCGCCGACCAGCGGTTCCACCCCGCCTTCCACCGCGCCCTCAACGCCCTGGGAGACGCCGCCGGCTGCGCCGACATCATCCAGGCCGTCGCCGCCTCGTCCGGCGGACGGCCCCTGCTGGCCGAGTGGATCCGCCACGTCGCCCGCACCTCCACCGCCGCCGGTCTGCCCGGCATCCCCGACGCCATCCGCCGGCTGACCTGGCTGCCCGCCGAAGCCCTCGAACTGGCCCCCGCGGAGGTCGCCGCCGCGGCCGCCGCCGACCTCGCCGAGACCCTCGCCCGTACCCTGCGCGGCGGCCTCTTCGAAGAACTGTCCTGGCCCGCCTGGGAGAGCGCGTACGCCGAACTGAGCCCGGGGCGAGGCGGCCAGAACAGGCAGCACGGACAGGGCCTGACCGTGGTGGAGGCCTGGCCCCACCTGATCGTCGCCAACCAGACGCAGGTGCGGGTCATCGACGCCGACTCCACCGTCCTCACGCACGACCTGCGCGTCCCGACCGGCTCCGAGTACCGCCACGGATTCCACTACGTCGACGGTGAACTGCTGGTCTTCTGGTCCTCCTGGAGCACCGGCGAGACGCAGGGCTACTGGCACACCTCGCCCGGCACCGTCCTGACCCTGGACACCGAGCGCAACCACTGGTCGCCGCGCTCCGAGCACATCACCCTGCCCCTGCCGGGAGGCGGCCGCGCCACCGGCGCCGGCGTCCTGCACCGCGGCGACACCAAGCTGCCGGCCGAGCGGGCGCTGCTGTCCGACGGCGCCTCGTACTGGGTGTGGCAGGCACGCGACCAGCACACCGAGGGGGCGGAAGCCGGCTGGCGCGAGTACGACCCCGCCGGTGCGGCCTACGGCCGGTTCTCCCGGCCCGCCTTCCTCACCGACGCGCTGCGCGACCACCCGGAAACGGCCACCCTGCCCGCGCACAGCGCCTGGCTGCGCCCGACGCCCGCGGTGGCGGGCTCGGTACTCGGCGCACCCGCCGACGGCCTGCTCGGCTGGCGTGCCGTGCGCGTACCCGGCCAGGGCTGGCACGCGTCCGACACCGGCGGACGCACCGTCACCGTGCCCGAAGGCCACGACATGCCGGTCGCGGCGCTCACCTTCCCCGGCGGCGACGACCGGCCGCGCGCCCTGTCCCACCACTGGCGCGACCTGCGCATCACCGACCCGGACGGGGTGATCACCGCCCAGTCGCACAACGACCACCGCCGCGACTCCCACTTCGCCACCGGCAGCGTGGGCCTCCCGCCGCTCTCCCACTGGTACGCCCTGCGCCCGCGCGACCCCGAGGGCTCGGCCGCCCTGCGCACTGCCGACCGGGAGACCGTCGCCGCACTCCTCAAGGCCGCCGCCGCGGCCGAACGGACCACGGACCTGCCCGGTCTGGTGAGCGCGGCGCTGCCGCAGGTCACCGCCCCCGAGCTGATCGGCGGCATCGTCGAGGTGCTCCGCTTCACCCTCACCCAGCAGAAGGCCCTCGACGCGGTCGCGGCCCGGCTCCACCCGGACACCGGCGCCGTCGAAGAGGGCGAGCGGGGCCCGGCCGACCGGCTGCTCGGCGACGCGCTGAGCGGCCTCATCGGCTCCGGGTACTACCGCTGGGGCGGCGACAGCGACGCCGCCCACCGCATGCTGCGCGAACTGGCCGCCGCCCGCGCGGACACCGGCGCCGACGCAGTGCCCGGACGGCTCCACTTCGACGTGCCCCGGCTGCCGTACAGCGGCCTGCCCTGGACGCCGCTGCTCGACCAGCCCGCCGCCCTCGCCTACCGCGCCGTCACCGTCGGAGCCACCGACCAGCAGCGGGCGGCCCTCCTCAGCCTGCTCGGCGCGGTGGACGCGCTCGGCCTGTCCAGTGCCGAGGGCTCCGCCGACCGCTGGCGCCGGGTGCTGCTCCACCTGGACCAGCGGCACCTGCGCACCCCCGACGGTCACGACCGGAGCCTCCAGCACCGGAGCGTGCTCCCGCTGGGCGGCGGAGCCGTCCTCGCCCTGACCGAGCGCAGTGAATCCGTCCCCGACGGCCACGAGTTCGGAGCCCTGTTCCACGATCCCAGCGGCCGCTTCACCGTCCCCGGCCCCTACACCCTCCGCGGCGACGCCCCGCTCGGCGACCGCGAGCGCGGCCCCGGCTGGCTGACCGCCCTCCTCGACGCGGCGGCCGAGCACGGCCCGGCGCCCTTCCTCCCCGAAGCCGCCGAGGAGTTCGCCCGCCTCACCGGCGTCTGTGGCGCGCTCGCCCGGCTGGTGGTCGCGGGGATGCCGCACGTCGACAGCTGGGAGCACAACTTCCTGCCCGCGGAGCTGCGTACCGTCCTCGGCGTGAAGGCCACCGACGCGGCGTACGCCCGCGACGAGCTGAAGAACCTCGACGCCGAGGTGCGCCGGGCCGTCGTCGCGGCGCTGCTGCCCGCCGACCCGGCGCGGCTGTGGAGCGAAGGCCCCGACGCGGCCGCCGCCGCGCAGGTGTGGAACCTGCGCGTGGGCCGGCGTACGCCCGTACCCGACTGGCTGGCCGCCGAGGCCGCCCGCGCGGTCCGCAGCGGGTGGCCGGCGCACCGCGCCCTGTCCGCCCTGCTCGACCCGGCCGCTTCGCGCGAGCTCTCCGTCGACGTGGCGTGGACGGTCAAGGGCGGCCACGCGGAGCCCCGCGAACCGGCCACGCAGCCCTTCACCTCTTCCGTCCTGACCGGAGCCCTCGCCATGGCCGCCTGGCTGGCCCACCGGCTGCCCGCGGGCGACCCCCTGCGCGCCACCCTGCCGCCCGCGCTGACCGCCGTACGCCAGCGGCTCGCCGCCCCCGAACTGCTCCTCACTCTCGGGCACTTCACCAGCCTCTCCGACTTCCGCAAGGCAGCGGGCACGCCGACCGAGACCGGCGAGGGCTACGAGCGGTACGGCGCGGTCGTCCTGGCCACCCAGGACGACCGGCCCAGGCCGGCCCTGCGCCCGGCGCTGCTGGACTCCACCGGCTCCGACCCGTACCTCTCGGCGCTGCGCGGCGCCGACCAGGAGCCCTCCGTGGTGGAGGCGGCGCTGCGCAGCGCTTACGACCCGCGCTTCGCGGCGCTGCTCGCAGACCCGGGCGCCCCCGCGGCGGGTTCCGCGGACGCCGACGGCACCTGGTGGCCGCAGGACCCCACCCGCTCGGTCCCCCAACTGGTGGCGGAAGTCTCGGACGCGCACCGGCTGGGTCCGGACGCCGCGGCCGTCTACCTCGCGCTCCTCGCCATGCCCGACCCCACCGACCGCAACACCGCACGCTGGACGGGCTGGAAGCCGGCCCGCCTCAAGGCCGCCCGCGCCGAACTGGCCGCCACCGACCTGGTGGTGTCGGCCAGCCGCACCCGCGCCGGACGCTCACTGTTCCTGCCCGGCGGCTGGGCCGACACGGCCGCGCCGAACCTCCCGGTGGAGCAGTGGAAGCTGCCGATGTACGGCCCGGTCGCGGGCGGCGGGCCGGTGCTGGGCGTACTGGTGCCCGCGGAGCCGGCCGCGGACCTCTACCGGCGCGCGTGGCAGCGGGTCCGGGAGGGCGACGCACCGCGCTTCGAGCAACTGAAGGTGAAGCGCACCCGCCGCCGCTGAACCGGCTGCCGCCCGACCCGTGGGGTGCACCGGCCGCCAGCCGGCCCAGGCCGGGCCATGTGGAACGGGCTGAGCTCATCCTGGGCCTGCCCGATGCCAAGCCTTCACCGGTGCGCCCCGGGCCGCGGCGGCGCCCGCCCCGACTTTCCGTACAGACCCCTGAGGACCTTCGATGACCATCACCGAACAAGCCGTCTCGCCCGCCGACTCCGCCATCTCACCGCCCGACTCCGCCATCTCACCGCCCGACTCCGCCGGCGCGCCCGCCGGCCGGCAGGTGGTGCCCGCCGAGGAGCGGTACGCCGCCGAACTCGCCTTCCTCGCCGCCCAGGACACCGGCCCCCGCCCGCCCGGCTGGGCCCTGACCCCGCGTGCCGTCGTCACCTTCGTCTGCGGCAGCGACGGCGACGAACTCGCGCTGCCCGAGCGGCGCGCCGGACTGCCCGCCACACTGGCCGTCGCCCCCAAGTTCGTCGGCGAACGCGCCCTGGTGGAGCGCTGCGTGGTCACCCTCGCCGGAGAACGCGGCCTGCTGCTCACCGGCGAGCCCGGCACCGCCAAGTCGATGCTCTCCGAGCTGCTCGCGGCCGCCGTATGCGGCACGAGCGCCCTCACCGTCCAGGGCACGGCCGGTACGACCGAGGACGCCTTCCGGTACGGCTGGAACTACGCGCTGCTCCTCGCCCAGGGCCCCACCCCGCAGGCCCTGGTCGACTCCCCGGTCCTCTCCGCCATGCGGACGGGGCGGGTGGTCCGCGTCGAGGAGATCACCCGCTGCCTGCCCGAGGTACAGGACGCCCTGGTGTCGATCCTGTCCGACCGGCGGATCACCGTGCCCGAACTGACCGCCACCGACGACGCCGTGGTCTGCGCGGCCCCCGGCTTCACGGTCATCGCCACCGCCAACCTGCGCGACCGCGGAGTCTCCGAGATGTCCGCCGCCCTCAAACGGCGCTTCAACTTCGAGACCGTCGCCCCCATCGCCGACGCGGACGCCGAAGCCGCGCTGATCCGCCGCCAGGCCGTCGCCGCCGTACAGCGTGCGGGCGCCGCCTTCGGCGTCGACGACACCGTGCTCGACGCGCTGGTCACGGTCTTCAGGGACCTGCGCTCGGGGCGCTGCGCCGAGGGCTGGGACGTGGAACGCCCCGGTACGGTCATGTCCACCGCCGAAGCCGTCCAGGTGGCGGCGTCGCTGGGGGTCTCCGCCGCGTATCTGCCCGGCGGGGACGTGCTGGACCTGCTGCCCGGGCACCTGCTGGGCGTCGTACGCAAGGACGACCCGGCCGACCACGGGAGGCTGCTGGGCTACTGGGACGGCCCGGTCCGCCGGCGCGCCGAGGACGGCTCGGCGATGTGGCGCCGCCTGTGGGACCTGCGCGGGAGCCTGCGGTGACGCGCACCGACCGCACTGACGGCACTGGCACGGACCCGCGTACGGCGGTCGAGGTGCTCGCCGCGTCGCGTACGCCGTACCTGGTGGGGGTACGCCACCACAGTCCGGCCTTGGCCGCCATGGTTCCGGCCCTGCTGGACGCGTCGGGTGCGGAGGTGGTCTGCGTCGAGCTGCCGGCCGACTTCCAGCCGTGGCTGGAGCACCTGGCGGATCCGGAGACCGTGGCCCCGATCGCCCTGGCGGGCACGGGCGAGGACGGCCGGCTGGCGTTCTACCCGTTCGCGGACTTCTCCCCGGAACTGGCGGCGATCCGCTGGGCCCGCGCGCGCGGAGCGGCCGTACGGTGCTGCGACCTCCCCCTGTCCAGCCCCGCCCGGACCGCTCCTCCGGACGCCGACCGGGCTGCCGACCCGGCCCCGGACGCGGTGGCGCAGCCCGGGCCTCCGCCCACGTCCCGAACCGCGGATGCGGGACCGGGCCGGTCCCAGGACATGGGCCCGGCCGTGGTGTGGTCCCCGCCACCGTCCGGGGCTCCGCGCCTCGGTGCGGCCGCAGACGGGGACCCCGCCGCCTCGGGCGCAGACGCGCCTGGGGACCTGGAGCGGGACCTGCACCCGGGCTCGGAGCCGGGCTCAGATCCGGGCTCAGATCCGGGCGTGGGCCCGGAATTGGACCGGTCACCGGTCACGCATGTGGGCCCGGCGTGCGGTCCGAGCGCGGCCCCGGTTCGCGGTTCGGGCACGGGCACGGGCACGGGCGGCGAAGCCGCCCCGGAACCGGGCTCGGCGCAGGGCGTGTTCCCCGCGACGGACCAGAAGCCCGGCGCGGTCGGCGGCCGACAGCCCTTCGCGTCCTTCGCCGACGGCCTCACCGCCTCCGGTACGGGACGCGACGGCGATGACCTGTGGGACCGCGCGGTGGAGGTCCTGGCGCCGGGCTGCTCGGCCGAAGCCGTGCGGCGCGCGGCGCTCGGCGTCGGGTGGGCCCTGCGCGAGGACGCCACCGTCCCGGAGACTGACCTGGCCCGCGAGGCCCACATGCGCGGCGTGATCGCCACCGCCGCCTCGGGTGGCCGCCGGGTCGCCGCCGTGATCGGCGCGTTCCACGCCCCTGCCCTCCTCCAGCCCCCGGGTTCGGACCCCGCTCCACGCGCAGCCTCCGGCTCAGCCGTCGCGAACCCGGCCCCCGCACCGGTCTCCGCACCCAGCCCGGGCCTTGCGGCTGAGGCCGTTTCCGGTTCGGGGCCGGGGCGGGAGCTGGTTTCCGGCTCGGCTGGGGAGGGTGCGGCTGTAGGGCCGGTCTCGGGGGCGGTGTCCGGTGTGGTCGCTGGGGGCGCCGAGTCCGCCGGGGTTGTGGCGGACCCGGGCCGTGGGCCGGTTCCGCTCCCTGGCCCGGGTCTTGCGGCTGAGGCCGTTTCCGGTTCGGGGCCGGGCCCGGCGGCAGCCTCCGGCTTGGCCGTCGGAGGGGTCCCGGCCGGGGGCATCGGGCCCGTCTCCGGGGCAGCTTCGGGTTCGGCCGGCGGCGCGGCCCGCGAGGTGGTCCCCGGTTCGGGCGCAAGCCCGGACGCGGCGGCAGACGCCGGCGCCGGTTCTCCGGTAACCGGAACCTCGCTCGTGCCCTACTCCTTCGACCTGCTCGACTCCCGTTCGGGCTACCCCGCCGGGATCCGGGATCCCCTGTGGCAGCAGGCCGTCCTGCAAGCGGGCGGCGACCCCGGCCGGGTCCGGGAGGCTGCCTCGGCCGCCTTGACCCGGCTCTGCCGGGAGCTGCGCCGCGCCGGGCACACCGCCGGCACCGGCGAGGCCGCCGAGGCGCTGCGGCTCGCCTGCGACCTGGCGGCCCTGCGCGGGCTTCCCGCGCCCGGCCGCGGGGAGCTCCTGGAGGCCGTCACCACCGTCTTCGGGCAGGGGGAACCGCTCGGGCGGGGCCGGGCGCTCGCCCGCGCGCTGGAGGCCGTGCTCGTCGGCGCCGCCCGTGGGCGGATCACGCCGCGCGCGCCCCGCTCCGGACTCGGCCCCTCCGTGGAGGCCGACCTCGCCGCACTGCGCCTGCCGTCGCCGGAGGAGCCCGCCACCCGGGAGATCCGCCTCGACCCCCACCGCTCCGCCCTCGACGGCCGCCGCGAGGTGCTGCTGCAGCGCCTGCTGGTCTGCGGAGCCTCCTACGGCGAGCCCCTCGCCGTCTCGGCCACCGGCGACGCCACCGCCCTCGGGACCAAGTGGCGGCTGTCCTGGACGCCTTCCGTCCAAGCCCGCCTCGATCTCGTCGGCGTGCGCGGCGTCACCGCCGCCCAGGCGGCCTCCGGAACGCTGCGCGACACCGCGCGCCGGGCCGCCGCCGACGGGGGACCGACCCCGGCGCAGATCCTCGCCGGGCTGGCCGCCGCCGCGCGGTGCGATCTGCCCGCGCTGGTCGACGTACGCCTGCACGAGGCGGCCACCGCCCTGCCGCAGTCCGCCACCCTGCCCGAACTCCTCGACGCCCTCGACCTCCTGGAGGCACTGCACCGAGGCCACCTCCCCGGCACCCGCCCCGCGTCCCGCGCCACCGCCGCCGCGCTCATCGGCGACCTGCTCGAAGCGGCCGTACGCTCCCTGCCCGGCCTCGCCGGCAGCGACGACCCCGCCGACGCGGGAGCCCTCGTGGCGCTCACCGACCGGGCCGCCGCCCATCACCTCGGCGTGCGCGTCGACGACGCCCTGGCCGGGCTGGCCGCCACCGGTTCCCCGCTGATGCAGGGCGCGGCCCTGGCCGTACGGGTCCTCCTCGACCTCGATCCGGCCGCCGGTCTGGGCGACCGCGCCGCCGGATGGATCGACGGCGCCGGCACTCCCGACAGCCGGCGCGCCCTCACCCGCCGTCTCGGCGGACTCCTCACCGCCGCCGGACCCCTGCTCCAGTCCTCCCCGGCCGCCCTCACCCCGCTCCTCGACCGGGTCGAGCACCTCGCCGACCGCCTTTTCCTGGATCGCCTCCCGGCGCTGCGCGGCGGCTTCGACGTTCTTTCTCCCGCCGCCCGCGACCGGCTGCTGGACACCGTCACGGAGCGGCTCGGCGACCGGGTCGACCTCGTCCTCGACGCACCGCCCGCCCTGCTCGCCCTCTGGGCCGCCGCCGACGCCGCGGGGCTCGACGCCCTGAAGGAGCTGCCGGCCCTACGGCCCCTGCCGCTCCCGGCCGGGGACGGGCCGGCGACGATCCCGGTGGCGCGGCAAGCCGCCGACGCGGCGCCCGTACCCGCCCCCGCCGAACACCGGATCGCGCCCGCCGACCGCTGGCGGCTGGTGCTCGGCCGCAGGACCGATCAGCTCCCGTCCGGCTCCCGCCGCTACGCCCAGGCGCTCGACGAGCTGTACGGCTCCGGACGCGGCGAAGGCTCCGCCGACATCGACGGCCGCCAGGGCGGCGGCGGTCAGGACAGCGGCGGTCAGGGCGGCGGCCGGGGAGCCTCCTTCCCCACCGCCCGGGAGTGGTCGCAGGAGCTGGAATCGCTCTTCGGCACCGACGTACGGGAAGAGGTGCTCGCCGCAGCGGCCGAAGCGGGCCGCTCCGACGTGATCGCCCAGCTGGACCCGGCATCCGTACGGCCCTCCGTGGAGCTGCTGAGTTCCGTGCTGTCGCTGGCCGGCGGCATGCCGGAGAGCCGGCTCGCCGGCCTGCGGCCCCTCGTCAGGCGACTGGTCGACGAACTGGCCAAGGAGCTGGCCACCCGGCTGCGTCCGGCCCTCTCCGGCCTCGCCACCCCGCGCCCCACCCGCCGCCCCGGCGGCAGACTGGACCTGGCCCGGACCCTGCGCGCCAACCTGGCGCCCACACGGCGGCGGAGCGACGGCAGCGTGGTCGTCGTCCCGGAGCGGCCCGTCTTCAGCACGCGGTCGAGCCGGGAGGCCGACTGGCGGCTGATCCTCGTGGTCGACGTCTCCGGCTCGATGGAAGCCTCCGTCATCTGGTCGGCCCTGACCGCGGCCGTCCTCGGTGGCGTGCCCACGCTGTCCACCCACTTCCTCGCCTTCTCCACCCAGGTCGTGGACCTGACGGACCGGGTCGATGATCCGCTCTCGCTGCTACTGGAGGTCCGCGTCGGCGGCGGTACCCACATCGCCGCAGGCCTCGCACACGCCCGCTCCCTGATCACCGTGCCGAGCCGCACCCTGGTCGTCGTGGTCAGCGACTTCGAGGAGGGCGCCCCGATCGGCGGGCTCCTCGGCGAGGTCCGCGCGCTGGCCGCCTCCGGCGCCCAACTCCTGGGCTGCGCCGCGCTCGACGACGCGGGCACACCCCGCTACTCGGTCCCCGTCGCGCGGCAGCTCGTCGCCGCCGGCATGCCGGTGGCCGCCCTCAGCCCTCTCGCCCTCGCCCGCTGGGTGGGCGACCGCCTCCGTGGGGAGCCCTGTTGACCACCGTGAGCACCACGAGCCCCGCCGCCTCCGTCCTGCCGCCCGTCGCGCCCGAGGTGCTCGCCGAAGCCGTCGAGAACCTCACCGCGCGGCTGCGCAAGAAGCTGGACGCCGCCATCGAGAACTGCCGCGCGGGCGCCACCCGCGCGGCGGACGGCAGTATCACCGTCCGCTTCGGCGAGGACGCCCTCGTCACCCTGAGCCCCGGGCCTGCGGGGACGCTCTCGCAGCCCGAACAGGCGGTGTGCACCTGCCTGTTGGCGCCGCGCTGCCTCCACCGGACGGCAGTCCTGGGGGCGGCCCCGATCGCGGACGCGGCGCAGCCGCCCGCACCGGAGCAGCCGCCGACGTCTGCGACCCCGCCGATCCCGGCGACGCCGCCGCCGTCGGGACCGGCGCCTTCGAAACCAAGGCTTGGGGGCCCGGCGCCGTCGGGACCGGAGCCCTCGGGACCGGAGCCTTCCCCACCGGCACAGCCCCTCACCGCCGCCCAGCTCCGTGCGGCGGCCGCCCTCTGGCAGGCGGCCGCCGAAGCGCTGGCCGCCGGTGTGACGGCCGCGGGAGCCGTCGTACAGGCCGAGTTGCTGCGGGCCGCGCACACCGCCCGCCTCGCAGGCCTGCCGCGGGCCGAGGCTGCCGCGCTGCGCGTCGTACGGGGCCTGCGCGCGGCTCGCGAGCGGCACCCCGCCGGGCGCCTCGCCGACCTGGCCGGAGCCTTCCGCGAACTCCTTTACACCGCCGCGCTGTTGGCCTCGGGCTCCACCGACCCGGCGCTGACCGGCGTCGCCCGTCGCGCCTACGCGCCGGGCGGCGGCCTTCAGGTGTACGGGCTGTGCCGGGAGCCCGTCCTCTCCGCCACCGGGTACGGGGGAGTGGTCACCCACCTGGCCGCCGCGGACGGTTCCCGCTACTCCGTCTCCGACGTGCGCCCCGGAGGTCTGGCCCGCGCCCGCGGAGCCGGCTCCGCCTCCGTGGCCCTCGGCGGCGCCACCCTCGACCATGCGGGTCTCGCCCGCGGGGGCCTGCGTATCGTCGGCGCCACGGTCTCCCCGGAAGGCCGGCTCGGCGCCGGACGAGGGGTCAAGGCGACCCCCATGCGCGGAACGCCCTGGAGCGGGCAGCCCGCCGCGGCGCTCTTCGCCCTCCCGGCGGCCGAGGCCGTCGCCCGGTGCCTGGCCGGCTCGCAGGTGGCCGAGCCCGAGCTGCTCGGCTGTGACGTCACCGTCGTCGGCGCGGCCGGCGATCGGCTCCTGGTCCGTGAGGCGCGACCGGACGCGCCGCTGCTGCGGCTGGTGCCCGCGCACCCGCACCCGGAGCTGCCGCACACGGAGAACCTGCGCCGCCTCGCCTCGTACCCCGGGCTCCTGCTGCGCGTCCTGGGCCGGCCGGACCTGGACCGGGCGGCCACCTTGCGGCCCCTGGCCGTGGGCCCGGTGCCGGGCGCCGAGTACACCCTGCGGCTGCCGGAGGAGTGGCTGGACCGCGCGGACCTCGGCTACGACCGCCTCCAGGGAGCTCACTTCCCGCCCCGGGACTCGGCCCCCGCCCGGCAGGCGCCGGCGCTCACCGGCCCGGATCCGCTGGCCGACTCCCCGCTGTGGCGGGTACGCCGACTGCTCGAGAGCGGGGTCGCGGGGGGCCGCCGGGCGGTCGCCGAGGCCGCGCGCGGCGCCTCGGCCCCGGCGCCGTACGGCCCGCTGCGCCGAGCCGGTCTCACCACGGCCGCGGAGCTGGCCACGGCCCTCGCGGCCGAGGCCGACCGCCGCCCGCGTGACGCCTTCGGCCGGCTCGCCGACCCGTCGGCCGATGGCTACGCCCGGGCCTGGTTGGCGTCCGCCACCCATCTCGCGGCGGCGGAACGTTCCCTGGTGGCCGCGTCCTGGGCGGGTTAGCCCACGGCCCGCGGCCAGGCTGTCCAGCGCGGTGAGATCCGCGTCGCTGAGGCCCCGGCGCGGATCGACGCGATGGAGCAGGGCGCGGCCGCGGTGGTGGGAGGCCACCCAGTCGCGGTCGGCGTCGGTGATCTCGTCGTCGACCCGGAGGAAGGGCCGTCCGGCCGCCGGGTGGACGCGGGCCGGGGTCGTTCGCGTCGGTTCCGTGTCGGGTGGGGAGCACCCCATTTGCCCGCCCCGAATGGCGCAGTGGGCAGAAGTGGCACTAGATGTAACAAAGCGTGCGCTTCCCGTGATGCACGATGACCGGCGCGCGATCGTCCGGACCCCTGCGTCGGCGAACGGAGCCTTCGATGAACGACCCCACCACGCTCGCGGCGATGGATGACGCAGACGGCCACGAGCCCCCCGATACCACCGCTCCGGGCGAGACGGGCGCGGAGCCCATACACACCCTGCTGGAAACGGTCGCCACCTGCCGTCCGCTGGAGGAGGTCACCGCGCTGGTCGCCCTCCTCAAGGAGACCGGCCAGCACCCCAACCCCGTACACGAGGCGCTGCGCACGGCCGCCGTCACCCGGCCGGTGCACGAGGTGCGGCGGTTGGTCGCCCTGCTGGGGGAGTCCCCGCAGGAAGTGGTCGAAGCCGACATCACCCTGCGTGCGGCCGCCGTCGGACGGTCCATCGAGGACGTCGCCCTGCTGGTGAGCATCCTCGCCAACGAGGAGCCCGAGGAGGAGTCGCAGGAGCAGGACTCCGCCGAGCCGGCCGCGTCTTCGGAGGAGCCGCACGCCCCGCACGAGCAGCAGGACCAGGATCCGGACGCAGGCGCCGCCGGTGCCGAGGCCCCGGCCGCGGACGCCCGCACCACCCGCCGCCGCGCACGCCGCGCGGCCCGCGCGCCCCGACCCCCACGGACGTTGCGGCAGACCCTGCGCTGGCCCGTGGCACTCTCCCTGCTGGCCGGCGCCGCTCTGCACGTGCCCAGGGACCTGACGACCCTGCCGTCGGTGACACCCGGCCACATCCTTCCACTCCTCGTCACCTTGCTGTGCCTGGGCTTCGGCCTGCTGCTGGCGGTGCGGGACATCACGGCGGTGTGGCGGGCGGGCGCCCTCACCGCGGTCGGCGTCGTCGCCCTGCACCTGCTCGGCGGCGCGGTGCACTTCGCCCCCCTGTCCCATGCGCTGGGCGCGTCCCTGCCCTGGGGGAGCGTCGTCGCGGTGCTGTGCGCCGCGATCGGCGCCCTCCTCGCCGGTGTGGCGCTGCGCCCCGAGCCGGCGCGGCAGACCGTCTCCGACCGGACCTGAGACCGGATGAAGCGCCGCCCCGGGCGCTGCGCGGGGCGCCGCGCCACGCACCGTCGCCTACGCGAGCAGGTTCACCGCCCGGGTGAACACGCGGGGGAGACGGGCGGCCAGCGGGACGATCCGCGGTGCGAGCCGGGGCCGGCCCCGGGCCCAGAGCAAGGACGCGGTGAGCGTGCGGTAGCTGCGGGACAGCTCGCGCCAGGCCCGCTCGTACGCCTGCGGCCGCCCGGCCCGTACGCAGCGGACGAGTTCGCCCGCCGCGGTCACGGCCAGGGTGAGGCCCTCACCGGTCAGCGCGTCGATGTATCCGGCGGCGTCCCCCACGAAGAGCACCCGGCCCGCCACCCGTACGCGAGCCCCCTGCCGCAGCGGCCCGGCACCGCGCACCGCGGCACCGGGGGCCGGGGGCAGCCGCGCCGAGAGCAGCGGGAAGCGGGCGAGCTGTACGTCGAAGGGCGCGTGCTCCGTGGTGAGGACGGCCACGCCGATCAGGTCGGGCGCCAGCGGGGTGACATAGGCCTCGCAGTGATCCGACCAGTGCACCTCGACCAGATTGGTCCACGGCCGCACCGCGTAGTGGCGGCGCAGGCCGTAGCGCGCGGGCCGGCCGGGCGGGGCCGGAGCCGACAGACCCAGGCCGCGCCGGACGGGGGAGTGCAGGCCGTCCGCCGCCACCAGGTACCGGGCCGTGAGCCCGGCCGCGAGCACGTGGTCCTCGTTCTGGCGTACCTCGCCGATGCGCCGGGGGATGATCCGTACGCCCAGCTGGGCCGCGCGCTGCGCCAGCGCGGCCTGCAGGACGGTACGGCGGGTGCCGAGGCCGGGGCCGGAGCGGAACAGCCCCTGCGCCTGCCGGCCGCTGACGCCGTCCAGGTAGCGGATGCCGTCGAACGGCTGCCCGGCCACCGGCACACCCAGCTCCAGGAGGCGGCGTACGGCCCCCGGCATCAGGCCTTCCCCGCAGGCCTTGTCGATGGGGGTGGGCCGCGGCTCCGCGACCACGACCTCCAGGCCGGCGAGGGCGCCGTGGATGGCGGTGGCCAGCCCGGCCGGTCCGCCACCGGCGACCAGCAGGTCGATCACGACGCGCCGCCGGATGCCGGTACGGCGGCGGCCGGGGGCGGGGGCGCGGGAGACCGCCCCGCCTCCGTCAGGGCGGCGTCCTCGCAGCGGATCCGCACGCGCAGCAGCACGAGGTTGAGCACGGTGAAGCCGAGCGCGGTCGCCCAGGCGCTGTGCACCAGCGGCAGCGCGGCTCCTTCCGCCACGACCGCCACGTAGTTGGGGTGGCGCAGCAGGCGGTACGGTCCCGCCTCCACCAGCGGCAGGCCGGGAACGACGAACACCCGCGTGTTCCAGCGGGGCCCGAGGGTGGTGATGCACCACCAGCGGAGCCCCTGGGCCGCCACCGCCAGGCCGAGGGCCGGCCAGCCCAGCACGGGGACGAACGGGCGGCCCGCGGCCCACGGCTCCACCACGCAGCCCACCAGCAGCGCGGCGTGCAGGGTCACCATGGCCGGATAGTGGCCGCGGCCGTATTCGCGGCCGCCGCGCGCCAGGCTCCACGCGGTATGGCGGCGGGCCGTGATCAGCTCGGCGAGACGCTCGGCCACGACGAGGCCGATGAGCAGCAGGTACAAGGTCATCGACATGGGGTCACCAGTCACCGGTCACCAGCGGAGCAGGACGAGTTCGGAGGCGAAGCCCGGACCGAAGGCGATCATCAGCCCGACCGAGCCGGGCGGTGGCGGCCCGGCCGTTTGGATGCCGCTCAGGATGTGCAGGACCGAGGCCGAGGACAGGTTGCCGACGGCCGCCAGCGAGCGCCTGCTCGCCGCGAAGGCGGCCTCGGGCAGCGCCAGTGCCTCCTCCAGGACGTCCAGGATCTTCGGGCCGCCGGGATGGCAGATCCACGCGTCGACGTCCGAGGTCTTGAGGTCGTGCGCGGCGAGGAACGTCTCGACCTCCTCGGCCACGTGCAGCCTCACCAGCTCGGGGACTTCACGGCCGAGCACCATGCGGAAGCCCCAGTGGCCGATGGCCCAGCCGAGCAGGTGCTCGGTGCCCGGGTAGAGGCGGCTGCGCGAGGCCACCACCGAGGGCCCGGCGCCCGCCGGGTACAGCGGGTGACCGCTCCCGACCGCCAGCAGGGCGCCCGCCCCGTCACCGAAGAGGGCCCCGGCCACCAGATTCGCCATCGAGGAGTCCGTGGACTGGAGGGTGAGCGAGCACAGCTCGGTGGACAGCAGGAGGGCCGCGTGGTCCGGCCGGCCCGTCAGGTAGTCGTGGAGATGGCCGACGCCGGCCGCGCCGGCCGCGCAGCCGAGGCCGAAGAGCGGCACCCGCTTCACGTCGGGGCGCAGGCCGGTACGCGTGGCGAGGCGCGCTTCGAGCGAGGGCGTCGCCAGACCCGTCACCGTGGTCGACATGACGAAGTCGATCTCCCGCGCAGCCAGTCCGGCCTCCGCGAGGGCGAGCCCGATCGCTCCGGAGCCGAGCTCCAGGGCGGTCTCCACGAAAAGAGCGTTGGTCGCGCCGAAATCGTTGGACGGCCCGTACCGCGCCAGCGGGAGCGTGAGATGGCGGGTGTCCACGCGCACCGAGGCGTGAACGCGGCGCAGGAGGGCGGTATCGGAGCCCGGCGGCAGGAAACGGGAGAGCGCTGCCGTGATCTCGGACTGCTGATGGCGATGCGGCGGCAACACGCTGCTCACTGCCAGGACACGTGTCATTGATTCACCATAGGAAACAACTGACACTTCGTGAGGAATCACGGGAACCGGGCGCGGCGCCGCATAGCGTGGCGCCGTGCCCGCCCGAACCACAGAGCCCCGACGGCCGCCCGGCCCCGCCACCGCTCTCTCCACGTCCACCGCCACCTCCACCTCCACCGCCCCGTCCACCGCCACCGACGCGCGCCGCAGCACGCTCCCCGGCCTGCTGGCGGCATGCCACCCGCTACCGGCGGCGGCCGTCACCCTCCTCGCCGCCGCGCTGGCGGCCGCCGTGGGCCGCGGTCTCCCCGGGGCCGCCGCCACCGTGGGCGCCGTGGCCGCCGGGCAGCTGTCGGTGGGCTGGTGCAACGACCGGGCCGACCACCGGCGCGACCTGGCCACGGGCCGCCGGGACAAACCCCTGGTGGCCGGTACGGTGCAACCCGCCACCGTGGCCAGGGCAGCGGCCCTGGCCCTGCTGCTCTGCGTCCCGCTGTCGCTGGCGTGCGGGCCGCTCGCCGGCGCCGTGCACCTCGCCGGTGTGGCGGCCGCGTGGGCGTACAACCTCCGGCTGAAGAGCACGCCCGTCTCCTGGCTCCCGTACGCCCTGGCCTTCGGCCTGCTGCCCGCCTTCGTCACCCTGGGCCTGCCGGGCGCGCCCTGGCCCCCGACGTGGCTCACGGCCGCCGCGGCCCTCCTCGGCGCGGGCGCGCACTTCGCCAACGTCCTGCCCGACATCGACGACGACCTCGCCACCGGGGTCAGGGGCCTGCCGCAACGGCTCGGCGTCCGGCGCGCGGGCGTCCTCGCGGGCCTCCTCGTCCTCGGCTCGACCGCCGCCCTGGTGACGGGACCGCCCGGGCGGGTGACGGCGTACGGCTGGGGGCTGCTGGCGGTGACGGCCGCGACGATCCTGCTCGCGGCCTTCCGGCCGGGCGGCCGCGTGCCGTTCCTCGCCACGATGGCGGTCGCCGGAGCCGATGTGGTGCTGCTGCTGGTGGAGCTCCGCCGCTAACGGCCGTCCGGTAACCCTGACCGGTGCACGACGACAGCTACGGGCACCTCGCCGCCCTCAGGGAGTGTTCCGGGTGCGGGTCCAGGTCAGCAGCTGGTCCGCCGTCCAGGTGTTGACGACGCGGTCGGCCGGGACGCCGCACTCCACCGCCCGTTCGCAGCCGAGGATCTGCCAGTCGAGCTGGCCCGGGGCGTGCGCGTCCGTGTCGATGGCGAACAACGTCCCGGTCTCCACGGCCAGCCGCAGCAGCCTCCGTGGCGGATCGAGCCGCTCCGGCCGGCTGTTGATCTCCACCGCGGTACCGGACTCCGCGCAGGCCGCGAAGACCTTTTCCGCGTCGAACTCCGACTCGGGGCGGCCCCGGCCGGTCACCAGCCGCCCCGTGCAGTGGCCGAGGACGTCCATGAGGGGGTTGCGTACGGCCGCGAGCATCCGACGGGTCATCGACGGCGCGTCCATGCGCAGCTTCGAGTGGACGGAGGCGACGACGACGTCGAGCCGGTCCAGCAGCTCCGGCTCCTGGTCGAGGGACCCGTCCAGCAGGATGTCGCACTCGATGCCGGTGAGCAGCCGGAACGGCGCCCAGGTCTCGTTCAGCGCCGCCACCACCCGCAGCTGTTCGCGCAGCCGATCCGGCGAGAGGCCCCGGGCGATCGTCAGACGCGGCGAGTGGTCGGTGAGAGCCGCCCAGGAGTGGCCGAGGCCCGCCGCGGCCCGGCCCATGGCCTCGATCGGGCTGCCCCCGTCCGACCAGTCCGAGTGCAGATGGCAGTCGCCGCGCAGGGCCGCCCGCAGCGCGGCGGCGGCGGGTGTGGCCGGCGGGCCCTCGGGGTGCGCCGCGGCCTCGTCCTCCAGCTTCCGCAGATAGCTCGGGACCGCCCCGCCGAGCGCTTCGACGACGACCTTGGCGGTGGTCGGGCCGATGCCCTTCACCGCCTCCAGCGAACCGGCCCCGGCCCGCTCGGCCATCTCGCGCTCGCCCATCCGTACGAGGGCTGCCGCCGCCGTCCGGAAGGCCTGAACCCGGTACGTCGGCGCCTGCGCGCGCTCCAGCAGGAAGGCGATCCGGTCAAGCGCCGCCACCGGGTCCATCGCGTACCTCCTGGGTCCCAGTGTGACAAGGGGAGGGGCGCCCCGCACGGAGTCCGCCGAAGCCCGCCGGCGCCGGCGGCGCCCGCCTACGGCTTACGGCTCCTGCGGGACCGCGGCGTCGAGGGCGGTGGTGAGCTGGTTCAGGCGGGCCTGGAGGTCCTGGATCTCGGAGAGGTCGAATCCGGTCGAGGTCGCGATCCGCCGCGGCACCTCCTGCGCGCGGGCGCGCAGCGCGAGTCCCTCGTCGGTGAGGTGGGCGTGCACGGACCGCTCGTCCTCGGCGCTGCGCTCGCGGCGGACCAGGCCGGCCGCTTCGAGCCGCTTGAGCAGGGGGGACAGCGTTCCGGAGTCCAGCCGCAGGTGCCGTCCGATCTCCTTGACCGGCATCTCGCCGTGCTCCCACAGCACCAGCATCACCAGGTACTGGGGGTAGGTCAGTCCCAGGTCCTTGAGAACGACGCGGTAGAGGCCGCCGAAGGCGCGGCTCGCGGCGTTCAGCGCGAAGCAGATCTGACCGTCCAGGCGGAGGAAGTCCTGGTCGGGGTGGGTTGCGGTCGGCTTCTCGCTCATGAGGGCCAGTGTACCCGGGATGCACTTGCACGGCATTGAATTGTGCACAACTGAATTGCGTGCTCTACTGGTGGAACGCGGTCAGGTACCGGCCGCACTACTGGTTCACCCTGCGAGAGGACATCCCGATGGACGCGCTGTACACCGCTGTCGCCACCGCCAACGGCCGCGAGGGCCGCACCGTCAGCTCCGACGGCCAGATCGACCTCGCGCTGGCCATGCCCCCGGCCCTCGGCGGCAACGGTCAGGGCACCAACCCCGAGCAGCTCTTCGCGGCCGGGTACGCGGCGTGCTTCGCCAGCGCGCTCGGCCTCGTCGGCCGTCAGGCGAGGGTCGACACGAGCGAAGTGTCGGTGACGGCGGAGGTCTCCATCGGCAAGGACGGCGCCGGCTTCGGCCTGGCCGCCACCCTGCGCATCGAGCTCCCGGAATCCCTGGCGGGCGAGACGGGCGCCCTACTCGTGAAGCAGGCGCACGAGTTCTGCCCGTACTCCAAGGCGACCCGCGGCAACATCACCGTCGAGCTCGTCATCGAGTAGTCATCGCACCAGGGAGGGGCGCCGTCGCCGCGAGGGATCAGGGCCAGTCCCACCGCGCGTCGAAGCCGGACGCCTTCCGGCGGCCACACCCGGCGCCGACCGCATTCTGGCCCACCGGGCAAGCCCGGCGGCAGGCTGCCCCCGCGCAGGGCCGCCTGATCGGGCAGGGGCCGTGGCGCCGCTGAAAGTCCTTGCCCCGGACCCGTTTTGGATTGCCGGACGATCCTCAATACGATCCGGCGATGATCACTAGAAAACGGCTGGCGGCCGGGGCGTGCGGCCTGCTCGCCGCCCTGGCCGTCGGGCTCTTCCCGGCGAGCGCCGCCGCCGATGAACCGGCCGCGAAGGAACCCCCCAAGGTCGAACTCGTCCTGGACGTCAGCGGCTCCATGCGGGCGACCGACATCGACGGTCAGTCCCGGATGGCCGCGGCGAAGCAGGCCTTCAACGAAGTACTCGACGCGGTACCCGACGACGTCCGCCTCGGCATACGCACCCTCGGCGCGAACTACGCCGGCGAGGACAAGGCGCTCGGCTGCAAGGACACCAAGCAGCTGTACCCGGTCGGCCCCTTGGACCGCACCGAGGCGAAGACCGCCGTCGCGACGCTCGCCCCCACCGGGTGGACGCCGATCGGACCCGCCCTGCTCGGTGCGGCCCAGGACCTGGAGGGCGGCAACGCCACCCGCCGGATCGTACTCATCACGGACGGCGAGGACACCTGCGCCCCGCTCGACCCGTGCGAAGTGGCCCGCGACATCGCCGCCAAGGGCATCCACCTCGTCATCGACACCCTCGGGCTGGTCCCGGACGCCAAGACGCGGGCCCAGCTGACCTGCATCGCCGAGGCCACCGGCGGTACGTACACCTCGGTGCAGCACACGGCCGAACTCTCGGGGCGGGTCCGCCAGTTGGTCGACCGGGCCGCCGACCCGGTCGTCACCCCCGTGGCGACCGAGGGCGCCAAGCAGTGCGAAGGCGCCCCCCAGCTCAAGGCGGGTCTGTACAGCGACCGCGAGACCTTCGGGGAGCACCGCTGGTACCGGGTCGATGTCCGGCCGGGCCAGGAGCTGCGCGCCTCGGTCAGCATCGCCGCCGACCGCGCCGTCAACAACGACTACGGCGTCCTGCTGCGCGCGACGACCGTCCACGGGCGCGAGATCGTACGCGGCTCGGAGGCGGGTGACGGGCGTACCGACGTACTCTCCACCGGCCTGCGCTACCCGAAGGCCGAGGCCGACGACACGGACGGAGACGGGGACACCGAACCGCCGGCGGAGACCGTCTGCATCCAGGTCAGCAACTCCTTCTCCGCGCCCGCCTCCGTCAAGACCACCCCCGGCATGCCCGTCGAGCTGACCATCGACCTGGTGGACGGGCCCGACGCGGCGTCCGACGCCGCCGCCTTCGGTCTCGGACGCGGGTGGTGGCTCCTGGCCGTGCTGGTGCTCACCGGACTGGTGGCAGGCCTGGTGTGGGGATGGATCTCCCGCTGGCGCATCTCCGTCTGGAGGACCAACTGATGCGTACCGCACGCATACTGACCGCCGCCCTGCTCACCGGCACCGCCCTGCTCACGACGGCGGGAACGGCCGCTGCCGGTACCCCGTCGGCAAGCCCGAGCCCTAGTACCGGCACGGGGGACAAGGACGCCAAGGGCGACCGGGCAGAAGCCGCGCCGACCGAGGCGGGCACCGGTTTCCGCACCGCCACGGCATTTCGCCCGGGGCAGCGGGCCACGGCCGGCGCATCCACCGGCGACTACCTCTACTGGGTGCTCCCCGTCGACGCCCAGCAGCGCGTCACGGTGAAGGCCACGGTCACGCTGCCCGAATCCGGGACCCGGCACGGCGCCTCCACCTGGCAGCTCGACGTGTACGACGGCCTGCGCCGCCGGCAGGCGTGCACCTACGGCACGCAGACCCGGGCGGCGGCCAAGGAAGCCGCCTCGGTCGAACTGTCCTGCACCCTGCGCACGGTCCGCGCCGGGGCGGAACCCTGGTCGAACGACCCGCTGCCCGGCAGTTACTACGTACGCCTGACGGTCGTGGACCTGCCGGACGAGGACCTCGGCCTGCCCGTACGCGCGGCCGTGGAGGCGGCGGTGAAGGAGTCCGGCGGCGCCCACGCCGTGGACGGCGCCCTCTCCGCCGCCCTGGTCCCCGGCACCGGGACCTCCGCCCTGCGCGAGCCGGAGGACGGCTGGGCGGGCGGCTGGTGGTCCGACCGCTGGGTATGGACCGCCGCCGGCGGTCTCCTCGGCGCCCTCGCGGGCATCTTCGGATACGGCCTCACGCGCGGGTCCGGCCGCCCGCCCCGGGTCCCGTCCGGCGCCTGAACAGGCACGCGGTCGCGGCCCGGGCAGCTCGACGGGCCGTGACCGCGACGGGCCGCGAGCGGCACGACCGACCACCAGCGGCCACGACCGACCACCAGCGGCCACGAACGGCCACCACCCGACCGGCCGCCCGCCGCCCTACAAGTGGCTCCGGCTGCCGTGCGGCTCGGCCCACCGGCGGTGCAGGGCCGCCCGGGCGCTCTCCGGGAGCACGCGGGTGATCCGCTCTCCTGCCCGAGTGCGCAGCGAGCCGGCCACCTTCCGGGGCCGGCCGGCCATCATCGCTGCGTAACCCTGCCTGGCCACCAGCGCGGGATCGTCCTTCTTCGTCCGGCCGATCCGCGTGTCGAGCAGGCCGGCCCGCAGGAAGAACCGAGTGTCGGTGGCGCCCGGCATGAGGGCGGTGACGGTGACACCCGTGCCCTTCAGCTCGCTCCCCAACGCGCGGGCGAAGGACTGGAGGAAGGCCTTGGAGGCGTTGTAGACGGCGTGGTAGGGGCCCGGCATCTCCGCCGCGACGGACGAGGTGATCAGCAGGCGGCCCTCCCCGCGTGCGGCCATGTCCGCCAGCAGGCGCCTGGCCAGGTGCACCGTGGAGGAGATGTTGACGTCGATGACGCGCGCCTGATCGGCGAGGTCGGTCTCCAGGAAGGGGCCGCCCAGTCCGATGCCGGCATTGAGGACGGCGGCGTTCACCGGCCGGCCGAGAGCCCGCAGGTCGCCGTGGAGGGCCTCGACGCCGTCGTAGGTGGCCAGGTCGGTCCGCACCGCCCGCACCGCTGTGCCGTGGGCGCGCAACCGCTCGGCCGCCTCGTCCAGGAGCTCGTCCTCGGCGACCACGACCAGGTCGTATCCGTGACGCGCGCACTCCCGGGCCAGCTCGAAGCCGATGCCGCTGGAGGCACCGGTGACGACGGCCAGAGGGCGTGAGGTGTTCATACGCTGCCGCTACCCGCCCGGCGCCGCATCACCGCTGCCGGGCAGGAATTCCTGGATTTTGGCCTTGACCCCCTGGCGGACCACGGAGGCGCGGTCGCTGTCCCCGCGCAGCATCGCCGAGGCCGCCGCCTTGACCTGGTCGAAGGTGGAGTGGGGCGGAATCGGCGGCACGGCCGGGTCGGTGCGGAAGTCGATGACGAAGGGGCGGTCCGCGGCCAGCGCCTTGCGCCAGGCCGGTTCCACGTCCTCGGGGCGCTCCACCCGGGTCCCGTACAGGCCGAGCTGGGCGGCGAAGTCGGCGTAGCGCACGTCGGGCAGCGCCTGCGACTGCTCGAACCGCGGCGCTCCCTCCATGGCGCGCATCTCCCAGGTGACCTGGTTGAGGTCGCGGTTGTTCAGCACGGCCACGACCAGGCGGGGGTCGGACCACTGCCGGTAGTACTTGGCGATCGTGATCAGTTCCGCCATGCCGTTCATCTGCATCGCACCGTCGCCGACGAGGGCGATGGCCGGCCGGCCGGGATGGGCGAACTTCGCGCCGATGACGTAGGGGACCCCGGGCCCCATGGTGGCCAGGGTGCCGGAGAGCGAACCGCGCATGCTGCCCCGCATCCGCAGGTGACGCGCGTACCAGTTGGCGGCGGAACCGGAGTCCGCGGCCAGGATGACGTCGTCGGGCAGCAGCGCGTCCAGCGTGTGGACGACGTACTCGGGGTTCAGCGGATCGGCGGGCACCGCCGCCCGGCGCTCCATCACCTCCCACCAGCGTTCGTTGCCCTGCTCGATCGTGTCGCGCCAGGACCGGTCGCTCTTTCGTTCCAGCAGCGGAATCAGGCGCTTGAGCGTCTCGGCGGCGTCACCCACGAGGTTCGCCTCGAACGGGTAGCGCAGTCCGACCAACGCGGGCTCGATGTCGATCTGCACGCCCCTGGCCTGGCCGAACTCGGGAAGGAACTGGCTGTAAGGGAAGCTGGAGCCGACGACGAGGAGGGTGTCGCAGTCCCGCATCAGCTCGTACGACGGCCGGGTGCCGAGCAGGCCGATCGAGCCGGTGACGAAGGGCAGCGTGTCGGGCAGTACGTCCTTGCCCAGCAGCGCCTTCGCCACGCCCGCGCCCAGCAGCTCGGCCACCTCCTCGACCTCGCCGCGAGCGTGCCGGGCGCCCTGGCCGATCAGCATCGCGACCTTCTCGCCGGCGTTGAGGATCTCCGCGCAGCGGGTCAGCTCCTCCTCGGCCGGGACGGGCGCGAAGCGGCCCACGCCCTGGCTGGAGGGCACCATCTTGAAGGCGTGGGAGGGCGGCTCGTACGGCAGGTCCTGCACGTCCCCCGGGATGATCACCGCCGTCACGGTACGCCGGGCCGCGGCCACGCGCAGAGCGCGGTCCAGGACGTTGGGCAGCTGCTGCGGGACGGTGACCATCTCGCAGAAGTCCGAGGCCACGTCCTTGAAGAGGGAGAGCAGGTCCACCTCCTGCTGGTAGGAGCCGCCCATCGCGCTGCGGTCGGTCTGCCCGACGATGGCGACCACCGGGACGTGGTCGAGCTTGGCGTCGTAGAGGCCGTTGAGGAGATGGATGGCGCCCGGGCCGGAGGTGGCGGCGCACACGCCGGTCCGGCCCGAGAACTTCGCGTACCCGACGGCCTGGAAGGCGGACATCTCCTCGTGCCGGGACTGAATGAACCGCGGATCGTCGTCCGCCCGCCCCCAGGCCGCGAGAAGGCCGTTGATTCCGTCTCCGGGGTAGGCGAAGACGTACTCCACGTCCCATTCCCGCAGCCGTTCCAGCACATGGTCCGAGACCTTCATCGCGCGGGCTCCGTTCGTATCCGTTCGTATCCGGTCCGATCCGGCCCGAGCGGGACCGGCGGCGCGGTACGCGCCTGCTTCGCGGCTAACCCGTCCGCCGCCGCACAAACGTCCCCGCCGCCCGCGGGCCGCCCTGGCCGCGGGTCAGCGCGCTCCGGCCGTGGCGTTCCTCCCACCAGGTGCCGTCCGCGCAGAGCCATACGGGTGATTTGTGCGGAAGGGTGAAGGAGCGGGGCGAGGCGCTCGCGGTGGGACGCGGAGTGCGTTGCGACGGGCGAGGTAAATCCTTTCTGCAGTGTGCGCGACCGGGCTCTCCACGCGGCGCCGACCCGCCCTCTGATGGCGGTGCCGGCCGATGGGCCAAGAGAGGCAGGCCCTCTCAAGCCCCGGCCGAGGCGCGTCCGATGGAGAGGGAGGCCGCCCCCGGAACGACACCTGAGAGGGGAGCGGCCGTCTCGTGACGACTGCCCAACCTGAGGGAGTTCTCTCCATGCGCATGCTCGTGCGTCTGACCACCGCAGCCCTGATCGCGATGACCCCGGCCCTCGCCGGTACGGCGTCCGCGGTGCAACCGTCCCCGGAGCCCGCCCCGCTGCTCACCTCCGCGAACGCGGTGCCGGGCAAGTACATCGTGACCCTCGACAAGACGGTGGACGCGGCCAAGCTGGCGGAGAAGCTGCTGCTTAAGCCCAGCTTCGTCTACAAGGCGGCGATGAACGGGTTCGCCGTTCCGCTCAGCCCGGCGCAGCTGACGACCGTCCGCAACTCCCTCGGAGTGAAGTCCGTGGAGGAGGACGCGAGCATCACCGCCCTGCCGAGCCCGGCCAGCCCGAGCACGCTCCGGGGGCCGGCCTCGACGTGGGGCCTGGACCGGATCGACCAGCGGAGCCTCCCGCTCGACAACAGCTTCAGCCCCCAGGGCAACGGCGCGGGCGTGACCGCGTACATCCTGGACACCGGCATCGACTACAAGCACGCCGAGTTCGGCGGCCGGGCCGTCCCGGGCTTCGACGCCATCGGCGACGGTAAGAACGGCCTGGACTGCCAGGGCCACGGCACCCACGTCGCCGGCACGGTCGCCGGCGCGACGTACGGCGTCGCCCGCAAGGCCAACCTCGTCAGCGTCCGCGTCCTGGGCTGCGACGGCAAGGGCACCTGGTCGGGGATCATCGCCGGCATGGACTGGGTCGCCAAGAACGCCAAGCAGCCCGCCGTCCTCAACGGCTCCCTGGGCGGGGTCAAGTCCGTAGCTGTCAACGATGCCGCCACCGCCCTCTCCGACGCCGGCGTCCTCCCGGTCGTCGCGGCCGGCAACGAATCCCAGGACGCGTGCAACGTCTCGCCCGCCTCCGCCCAGCGGGTCCTCACCGTCGCGGCGAGCAACAAGTGGGACGAGGAGACCTCCTTCTCCAACTACGGCAACTGCGTCTCGGTCTACGCTCCCGGCCAGTCCATCGACTCGGCCAAGCTCGGCGGTGGCGCCATCGCCCTGAGCGGCACCTCCATGGCCTCCCCGCACGTGGCCGGCGTCGCCGCGCTCTACAAGGCGAACCACCCCACGGCGACCCCGGCGGAGATCTACGAGTTCATCGCTGCCAAGTCGACCAAGGACGTCCTGAACAGCGTCAGCAAGTCCTCCCCCAACCAGATCGTCTTCACCAACGGCCTCTAGCAGGCCGGACACCCCCTGGACCCCGTGCGGGGGCGCATACGGTGCGCCCCCCCACGGCGGACGTCCAGGACAGTCAGGACGTCCAGGACAGTCAGGACGTCCTGGCCGTTCAGGACTGCCGGACCGTCCGGACCGTGCCGGGCAGGGTCTAGCCGAGCCGGGTGAGCCGGGTACCGAGCGAGGGCTCGGCCAGAGCGCCCCGCACCGCGACCGGCACGCTCTTGGCGCCGTCCCCGTCGCCGACCGTCAGTACGCCCACCTCCGCCCCCGCCTTCGCGGTGCGCGGCACCGGCTTCGTGCCGGTGCCGAGGGAGAGCCGCAGCGCCTGGCCCGGTACGCCGACGACGTTCAGGTCCCCCGTGGCCACCAGCGCGGTTCGGCCGCCGAGCCCGTCGTCCACGTAGCCCACCGTCTGGCCCTTGCGGACGGCCGTGACCGACGCCAGCGCCTGCCGTACGGCCTCGATGACCTTCTTGCTGTTCGCCTTCACCAGGAGCAGGCTGTTCGAGGCGTTGGGGTCGGGCCCGTCCACGTGCTGGTCCATCATCGTGCCGAGGATCAGTGGGGTCTCGTCGCCGACCGTCTTGTACGCCGCCCACATCAGGGCGCCGCCGGCGGGCGAACTCGACCCGGTCTTGATGCCCCTGATGCTCAGGCCGGGGGCTGTGAGCAGGGTGCCGTTGTTGTTGTAGATCGGCTGGGGCAGCCCCTTGATCCTCGCGTCGGGCAGGGCGACGATCGCGCGGAAGGCGTCGTCCTTCATGACCGCCTCGGCGAGTTTCAGCTGATCGACGGCGGTGCTGACGGTGCCCGCGTCCAGACCGCTGGGGTCGGTGTACGTGGTGTCCTTCATCCCGAGCTCCCGGGCGGCGGCGTTCATCTTGGCCACGAACGCCGCTTCGGAGTCGGTGCCGGTGTCCCAACGTGCCAGCAGGCGGGCGATGTTGTTGCCCGACGGGATCATGAGCATCTTGAGCATGTCCTGCTGGCTGAACTTCGTCCCGGCGGTGAGGCCTTCGATCCGGGATTCGTTCTCGGAAGTACCGTCCGCCACGGTCTTCGCGTCGACCTCGATCTCCGGGCCGGGATCGGTGGTGCGCAGCGGGTGGTTCTTGAGGATCACGTACGCCGTCATCACCTTGGCCACGCTGGCCGTGGGCACGGGCTTCTGTTCGCCGAAGGTGCCGATGTCACCGGAACCGGGGACGCGGACGGCCCCTTGGCCCTCGGCCGGCCAGGGGATGGTGAACTGGCCGCCGACGGTGTGGACGGGCGCGGCGGCGACGACGTGCGGGGCGGGCAGGGGACGCAGCAGCTGGGCGCCGGTGAAGGCGCCGGCCAGCAGCAGCAGGATCGGCGCCCATACCTTGAGCCGGCGCACCAGGGTCCGGCGCGGTGTCTCCGGCGGGGCAGCGGTGTTGGTGAGCTCGGCCAGCAGCTCCAGCGGGGGCAGTGGCGCCTGCAGGGTCGGCTCCACGAACCCGGATGCGGGCGGGGCGGGCGGGTCGCCCGGGGCCGGGGCGTCCAACGCCTCGGGGAGTACGAACTGACTCTTCCGCTCCGCGGCCGGCCAGGGCTCCACCCGCGCGGCCGGCCCCGTATCGGCGCCTTCCCCGCCGGATCCCGCGTGCCCGGTCTTCAGCCCGGTCTTCAGCCCGGTCTTCAGCCCGGCCCGAGGCCCAGCCTCCGCCGGGGGCGGGTTCGACCCCTCGGGCTCCGGCTCGGGCTCCGGCCCGAGCGCGAGCCCGACTTCGGCCGGTTTCGCGGGGCGGTCGGCTCTCGTCGCTGTCGCGACCGCGACCGCGGATCCGGACGCTGCCTCCGGCTCGTCGGTGCGCGCCTGCGACTCACCGTCTCCTTGAGGCGGGTTCGCGTCCTCGGGCGGGGCTTCGGCCTCGGGCGTGTCCGCCGGGCCGGCGTCTTCCCCCATGGCCCCGGCCTCCGGGCCGGGCTCCGCATCCGGTTCGTCGGAGCCGTCGGGCCGTGCCCTCGGCCCGGCCTCCGCCCCGGGCTCGTCCGAGTCCGCACGTTCTGCCCCGGCCCCGGCCTCCGGGCCGGGCTCCGCGCCCGGTTCGTCGGAGCCGTCGGGCCGTGCCCTCGGCCCGGCCTCCGGGCCGGTCTCATCCGAGCCCGCACGTTCTGCCCCGGGCCCGGGCTCGGGCTCGTCGGAGTCCGCGGGTCCTGCCCCGGCCTCTGCCCCTGCCTCGGGCAGGTCCGCGTCCTCCGGCCGGGCTTCGGCCTCGGGCGCGTCCGTTGAGCCGGACCCGTCACCTGGCGTCCCGGCCCCGGACCCCGGACCTGCCTCAGGCTCGCCGGAGCGCTCCGGCTCGGCCTCTGCCCCGGAATCGGCCCGGGGCTGGTCCGAGTCCTCGGGCTCGGGTACGGGTTCGATTGGGGGAGCCTCCGCCGCTGCGGCCCCTTCCCCCGTGGCGGACGCCGCAGCCGCAGCCTCAGCCGGGGCCCCCGCGCCCGGCTCATCCGTCCGGACGCGCTCCGGAGTGCCGGAGGTCCCGTCCGTCACCCTTACCGCTCTCATCCCATCCCCGCCTTGCTGCTCACACCCGGCCACCAGCCCGCCGGTTCTTGCCGATACCGTGCGACGACGCCCCTCCCCGGGGCCTCGCCGCACCCCTAGATGACCGCCGCGTGCCAGCCGTTCCGTACGCCGGATGCTGTGACAGTTCGGTCATACTCCGCCTGGACCTGGCCGGCAGGGCGTACCGGACGGGCCCGCGTGCGCCACCCGGCGCACGCGCGGCCGTGGCGGTCAGCGGCGGTCAGCGGCGGTGCAGCGTCTGCAACGCCTCGATCAGCACCTTGGGATCGTGCTGCCCCTTGTAGACGGGCGGCGGCTGCCTGTCGAGTCCGAGGAGCGTGGCCACCGCCGTCCACGCGGTGCGGACGGAGTATTCGACGGTGAAGACCACATCGTCGGGGAGCTCGGCGTACTGGCCGATGAAGGCGAGATTGACCGACCGCTCGGGGACGACCGGCGGTCGGTCCCCCCGGGAACGCACCAGGAACTGGCTGGTGATGTAGGGCATCAGGGCCGGGATGACGATGGACCGGTCGAGGATCTGCGGGCGCTCTTCGAAGCGCAGGTGCCGCAGCACCTCGTCCAGGATCTCCCGGCCGGTGCATTGCGACATGGGCTTCTTGACGAAGTCTCCGTCGCGCCCCGGGAAGAGTGCGTAGCCCCACCACACGAAGGTGTCCTCGGGCTGACCGCGGAAGTGCGGCTGGTGGTTGAGGACGATCGTCAGCAGCCAGCTGGAATCCTTGAAGGTGATCAGGCCCCCCTTGCCGGCCTCGCTGCCGCTGAACTCCTGCATCAGCTTGAAGAAGGTCGGGTCCTGCGTCGTGACCGTGAACGACTCCCAGGTCGAGTCCTCCACGGAGGAGCAGAAGACCGAGGGGTTGCCGAGGAGGCCGGGCCGCTTGGCGGCGAGCGTCTCCCACAACCGCCAGGCGCCCGCTGTCCGCGAAGTGTCCAGGACGGGCGCGGTGTCGGTGTCGCCCAGTGTCGAGTCCGCGGTCATCGACCCGTTGGTCACCATCACCAGGTCATCGGGCCCGATGGGTGTCTCGCCGCTCTCGCCGTCGCGCTCCCAGCCGAGTGCCTCGACGGTCAGGGCATCGCCCGCGGCCAGGCGCAGGTCGGTGACGCGGGTGCCGAGCCGCAGCTCCACGCCCTGATCGGTCAGCCACTTCAGCAGGGGGCGCACGATGGAGTCGAACTGGTTGAACTTGGTGCGGTAGATGCCCGACATGGTGTCGAAGGTCTTGAAGAGGTGGACGAACCTGTTGAGGTAGCGCCGGAATTCGATGGCGCTGTGCCAGGGTTCGAAGGCGAAGGTCGTGCACCACATCCACCAGAAGTTGGTGGTGAAGAACCCCTCGCTGAAGCAGTCGGTGATGCGCTTTCCGTCGAGCTGGTGCTCGGGGGTCGCCACGCACCTGACGAGTTCGAGGCGGTCCCGCTCGGAGAAGGTCATCGAGTGGGCGTCGATGACCTGGCCCCCGCCGTCGACGAGCCGGGCGCGGTCGTCCCAGGCGAAGTCCTCGTGGAAGGCGAAGGTGTCCTCGGTGACCGACTTCGAGGGGTCGTCGAGGGACGGGATCGAGCCGAGGAGGTCGTATGTACAGTCGAAATGGATCTCGAACATGCGGCCGCCGCGCATGGTGTAGCCCGTCTCCGGCGAGCCCGCCGCGTCCAAGCTGCCGCCCTCGCGGTCCTGTTCCTCCAGGATGACGATGTCGCGGCCGTCGAAGCCGCCGTCGCGGATCAGGAATGCCGCCGCGGACAGTGAGGCGATCCCGCTGCCGACCAGATGGGCCTTGGCCATCCCGGTACCTTTCTCGACCGCCAGGGGGAGCCCTGGACGGCTTAGACAGTACCGATGCATCCCGTTATGACCTGGTATGGCGCGCACGGCGGGCTCGGGCGGCTCGCCCCTCCTCGGTCTCGGGAGCCGCTTCAGCGGGTGGTATGCGGGAGGGAGACGTGCGCCGCGACGGACCGGTCGGCATCGGTGTCGATGAAGGACACCATCAGCGGGCTGCTGCCGGTCGCTCCGCCCGCGGTCGCGCGCAGCCGGTAGCGCTCGACGCGGACGGCCTCCCGACCCAGGGGAGTTCCACCCGTCAGCAGGGACGCCGGGGTGACGTCGTTGGCGATGCGCAGTGCGGCCGACCGCCAAGTGCCCGATGCCCGGTCGAAGCGCTCCAGCAGGAAGCCCGGTCCGTTGCCGGGCCGGTCGCCGGGCTCGCCGACGAGCGATTCCATCTGGAAGGCGACCAGCAGGTGCCGGTACTCGGCCGAGTTCCCGTTGCGCAGGGTGACGGTGAACTCCTGGGCGGCGCCACCGCGTACGAGGGCCAGCCCGCCGCCGTGGGTCTGGACCGCCGCCGCCAGGCGGGTCGGGGCCGCCGGCGGCGTTACGGGCTTGGGGGTGGCGGGCGACGCCGGCGCGGAGCCCGGGGGGACGGGCGTCCCGGACGCGGAGGCGGAAGGCGAAGGGGATGCGGTCGCCGATGGGGAAGGGGACTCGGATGCGGATGGGGCTGCCGTGGCCGTCACCGGGACGGACGCTGCCACCGGGCCCGTACTGCCCTTGTCGGCGCACCCGACGGAGCCTGCCAGCAGGACGGTGGCTACAACGCCGGTGGACAGGACCCGGCCGGGTCTGGTGTACGTGGGCATGCGAGTGGTTCCCCAAAAGTCGGCTGAGGCAGGAACCTAGCAATCACGTACGCGGGCGACGAGGCCGAGCGGGCTTCGGAACAGCGACGGTTCGGTCACGGCAGGTGGGTGGGGTGGGCGGGCGGGCGGAGAGGCTGTGGGACCGCCGCCGGGTCAGTCGAGGGGCTTGGAGAAGTTGAAGGCGGTCACGGCCATCCGCTCGCGGAAGTAGAAGCGGTGGGCGTCGGTCCGCTGGGTGCCGGAGTCGAGGGTCAGGTCGGTGCAGCCCGCAGCCCTGGCGTGCTGCTCCAGGTGGGCCAGGAGCGCGTGGCCGACGCCGGTGGAGCGGGCGGTGGCGGCGGTGACCAGGTCGTCGACGTAGAGCTTGCGGACCTGGAAGGTCGTGGCGACGATCCGCCAGCCGGCCGCCCCCACGCAGGCGCCCTCGGTGTCGTAGACGGCGGTGAAGCGCAGCCCCTGGCTGTGCCCCTCGGCGAGGATCGCCCGGAACAGGTCCTCGGTGAGGTGGGGGCGGAGCTCGCGGAGCACGGGGAGCAGGTCGTCGGTCAGGCGCGAGTCGCCCGGCTCAAGGTCGATGATCTTCATGGGGTCAGCCTAATGGGCGGCCCGCCACCCCCGCGGGCGGGCCTTCAGCCGATGCGCGGAACCCGGGTGACCCTGTTGTCGGCGTCCACGAAGAGCCGTACGCGCTTCTCGTTGAAGTCCATCGTCACGGCCGCGTCCTGGGGGACCACGTGCACCACCAGCGTCGGGTCGGCCCGGTGCAGCCTCGCGCGCGCGGCCTGCGCGTCCATGCCCATCAGCTCGGGCCACTCGGAATCCGCCATCGCCCCTCCCAGGGAAGCAAGCAACTTCCCGCCGGACGCTATCAAAGACCGCCGCACACCGGGCCCGCACGGATCGGCTCTTCCCCAGGAGGGCCACGCCCTCGCGCCGCCACGGCCGACGTGTCGAAATGGGAGGGACGGCTCCGACGTCTCATGCGAGAGGCCCCCACGGGGCTGCGAACAGAAGAGGTGGCACCCCATGAAGTACATGCTGATGCTTCTCGGGAAGCAAGCCGACTACGACGCCATGGGCGGAAAGGCGAGCGGCGACAGCCCGGCCTGGTCCGAAGCGGACCTCAAGGCGATGTTCGACCACATGCGCGCGCTGAACGACGACCTCGCCGAGGCGGGGGAACTGGTCGACGGACAGGGGCTCGCCGAACCGAGGCAGGCCCGCCTGGTGACGGCCGGAGCCGACGGAAGCCCGGTGGTGTCCGACGGCCCGTACGGGGAGACGAAGGAGGTGCTCGCCGGGTACTGGATCGTCGACGTGCCCGACTTCGCCCGGGCCGCCGAGATCGCCGCCCGCGCCTATGCCTGCCCCATTCCGGAGGGCTCGCCGAACTACCCGGTCGTCGTCCACCCCGTCGGCGACGAGTCGGGGACCGAGATGTGACGGCCGAACCCACCCCCGCGAGCGAGGACCTGCTGCGCCGACTGGCGCCGCAGGTCCTCGGCGCGCTCATCCGCCGTTACGGGCACTTCGACGCGGCCGAGGACGCCGTACAAGAAGCCCTGCTGGCGGCCGCGCGGCAGTGGCCCGAGCAGGGCCTTCCCGGCAATCCGCGCGGCTGGCTGATCAGGGTCGCCTCACGCCGGCTCGTGGATCAGCTGCGCGGCGAGGACGCGCGCAGGCGCCGGGAGGAGAGCGCAGCCGCGCTGACCCCGCGCGACGCGTACGTGATGCCGCCGCCGGGGGAGAGCCGCGCCCCCGCCGAGGACGACACCCTCACACTGCTCTTCCTGTGCTGCCGAGCCGAGGTCGGTACGGAGGCCCGGACCGCGCTGACCCTGCGTGCCGTGGGAGGCCTGACCACCGCCGAGATCGCCCGCGCCCACCTGGTGCCGGAGTCCACGATGGCGCAGCGCATCAGCCGGGCGAAACGACGACTCAAGGCGGCGGGGGCGCCCTTCGGCATGCCCGACGGCCCCGAGCACGCCGAACGGCTCGCGGACGTGCTCCACGTCCTCTACCTGATCTTCAACGAGGGCTACACCGCCACCTCGGGCCGGGACCTGCAGCGCGCCGGCCTCGCCGCCGAGGCGATCCGCCTCACCCGCGCGGTCCACGCCCTGCTCCCGGCGGACGGCGAGGTCGCCGGCCTGCTGGCCCTCATGCTGCTCACCGACGCCCGCCGCGCGGCCCGCAGCGGACCTGACGGCAGTCTGATCCCCCTGGCCGAGCAGGACCGCACCCGCTGGGACCGGGCGGCCATCGCGGAGGGAGTCGCCCTGGTGAGCGCCGCGCTCACACACACTCGGCTCGGCCCCTACCAGCTGCGCGCGGCGATCGCCGCCGTCCACGACGAGGCCGCGAGCGACGAGGACACCGACTGGGCGCAGATCCTCGCCCTCTACGAGGTCCTGATCCGCCTCGCTCCGGGCCCCATGGAACGCCTGGGCCACGCCGTCGCGGTGGCCATGGTGCACGGCCCGCGACAGGCCCTCACGCTGCTCTCCGCCCTCGACGCGGACGACCGCCTCGCCGGCCACCACCGCCTGGACGCCGTACGGGCGCACCTGCTGGAGATGGCCGGTGACCTGGCGCAGGCCCGGGCCGCCTACGCGACGGCCGCCGGCCGGACCCTGAGCATCCCGGAGCGCCGCTACCTCCAGGCGCGGGCCGCCCGTATCGGAGGATGACCGGACCACACCGATGGGCGCTGTCGGGTGTCCGCATGACGGACATGCGACACGGTTGTCAGACCCCGCGCCTACTCTTGATCACGTGAGCCCGACCCACGACCACGCGACCGGTGAACGCCCCCTGTCCGAGATCAACGCCGACATCCGCGGTCTCTTCGCCCGCGCCGCCGGCCGCCTGTCCGACGCGGAGCGCGTCCGGCACGCGGCGCTGCTTCAAGAATGGGCCGCGGCGATAAAGGCCTCGGTCGTACCGGCCGCATAGCGCCGGCCGCGGGGTACCCCTCGGCTACGCATCGGCATCGTCACCGGTATCCGGCCGCGTCCGGGCATCGGACCTCAGAGCGGTACCGGGCCCCGCCTCCGCATCGGCGGCCGCGCCGGCGCCCGCCGCATCCGCCCGCATCCGTCGCTTGTCCGGCTTCCCCCGGCCCGTCAGCGGGATCTCCCGCACCCAGAACACCGCGGCGGGCCGGTAGGCCGGGGCCAGCGCCTCCTCCACCAGGTCACAGGCCTCGTCGGCCACCGCGGCGCTGGGCGTGCGGTCGGCCGCCGGCACGAGGAAGGCGCACACCTCCTCGCCCGTGAGGTCGCTGTGCCGGCCGATCACCGCGGCCTGCGCCACCGCGGGATGCCGGGTGAGCGCCGCCTCGACCGGTACGCAGTACACGTTGTCGCCGTCGACCATCACCACGTCTTTGACCCGGTCGTCGAGGTAGAGATACCCGTCCCCGCCGACATGCCCGAGATCCCCCGTCCGCAGCCATCCGTCCCGCAGCACCCCGGCCGTCAGCGCGGGCTGGTTCCAGTAGCCCGCCATCATCGCTTCCGACCGGATCCACACCTCCCCGGTGCCGCCCGCGGGTACCGCCGCGCCGTACGCGTCCCGTACCTGGACCTCCACCCCCGCGACGGGCCGCCCGACCGACGCCAGCAGCTCCGGGCGGCCGGCCACCGCCGCGGCGTGGTCGGCCGGGGTGAGGCGGCAGATCACCGCGGCCTCGTTCATGCCGTACCCCTGCTGCCAGCGCCCGCCCCAGCGGGTCACGGCCTCCCGCAGCCGCTCGGCGTGGACGGGCGAGTCGCCGTACGAGATCAGCTCCAGCCCGGGCACACCCCCGGCGGTCGCGGGATCGTCCAGCAGCCGGTACACCATCGAGGTCGTCAGGTACGTCGACACCCGGCCCAGCCGCCGGCACGCGGCGGCGAACTCGCGGGGCTTGAACGGGTCGAGGATCTCCACTCGGCCCCCCGCCCGCAACTGCTCCAAACACCGCCCGCCGGACCGCTGTGCCAGCGAGGTGACCGACAGGTAGACCGCCTCCGCCCACCCCGCCCCGCGAGCGTCGTTGCGCGCCGCCATCGCCCCGAAGGTGGAGGCCACGCCCTTGGGCCGCCCCGTGGTCCCGCCGGTGTAGGTCACCCGCGCCACGTCCTCGTCCCGCGCCCGCACGGGCACCGCCGTCCCGTCCCGGCGGCCGGCCAGCGCGGCCAGCTCGTCGAGGCCGAGCCGGGGAACACCGGTGTCCGGCACCGGAACGTCGTGCAGGACCAGGTCGGGCCGGCAGTCCCGCAGGATGAAGTCCAGCCCGTACGAGGCCGGTCCGGCGACGACCTGGGTCAGCCGTGCGCCCAGGACGTGCGCGGCGAGCCGCACCAGCACCACCTCGGGCCGGTTGCGGCCCGCCGCACAGGCCAGCCCGGTTCCCCGCCCGACCCCGGCATCCGCGAGCACCCCGGCCAGGCGGTACACGGCGTCCAGCACCTCGGAATACCCCATGACCACGCGGCCGGCGCCGAGGGCGGGACGCCCCGCGTACCGCTCCAACGCGCCGACCAGCTCTGTGACGTACCGTGCGGCCACCACGTGCGACCCCTCTCCGTGCCCTGCGGCCGACCCTACAAGCCCCTCGCCACAAGCCCCTCGCCGCTCGCACCCGCCCCACGGAACACCGTAGGCGTTGCCTTCCACGGGGCGGTGGCGCACGGCAGCGCACCGCTGATCGGGTGACATTCCGCAACTTGCCTTGGGCCCCGCCGTTGATCACGGCGCTACACCGTTACGCCATCGGGCACTCGTGGAACAGAAGGACCAATAATGATCAAGAAGTTTATGGCCACCGCCGCTGTCACCGCCTCGATCCTCGGCGCGGGCGCTGCTGCTGCCGCTCCGGCCATGGCCATCGGCAACGACAACGGGATCAACACCGTCAACGGCAACGGTGCCTCGCAGGTCTACGGCAACCAGACGACGAACGGCGCCATGAGCCCCCAGCTCAGCCTCGTCCAGGGCACCCTGAACAAGCCCTGCATCGGTCTGCCGGAGAAGGTCAACGTCCAGTCGATCGTCGCCCTGGTCAACGTCGGCATCCAGGACATCAACGTCCTGGCCAACCCGCAGCACCAGCAGTGCACCGAGAACTCCACCCAGGCCAAGGGTGACGAGCCGCTCTCGCACATCCTCAGCAACATCCCGGTCCTGTCCGGCAACTTCTCGTCCGGCAGCTGACGCAGCCCCTCTTCGAGCCGGGGCCTCCGACGCCTGCGCGAGTGCCCACGGGGTCCCGGCTTGTTCCATCCCGGATCCGCGGATCCGGCTCTTTCGCAGGCGCGCGTCGGCCGGAAGGCCGTCACCGTGGGCACCGATCGGATACAGAGCCTCCCGCCCCGATGGGGCAGGAGGCTCTGTGCATGCGGCGTGTACTTCGTCGGCTGCGCCGAGCGCCGGGTGTCGAACGGCTGCGGGCCCGTCCGCGGTCGTACCGTACTGCGGTGCGCCTCACCCCCACCGCCGTGGCCGTGGCCGTCGTCCTGTGCGTCACCGGAGCCTCGTGTACCTCCGCGCCGGCGCCCCGAATCCGGCTGCAGCCCCCGCTCCCGGCACTCGCGGCCCACGTCGGCGCCGTGCCGCGGGACAAGATCGGCCCGACGCACCGGCCCGGCTGCCCGGTGCCGGTGGACCGGCTGCGACTGATCCGGATGAACCACTGGGGATTCGACGGCGAGGTCCACCGGGGAGAACTGGTCGTCCACGAGCAGGCCGTCCGGCCCCTGCTGCACGTCTTCGGCAAAGCCTTCGAGGCCAAGTTCCCGATCCGCCGGATGCGCGTGATGGCCGAGTACGACGGCGACGACGCCCGGGCGATGGCCGATGACAACACCTCCGCCTACAACTGCCGCCGGGTCACCGGAGCGCCGGCGCTGCTGTCCCGGCACGCGTACGGGGACGCCGTCGACATCAACACCGTGGAGAACCCGTACGTGGACGGACGGGGCGCCGTCCATCCTCCGGCGGGTCGCCGCCATCTGCGGCGCGATCGCCCGGTTCCCGGCATGATCCGCGAGGGCGACGTCCTCACGACGGCCTTCCGTCAGGTCGGATGGCACTGGGGTGGTCGCTGGTCCAACCCCGACTACCAGCACTTCTCCGCGAACGGTGACTAGCGGCGGAGCTGGTGCTGCAACGGGCGGTGCAACCGGCGGTGCCGCCCGTGGTCGGCGCGTCCGCGATACATGTCAGCGTGTCGATGACATGTCCGTTGTCATCCATTGGATGACGTGGTACAAGGGAAGTACGTTGTAGCGCATGGGAGGTGTTTCGTGATGCTGATGCGTACCGACCCGTTCCGCGAGCTCGACCGGCTCGCGCAGCAGCTGATGGGTACGGACGGCACCTGGTCGCGGCCCACCGCGATGCCGATGGACGCCTACCGCGAGGGCGACACGTACGTGATCGCCATGGACCTGCCGGGCGTGTCCGCGGACGCGATCGACATCGACGTCGAGCGGAACATGCTGACGGTCAAGGCGGAGCGGCGGCCCCGTACCGAGTCCGACGCCATAGAGATGGAACTCTCCGAACGCCCGCTCGGGGTGTTCTCCCGCCAGGTCATGCTCGCCGACACCCTGGCCACGGAGAAGATCGAGGCGGACTACGAGAGCGGGGTTCTGACTCTGCGCATTCCGATCGCGGAGCGCGCCCGACCTCGCAAGATCGCCGTCGGCGGCGACGCCGGACGCCGGCAGATCAGCGACTGACCGGCCGTACGAGGCGGCGGAGGTACCCGATGGTCATGCGACAGGAGGCGTTCCTGGAGAACGTCCGGGAACGCGGCGAATACAGCACCCGTGAAGAGGCCGACCGTGCGGCCCGCGTCGTGCTCGGCCTGCTCGGGGCGCATCTGGTGGGCGAAGACCGCGCGGAGACGGCGGCCCGCCTGCCCGAGACCTTCGCGCTGATCCTGCTCAATCCGCTCAGGGCGGCGGAGCCGCTGAATCCGGAACGATTCGTCCGGGCCGCCGCCGCCTGGATCGACGGGGCCACGGAGCAGACCGCCAAATGGGATGTGAGCGCCGTGCTCAGCGTGGTGGCGGACGCCGTGGACGACGACCTCATGCGGCGGATCCTACTTCAGCTGCCACCTGGATACGACCTGCTCTTCGGTCGCCCCCAGGCTCCCTGACGGCCGGATGGCGCCGGTCACTGCCGAACGACGCGGCGGACGCCGGTGACGGCGGCGCCGCGCGCCGTGTCAGCCCGTACGGGGGCGGGCGAGCCGTTCGACGCGCGTGAGGAACTCGGTGGGGTGGAACGGCTTCGCGAGGCACTCGTTCACACCGGCCTCCAGCGCCCGGACCGTGCACTCCGGATCCGCGGGCGGCAGCGCGAGGATCGGCACGAGCCGGTGATCGGGGTGCCGGCGGATCTCCTCGAACATCGCCACCTCGTCCAGACCGGGGCCCGTGCGCTCGCAGACCACCAGGGCCACAGGGGCGTCACGGTCCAGCAGGGCCACGGCATCCACGCCGCTCCCGCCGTCGACCACGGTGAAGCCCCTGCCCACGAGGAGGCGCTCGAGCAAGGTCCGGAGCGTGCGGTCCTTCGCCACGAGGAGGATCTTGGCCGGGGAATCGCTGCTCATGGTGTTCGGTGTTCCTCTTCATCCGGTCCATCGGGTGCACGTGGTGAATGGGTCAGCTGGTGCACCTGGTGCAGCTGGTTCGACGTAGAGCGTACGAGAGGGATGCCCGGGCGACGCGACGCGGCCGACGCCACCACGGTTCTTGCATGGCTGGAGCCGGGGTGTCTAGCGTCGGGGCATGACCACTGAGCCGCAGCGTTTCGAGATCCTGTTGGTGCCCGAGCACGTCAAGAACCAGAGCGGCGGCCCCAAGGCCGACCACCCCTTGCGCTCGGCCGTGGTCGAGGCGACCGGCCAGACGGGCGCTTCGGGCTACCCCCGCTACACCGGGGAGGGAGTGGAGGCCGACATCGACCCCGCTACGCGCACGGTCGAGGCGCTCCTCATCGACGGGGCGGAGCTGGACCCGGGGCTGACGGCCCTCATCGCCCCCGAGGCGGGCGGCCGGAAGCGAGGCTGAACAGCGGTGGGCGCCGGGCGGAAACGGTTCCGTGCGTCGGCCTGTGCACGGCGGTGAGCGCAGCTCTGCTCGCCCGGCCGCTCGGCGCCCCGTTCGTCCGGTGGGGGCGGTCATCGTCTCCCGGCCGGGCATCGCCATGGTGGGTGCCGTGGTCGTCGCACGCGAACGCGGACCGCTGGTCCGCCGCTGACTCCGTGGACCCGGGCCGTTTCACCGACGGTCCGGGCCCACCGAGCCGGCCCGGCCGTCAGGAGCCGTCGGCGAACACGGCGTAGACATCGCGTCGGCCCGCGTACTCGGTGAGGTTCCAGATCACGGACTCGCGGTACGCCCAGTCGGTGGTGGTGCCGCTGTGGAAGCTGAGGTCCTCGCAGCCCGTGCCGAGACGGACCACGGTGGTGGGTGTGTCGGCGCCCGAAGTGACGGTGCGCAGGCTGCCGTTGGAGGCCGGGCCGTTGCTGGTCGAAAGGTAGTGCTTGGTGTTGCGCGAGACCACGCCCTGGATCTTGCCCTGCTTCACCGTGACGGCTTCGGTCGCCGTGGTGGAGGCGAGCTTGCGGGTCGTGTAGTCGAGCGGCCACCGGACGATCTTGGGGGTGTCGATCGTGGTGCCGTTGCCGTTCCATCCGGTGCCGGAGTAGTCGACGACCGGGGCGGTGAGGCTGGACGCGTACTCGCTCACCGTGAGGCTGTCCGGGCCCGACGCGCGGTCGAGGCCGACCGCCGAGAAGCGGACCAGGGTGCCGGTGTTGTCGTACGCGCCGATCTGCGGGAGGACGAACCGGTAGTCGTAGGCGTGGTAACTGCCGTCGGTGTGCAGCCCGCAGACGTCCGGGAGTCCGGTGCTGACCTCGAACAGACGGTCCATGTCGAACACCCGCAGGCCCTTGTACGTGTCGACGACGTACAGCCGGTTGCCGTACCACATGATGCCGCCGGCGTGCTTGCGGATCGGCTCGTAGGTGTACGTGCCGTCGGCCGTGCGGACGGGTTCCACGAGCAGGACGTGCCGGTACAAGGGGGCGGCGGCCGACGTGTAGTCGACGAAGCTGACGCGGATGCCCTTGTCGATGGCCAGCTCGTGTACGTCGTCCTGGTTGGGGTCGGTCTCGAAATACCAGGAGACCAGCACCACGCGCTTGCCGCCGGCGGGCCACAGGCCGGCGCCGAGCGCGTCGGCGCTGGTGGTGATGCCCTGCGGAATCCATTCGACCGCGTCCTGGTCGCCGGAGTTCCAGGTGAAGCCGTGCGAGAAGCCGCCCACGCCCGCCGGCGCGGCGGAGAGGCGGGTCGCGACACGGTTGGCGGTCGCCAGCACACCGGTCGTCGTGGTGACGGGCAGTGAGCGCGCCAGCCCCGCGATGAGATCCGTGAACTGACCGGACGCGTTGGAGGTCCGCTCGGCGAGCGTGAACTGCCCAGGGCTGATGGTGGCCGCCCGGGCCGTGCTGGGGGCGAGCGCGGCTCCGGCCCCGGTGATGAACGGCGCGGCGGCCATCCCCTTGATGATCGTTCTGCGTGACATGGCCATGAGGCGAGAATCTAGGCGCTCCGATCACGTCGGCGCAAACAGGCCAACCGTCGCTGACCTGCGTCCGGGTGACGGTTCCGCAGCGGGGAGCGGCCCCGCCCGGACCGCTCCGGAGGAGGCCGCCCCGATCGCGGCGCGGTGATCAGTGGAACAGCATGGAGGCGTCTGCGGCCGCTGTGGTGACCGAGCCGGGACAGAGGAAGCTGCCGGATGTCTTGGCGGCGGTGAAGGGCCGGTTGACGTACTTCCTGGTCGCCCCGTCCCGGTCCCACACGACATTCGTCGCCTTGTAGCGGCAGGAGACGAAGCCCTGCTGTCCGGTGATGTCGATGAGGTCCGTCTTCGCGACGGCGCCGGCGTCGTCGAAGGTGAAGACCGGGTTGTTGTTGAGAGTCGCGGTGATGTTGCCGTCGCACGTCAGATTGCCGCCGGGCTTGTTGATCGTGGTGCGGTCGACGGTGAGTGCGCTCGGTGGCGCGGCGCTGGTGCTCGCATTGGTCCAGCTGCAGGTGGAGCCCGCTACCACGATCACCCCGTCCACCTTCAGGTCGACCGTGGGTCCTGACGCGATCGCTCCCGAAGTGCCGCCGATGGTCGCCGCGACAGCCAGCGCGACCAGTCCTGTGAGCCTGGGGATGTACCTCATGTCGCTCCTCCTTGCACGTCCTTGTGGGGGTGTGAACCCGGGCCGCCCGGTGGAATCGTCCGGATTCGGAGTGCGCCACGGAGAGTGTCACAGGGATGTTGAAATGTCATGCGCAGGTCAAAAGCTGTCCGAAAGTCGTCCCGCCCGCCGCGGGTTGCATCGGTTGCACGGGTTGCCGTTCATCGCCGTTCATCGCCGTCGCCTCGGCGTCGCGGGGCGTGGTGCGCTCAGCTCCGTCGGTGGGCCGTGAGGAGCAGGTACTCCCACTCCATGGCGCCGTTCTCGGTGTGGTCCCGGGCGAGGGCGTCGAGGTCGCGGTCGAGGGCGGCGACGCGGTCGGGGTCGTCCGCGATGTGGCGGTAGACGGCGATCGTCGGGCCGTAGCAGGCCTTGAAGAACTCACGGAAGGCCGAAGGCTCCTGGAACCGGTCCACCCGGACCGTCCGGCGACGGGCCTCCACGTCGGTGACGCCGTCGCCGAGGAGCTCGTGGACGTGTTCCTCGTCCCCCCACAGCGGGGGCGGGAGGGCGCCGGGCGGGGGTGGGGGAGCGTAGGGCTTCATCGTGGCGAACATCCGGCCCACGAAGCCCTCCGGAGTCCAGTTGATCAGGCCGATCGTGCCGCCGGCGCGGCAGACCCGGAGCAATTCGTCGGCGGCGGCCTGATGGTGCGGCGCGAACATGATGCCGACGCAGGACATCACGACGTCGAACTCTCCGTCCGCGAAGGGCAGCGCCTCGGCGTCCGCCTCCCGCCACTCCAGCTCGACGCCGCGGACCGCGGCCCGCTGCCGCCCGACCTCCAGCAACTCCGGCGTGAGGTCGGACGCCACGACGTCGGCCCCGGCCAGGGCGGCCGGAACGGCGGCGTTGCCGGCGCCGGCGCCGATGTCGAGCACCCGGTCGCCGCGCTGTACGCCGCACTCCTGTACGAGGAGGGGCCCCAGCTCCGGGATGACGTGGGAGGCCACGGACGGATAGTCGCCCAGTGCCCACATCGCGCGGTGCTTGGCCTTCAGGGCGCGGTCGGCCGTGGCCTCCGCGTCGCTCGCCTCCGTCATGACAGCCGCCCTCCATGGGTCGGAGCAGCCCCTTCTCCGAGCATAAGGAGGTTTCGCGACACCGGCCCGTCGGGGCCGCCGCGCCCGCCGCCGGCCTGTCGCCGCTCGATCGGGCGGCTACGAGGAGACCGGCTCCCGCATCATCGCCGGGTCCGCCGGGTGCCCGCCCGCGGGGCGCTGCGGGAGCGGGATCTCGAAGTGGACCGTCCCGAAGCCGCCGTGCTCACCGGTCGTACGGGCATCGCAGACCTCGACGGCCAGGCTGCGCCAGAACGCCTCGGCGCCCGGGATGTCGACATTGGTGTGCAGGTAGATGCTCTCGTAGCCGGGGACGCCCGCCGCGAACTCGCAGGCCGCCCTCACCATGGCGCGGGCCAGCCCGTGCCTGCGGTGGGCGGGGCGTACGTACACGCGCAGCAGTTGGGCCGTACGTCCGGACGGGTAGCGCTCGGCGAGCCACCTCGGGTGCGGCGGGTGGGCCGGGCCGCGGGAGTGCAGCGCGGTCGTGCCCACCACCTCGCCGTCCTCGCCGACCGCCACCACCAGGGTGTGGCGCGGGTCGTCGAGGTAAGTGGCGCGGATGTCGACCACGTCGGAGTGCCACTCGGGCACGTATCCGTAGTCGAACTCCCGGTAGAAGGTGTCGAGCATGACGCTGCGCGCGCCGTGTACGTCCTCCGGTCCGGCGTGCCGTACCTCGTACGTCCCTACGTCCCGGTGCCGGGGCGCCCGACGCTGCGGCGCCTGATGCGGCTTCAGATCCCTCATCGCTCCACCGTATCGGAAAATTGACGTATTGGAAATGAAAACGATTTCAGATAGCGTCCTCTCGGTCCGGTAGGGGCGCCTCCTGGCAGGCGCCCGTACCGCAGGCGTACCCAGAGCTGTGACGGCGGTCTGAGAGGAAGTCCCGTGGGACATCTGCTGGTTATCGAAAGCTGGGTGGGGTCGATGAGCAGGCTCCTGCCCAGGGCGATCCGCGAGAGCGGACACGAGTTCAGCTTCCTCACCCGGGACCTGCACCACTACCTGCGCTCCGCCCCGGCCGACGGGCCGCACCCGCTGCTCGCGGCGCGCAACATCATCACCGCGGACACCAACGACATGGACGCGCTGCTGCCGTTGGCCGAACGGCTGCACGCCGTGTTCGCCTTCGACGCGGTGGTCTCCTCCTGCGACTACTACCTGCCCGCGGTGGCGCGCACCGCCGAGCGGCTGGGGCTGCCCGGCCCCGCCGCCGAAGCGGTCGAAAGCGCCTGCCGCAAGGATCTGACCCGCCGGGTGCTGGCCGAGGCCGGGGTGGACGGGCCGCGTTTCGCGGTCTGCTCGGACACCGCACAGGCCCTGTCCGCCGCCCGGGAGATCGGCTACCCGCTGGTCGTCAAGCCCGTGGACCTGTGCGCGGGGATGCTGGTCCGCCAGGTCCACGACGAACGGGAACTGGACCTCGCCTGCCGGGCCCTGACCGAGTTCCCGGTCAACGCCCGGGGACAGGACCGGACCCCGGTCTTCCTCCTCGAAGAACTCCTCACCGGCCCCGAGGTCAGCGTCGAGACCGTCTCCTTCGGTGGCGCCACGCACGTCGTCGGCGTCACGGACAAGAGCATCGGCGGGGCGCCCGCCTTCATCGAGACCGGCCACATGTTCCCGGCGGACATCGGGCCGGCACGGGTGCGGGAGGCCGCCGACAGCGCCGTACGAGCCGTCAAGGCCCTCGGCCTGGACCAGGTCGTCTGCCACACCGAGATCAAGCTGACCCCCACCGGTCCCCGCCTGATCGAGGTCAACCCCCGCCCGGCGGGCAACCGCATCACCGAGCTGGTCCGTCACGTCACCGGCATCGACCTCGCGGCCGTCTGCGTGGACGTCGCGCTCGGCCGCACACCGGACCTCACCGTCCGCCCCACCGGGGTGCGCAGCGCGGCCATCGCCTTCCTGCTGCCCGAAGCCGCCGGCACCCTGACCGGCATCGACGGCGCCGACGAGGCACGGAGCGGGCCCGGCGTCATGGAGCTCACCCTGGCCGAACCGGGCCGTACCGTACGGCCCGCGACCAGCAACAACGAGTACCTGGGCCACGTCATGACCGCCGACACCGAAGGCGGCGGCGCGCGGCGGGCGGCCGAGCGGCTGATCGCCGGCCTGCGGCCCCGCTACGAGCTGCCCGCGGCGGTGGGCGCATGACCGTCCCCACCCTCCACGAACCGTCCGTTCGGACCGTCGACGACCTCCTGGACCGGGTGCGCGCCGGGTTCTACGGCCCCGACCCCGCCCGGGAGCGGCTGGCGCTCGCCTTCACCACCGCCCAGGCCGTACGGCACGAAGGCCGCTCCGGCGGCTACCGCAACGAGGTGCTCAGCCTACGGCTGGCCGCGGCCGTCGGATCCTGCGCGGTGGAACCGGGCGCCCTGCCCGCCGCCTCGCTCGACGAGTGCGTGGGCGCCACCGTCGCCGACCTGCTCGACCACCCGCTGCTCCCCGTGCGGATCGCCGCGCTCGACGCCTACCTGATGCACGTCCGCCCGCACACCCCCGACCACGGGGCCCGCCCGTACGCGATCCCGGCCGGCAGTTCGCTGCACCGCTCCCGCGCCCGCGCCCGCGCCGTGGCCGACCTCCTTCCGGCGACCGGCCTGCGCCGGGTCCTCGTCGTCGGCGTCGTCAACTCCCTGCTGGAACAGCTGCGCGAGCGCGGGACCCCGTACGCCCCCTGCGACCTCAAGGGCGGCGCCACGGAATGGGGAGAGCCCGTCCTGACGGACGCCGCCTCGGAGCTGGAGCACTGCGACGCGATCCTCGCCTCGGGCATGACGCTCGGCAACGGCACCTTCCAGGCACTGCTCGACCACGCCGCCACCACCGGCAAGCCGCTGGTGATGTTCGCCCAGACGGGCAGCGCCGTCCTGCCGCGCTTCCTCGGAGCCGGCGTCAGCGCCGTGTCCGCCGAGCCGTACCCCTTCTTCTGGCTCGACGGCGGCCCGGGCGTCGTCCACCGCTACGGAGGCGCCCGGTGACCGTCGCCCCGATCCTGCCCCGCCCCGCGGCCGCGGCCGCCAATCCCGATCTGCTGCCGCTGGTCGGCCGCACCCCGCTCGCCAGGATCCGCACCGATCTCCCGCACCGGCAGCCCGGCTTCTGGGCGAAGCTGGAATGCCTGGGCGCCGGCGGAATGAAGGCCCGCGCCGCCGTCTCCATGCTGAGCGGCGCCCGCTCGCGCGGCGAACTGCTCCCCGGCGCCCCGGTGGTCGAGTCGACCTCCGGCACGCTGGGAGTAGGGCTCGCCTTCGCCGGCCAGGCCCTCGGCCATCCCGTCGTCCTCGTCGGCGACACCGAACTCGAACCGTCCATGCGGCAGCTCCTGCGCGCGTACGGCGCCGAGCTGGAGCTCGTCGACCGGCCCGCGGCGGAAGGCGGCTGGCAGGCGGCCCGGATCGCCCGGCTGCGCGAGGTCCTGCGCCGCATGCCGCACGCCTACTGGCCCGACCAGTACAACAACCCCGACAACGCGGCCGGATACCTCGCACTCGCCACCGAACTGACGGACCAGCTCGACCACTTAGACGTCCTGGTCTGCAGCGTCGGCACCGGCGGCCACAGCGGCGGACTGGCCGGCCCGCTGCGCCGGCGCTGGCCCCGGCTGAAGGTGATCGGTGTCGACTCCGTCGGCTCGGCCATCTTCGGACAACCCGCCCGCCCCCGGCTGATGCGCGGCCTCGGCAGCAGCATCCATCCGGACAACGTCGTCCACGAGGCCTTCGACGAAGTGCACTGGGTGGGACCCGCCGAGGCGGTCGACGCCTGCCGCAGACTCGCCCGCTCCAACTTCGTCAGCGGCGGCTGGAGCACCGGAGCCGTCGCCCTGGTCTCCGCCTGGGCGGCCCGAGTCGAGCCCGGCGCGGTCGTGGCGACCGTCTTCCCGGACGGACCCCACCGCTACCTCGGCACCGTCTACGACGACGACTTCTGCCACGCCCACGGCCTGGACACGGGCGTGCTCGCCGTCCGCCCCCTGGAGATCCCGCACCCCCGGGCGGTCGAGGCGGCCGGCTGGGTCCGCTGCCGGACCGTGATCGACCCCGTGGCGCCCACCCGCGCGCCGTTGCCGGCGCCGGCCCGCGCTCCGCTGCCCGCGACCGGCCGCCCGTCGCTGCCCACGCCGACCCGCGGAGGCGCGGTATGAAACTCACGTGGCACACCGCCGACCTGGAACTGGCCGAACCGCTGCGCATCTCCCGCTCGGTGATGTCGCGCCGCGACGCCGTCTGGGTCGCGATCGAACACGGCGGACTGCGCGGCTGGGGCGAAGCCGTCAGCAGCGCCTACCTCGGGCTGCCCACCACCGGCATCGTCAAGCACCTGGAGGCGTCCCGCACGCGAACCGAGCGCTTCCCCGACCCCGAGACCGCCTGGGCTGAGACGGGCGACGAGGACGAGGCATGGGACGGGCTGCCCGCCGGAGTCCTCGCCGCGCTCGAAGCCGCCCTGCTGGACCTGGTCGGCAAGCGGGCCGGCGAACCCGCCCACCGGCTGCTGGGCACGCACGCCGCTCCGGCCGCCGCGACCGCTCGTACGATCGGCATCATCGCCCCCGTACCGGCCGCGGCGCAGGCCGCCCGCCTCGCGATGAGCGGCTTCACCGTCCTCAAGGTCAAGGCGGGATCGCCCGATCCGGCGGAGGACCTCGCCCGCGTGGAAGCCGTACGCACCGGAGCGCCCGAGGCCGGCCTGCTGCTGGACCCGAACGGCGCGTGGACCGAACGCCAGGCCCTCGACCTGCTGCCGCGCTTCGCCGCCCTCGGCGTCGCCGCCGTGGAACAGCCCATCGCGCCGGGCCGCCCCGACGCACTCGCCCGGGTGGCGAAGGAGTCACCGCTACCCGTCATCGCGGACGAGGACGCCGTCTCGTACGAGGACGCCGTGGCGCTCGCCGGCCGGGTCCACGGCGTCAACGTCAAACTCGCCAAGTGCGGCGGGGTGCGGGCCGCCCTGCGCATCCACGAAGCCCTGCGCGGCAGCGGCACCGAGCTCATGCTCGGCTGTCTCACCGCCAGCTCCCTGGGCATCGCCCCCGCCGTGCACCTCGCCGACCGGGCCCGCTGGGTGGACCTCGACGGGCACCTGCTGCTCGCCGACGACCCGTGGACGGGCATCGGCGGCGCCGACGGGACCGTACGCGCCCCGAACCGAGCCGGACTCGGCGTCACCCGCGCCCACCCGGAGGCCGCACGGTGAAGACGCTCGCCGCCGTACGGAGCTTCCCGCTCGCCGTACGGCTCCTCCTCGTCAACCAGCTCGGCGTCAACACCGGCTTCTACCTGCTCATCCCGTACCTCGCCACCCACCTGTCCGACGACCTCGGGCTCTCCGCGGCCGTCGTCGGAGTGGTCCTGGGCGTGCGCAACCTCAGCCAGCAGGGGCTGTTCCTCCTGGGCGGCTCGGCCGCCGACCGGCTCGGCGCCCGCGGGGTGATCATCGCGGGCTGCGCCCTGCGGACGGTGGGCTTCGCCCTGTTCGCGCTCGGCGACGCCCTGCCGCTGCTGCTCGCCGCGTCCATACTCAGCGGGCTGGCGGGCGCCCTCTTCAACCCCGCCGTACGGACGTACGTCGCCCAGGAGGCCGGAGACCGCAAGGCCGAGGCCTTCGCGCTGTTCAACGTCTTCGCCACCACCGGGGCCCTGCTCGGCCCTCTGCTCGGAAGCCTGCTGCTCCTCGTGGACTTCCGGGCCGCCGCCGTCACCTCCGCGGCCGTCTTCGCCGTCCTCACCCTCGCGCAGCTCCTGGTGCTGCCCGCTCGCAAGATGCCGGCCCCGCAGACCTGCGTCCTGGCCGACTGGCGTGAGGCCGTGCGCAGCCGGGGGTTCGTGGCCTTCTCCCTCGCCATGATCGGCATGTACGGTCTGGAGAACCAGCTGTACCTGCTGCTGCCGCACGCGGCCGTGCGGGCCTCCGGCTGGGACGGCTCGATCGGCCTGCTGTTCCTCGGCGGAACCGTCGCCAACCTCCTCTTCCAGCTCCGCATCACCCGCCGGCTCAAGGCAGCGGGCAGCCGCGCCCGCTGGATCGCCACCGGCCTGGCCGTCATGGGCCTGGGCTTCGTCCCGCCGATGCTCGTCTCCGGAATCTCGGCCCCGCACCCGGCGCACCTGCTCCTGGTCCTGGCCGGCACGCTCCTGCTCCACCTCGGCGTGATGATCGCGCAGCCGTTCGTGATGGAGCTGATACCCGCCTTCGGCCGGGCCGGCCTGACCGGCACCTACTACGGCCTCTTCTACGCCGTGTCCGGCATCGCGGCCGCCGTCGGCAGCGCGGCGGTCGGCTGGGCCATGGACACCGCCGGGCACACCGGCCTGGCCTGGCTGCCCTTCGCCTGCTGCGTCGCCCTCGGCCTGACCTCGGCGGCGGCCGTCGCCCGGCTGCACCGAAGACGGGCCCTGCCCGCCGACCCCGGCCAGGACCCCGCGACCTCCCCTGCCGGCACCAGCCCGAGAAGCGAGACCCGATGACCACCGGCAACCTGCTCACCGACCATCCCGAACTGTACGAACAGCGCTTCCCCGACCCGGACCACCGCGCCGCGCGCTGGGCCGAGGACGTGCTGGCCCACCACGGCGCGGGCCCCCGCGTCCTCGACGTCGGCTGCGGCACGGGCCGGGACGCCGCCTGGCTGCACCAGCGGGCGGGCCGCGAGGTCACCGGCATCGACACCTCCCCGGCCATGCTGGCGCACGCCCGCGGCCACCACCCCGGACCCGCCTACCACCGCGCGGACATGCGCGACTTCGACCTCGGAGCAGCCCGCTTCGACGCCGTCGTCTGCCTGGACAGCGCCCTGCTCTACTGCCACACCAACGACGACCTCACCGCCTTCCTGGCCCGCTGCCGCTCCCACCTGTCCCCGGGCGGCCTGCTCGTCGCCGAAATGCGCAACGGCGCCTTCTTCCTCGGCAACACCGAACTGCTCGACGGCCCGCGCACCGCCCACGTCACCTGGCGCGGGGTCACGTACACCTCCGACACCACGCTCTACGTCGACCACGGCGCGCAGCTCCTGCGCCGACGCCGCCACTGGACCGCCGACGACGGCTCGCCCCCGGTGGAGCAGCACTCCGCCTGGCGCCTGCTCTTTCCCCAGGAGCTCCGGCACTTCCTCACCACAGCCGGCTTCGAAGTGCTGGCGCTCTACGACGGGCCCGGCCCCCGGACCGAACCGCCCTGGAGCGAAGGCGACCCGCCGCACCCCACCGTGAGCTCCGACCGGCTCCACCTCATGGCCCGCCTGAAGCCCCCTCACAGCAACGGAGACAGCACCTCATGAACGACCGGCACACGGGCCCGGCCCGGAGAGGCTTCATCATCGCCGGCAGCGCCACCGCGCTCACCCTCGCCGCCGGCTGCGGCACCACGGGAACCCCCGCCACCGACGCGAAGAACGGCGCGGCAGCCACCCCCAAGCCCGGCGGTCGCCTGCGCGCCGCCTTCGCGGGCGGCGGCGCCGGCGAAACCCTCGACCCGCACGCGGCCAACCTGTTCGTCGACGCCGCCCGCGCCAAGGCCCTCTTCGACAAGCTCGCCGACTTCGGCGCCGACCTCGCCCCCGTACCCCGCCTCGCCGCCCGCTGGACGCCCAACGCGACCCTCGACACCTGGCAGATCACCCTGCGCCAGGCCGCCTTCCACGACGGCCGGCCCGTCACGGCCGAGGACGTCCTCTACAGCTACCGCAGGATCGCCGACCCGAAGGGCACCTTCCGCGCCAAGGCCTCGCTGGAGCCCATCGACCTCGCCGCGAGCCGCGCCGTGGACGCCTCCACCGTCGAGTTCAGGCTCAAGCGGCCCTACGCCGAATTCCCCAACACCCTCGCGGCCTTCGGCGCGTACATCGTCCCCAAGGACGCCACTGCCTTCGACCGGCCCGTCGGATCCGGCCCCTTCACCTTCGTCTCCTTCAAGCCCGGCAGCAGCCTCCTGGTCAAGCGCAACCCCGCGTACTGGGAAGGCGCACCCCACCTCGAAGAGCTCGAATTCGTCATCGCCACCGAGGAATCCGCTCGCGTCAGCGCCCTGCTCGGCGGCCAGGTCGAATACGCCCACGAACTCAACCCGGCCACCGCCCGCGCCCACGAGGGCAAGGGCCGGATCGACGTCGTACGCCTGCCGGGCAGCGCCATGCAGGGCTTCGTCATGAAGACCGACCGGCCGCCCTTCGACGACAAGAGGGTCCGCCAGGCGTTCTTCCTCATCGCCGACCGCAAGGAACTCCTCGACGGCGCGCTCTCCGGAGCGGGCGAGATCGGCAACGACCTCTTCGGCAAGGGCTGCCAGTACTACGCCTCCGGCCTGCCGCAGCGCACCCAGGACCTCGACCGGGCCCGGGCCCTGCTGAAGGAGGCCGGCGCCGAAGGGCTCAAGGTCACCCTCGACACCGCGCCCGCCGCCACCGGCTTCATCGAGGCCGCCGGAATCTTCAAGGACCAGGCCGCCAAGGCCGGCGTCACCGTCGAGGTCAGGGTCGGGAACAAGGAGACGTACTGGAAGGACATCCTGTCCTCCGGAACCTTCGCCTCCTACCGCTCCGGCGCCATGCCCATCGAGTCCCACGTCTCCCAACGGCTGCTCACCGGCTCCACCACCAACGCCACCAAGTGGCAGCACAAGGACTTCGACGACCTGTACCAGCAGGCCCAGTCCACCGGGGACGAGAAGGAACGCGCCGCCCTCTACGAGCGGATGCAGCGCCGGCTGCACGACGAAGGAGGCTTCCTGATCTGGGGCTTCGCCGACTGGATCGTCGCCACCGCACCCACGGTGCGCGGGGTGTCCGCCAAGGCTCCCGCCAACACGCTCGACTGGGCGCGCTTCGACAAGATCTGGCTCGCGTGACGGGGGGCCTTCCCTGGATCGGCCGCCGCCTGCTCCTCGGCCTGGGGCAGACGGCGGCCGTCGTCCTGCTGATCTTCGTACTCACCGAGGCACTGCCCGGCGACGCGGCGGTCGCGCTCGCCGGGGACCAGCCCGACCCCGAGCGCATCGCCCGGATCCGCGAAGCCATGCGGCTGGACCGGCCCGCCGCCGAACGGCTCCTGGAGTGGGTGGGCGGCATGCTGCGCGGCGACCTCGGCACCTCCCTGGTCACGGGACGGCCCGTGACCGGCTATCTGACCGGGGGCCTCGGCTCCACCCTGCTCCTCGCGGCCGCCACGCTCGCCCTGCTGATCCCGCTCTCCGTGGGCCTCGGCGTCCTCGCCGCGCGCCGCGAGGGCGGCCTCGTGGACCGGACCGTCAGCGCCCTGACCCTGGCCCTGCACGCCGTACCGGAATTCGCCCTCGGCGTGCTGCTGGCCGCACTGTTCGCACTGCGCCTGGGCTGGCTGCCGGCGACCGCCGTCGGCGCCGACCCCACCGTCGAACCCGCCGTGCTGATCCTTCCCGTCCTGGTGCTGACGGCCCGGCCGGTGTGCACCCTGAGCCGCCTGGTGCGGGCCGGCATGATCGAGGCGATGGCCTCCCCGTACGTCGCCCAGGCCGGCCGCTACGGCCTGTCCGGCGCCCGCGTCCGCTGGACCCACGCCCTGCCCAACGCACTGGCGCCCGCCACCCAGCAGCTGGCCCGCACCTGCGACTGGCTGCTGAGCGGAGTGATCGTCGTGGAGGCGCTGTTCGTCATCCCGGGCCTGGGTACCGTACTCATCGAGGCCGTCGCCGCCCGGGACGTACCGGTCGTCCAGGGCATGGCGGTCGTCTTCGGAGTCGTCACCGTCCTGGCCAACCTGGCCGCCGACCTCGTCGCCCGCCGCTTCGCACCGCGCTCGGAGGTGGCGGCATGAGGCCTCCCGCTCCGCGCTACGTCCTCGGCGTCGCCGTCGTCGCCGTACCGCTCCTGCTCGCCCTCCTCGGACCCGTGATCGCCGGGCCGCCCGGACCGCGATCCGTCTCCTTCGCCACCGGCCAGGACCACTGGCTCGGGACGGACTTCACCGGCCGCGACGTCTGGCGGCAGGTCCTGCTCGGCGGCAGACCGGTCGTGCTCGTGGCACTCGGCGCGACCCTGCTCGCCTACCTCGTCGCCCTCCCGGTCGGGCTCGCCGCCGCCCTCACCCACCGGACCTGGCTGGAGGAGAGCCTGATGCGGCCGCTGGACGTGCTGATCGCCGTGCCCTCGCTGCTCCTGGTCCTGCTCGTCGCGGCGACGTTCACACCCGGTCCGGTGGGACTGACGGCTCTGGTCGGCCTGGCCGCCGTACCCGACGCGGCGCGCGTCGTGTACGCGGCGGCGGTCGAGGTCTCCTCCCGGCCGGCCGTCGAGGCCCTGCGGATGCAGGGCGAATCGTGGTGGCGCACGGCCGTCGGCTACGTCGCCCGATCCATGCGGCGCACCCTCGCCGCGGACGCCGGAATCCGGCTGACGGGCGCCCTCTACCTCGTGGCCACGGCCGCGTTCCTCGGTGTCGGGGTGCAACCGGACGCCGCCGACTGGGCGGTGATGGTCGACCGCAACCGCACGGGTCTCTTCCTGCAGCCCTGGGCCGTGGTGGTGCCCGCCCTGCTCATCGCGGCGCTGTCGATGGGTGTCAACCTGCTGTTCGACGCGGCGCTGCAAGACGGACCTCCGCACGACGGAGCTCTGCGAAGGCGCGGCCGCCGGAAAGGAATGGTGTGATGAGCGCCGTCGTGGAAGTACGGGGGCTGCGGGTGGAGATCGGGGGGCGGGCCGTCGTCGACGGCGTGAGCCTCCAGGCCCACGCGGGCCGGGTCACCGCCGTCATCGGCCCCTCCGGCAGCGGCAAGACCACCACGGGTCTGGCGCTGCTGGGCGAATATCCGGCGGGCGGCCACATCGAAGGCACGGTGCGTACGCCGCCGGGCGGCGTCGGGTACGTACCCCAGCACCCCGCGGCCGTGCTCAACCCCGCCCGGCGCGTCGGCGCCCTGCTGCGCGACATCGCCGTACGCGGGGGCGGCGGCCGGCGGGACGTCCGGGAGCGGATGCACCAGGCGCTGCGCCTGGCTCAGCTCCCGGACCCGGCGGACGTCCTTCGCAGATTCCCCCACCAGCTCTCCGGCGGCCAGCAGCAGCGGGTGGTGCTGGCGCAGGCGCTGCTGTTCGGCGCCCGCGCCATCGTCGCCGACGAGCCCACGACAGGGCAGGACGCGCTCACCAAGCAGGGCATCGTGACGGAGTTGGCCGCCCTCGCCCGGCAGGGCATCGCCGTCATCCTGCTCAGTCACGACACCGATGTCGTACGGCAGTTGGCCGACGAGGTCGTCGTGATGAACGCGGGCCGCGTCGTGGACCGGGGCCCGGCGGAATCGGTCCTCGGCGGCGCGTCCGAGCGGGTGGCACCGCCGCCGCGGGCACCAGGCCCGCGCGGGCCCGTCCGGTTGGAGACGCGGGCCCTGACCGCAGGGCACCGCACGGCACGGGGCAGCGTCGAGGTGCTGAGCGACATCGCCATCTCGGTCGCCGCGGGGGAGTGCCTCGCGCTGGTCGCCGCTCCGGCAGCGGCAAGACCACCCTGGGACGGTGCCTGGCGGGGTTGCACACGCGGTACACCGGGCGCGTCCTGTTGGACGGCGTCCCCCTGCCGGGCAGCCTGCGGGCGCGCAGTCGCGCACAACTGGCCGCCGTGCAGTACGTGTTCCAGGATCCGAAGGCGGCCTTCGCCGAACACCGGCCGGTCCTCGACCAGGTCGCCCGCACGGCCGTCCGGCTGCGTGGCGCCGGCCCCGACGACGCGCGCGAGGAAGCCGTGCGGACCATGGAGGCGCTGGGCCTGAGCGCGAGCACGGCCGGGCGCCGCCCCGGCGCCCTCTCCGGCGGCGAACTCCAGCGGGCCGCGCTGGCGCGGACGCTGCTGGCCCGGCCGCGGGTCCTCGTCTGCGACGAGATCACCTCCGGACTCGACCCGGCCACCCGGCGCGCCATCCTGGACCTCCTCGCGGGGCTGCGGGACCGCACCGAACTGGCCCTGGTGTTCATCACCCACGACTTGGCGGCGGCGGCCGCGCTGGCCGACCGTATCGCCGTGCTGGACGCGGGAGGCGTCGTGGAGGAGGGGCCTTGCGAGCGGTTGATCGCCGCGCCGGGGCACCCCGTCACCAGGAGCCTGCTCCAGGCCGCGCACGCGGCGGGGCGGGGGCTGTCCCGTACGGCCGGGGCATGAGACGGTTTCGGCCCGGCCCCCCGAGGGGACCGGGCCGAAACCGTCGCTCACGCCGTCCGCGCCGTCACGCCGATCGCCGCTCACGCCGCCTGTTCGTGCGCGCAGGCGTCGTCGATCCCGTAGGTCTCCCATTCCGGGAACTCGTCGTGTGCGGGTACGGACTCGCCCGGGACGAGCAGGCACGCGTCGAGGGCGGCGCGCAGCGCGTCCGCACGCAGCCCGGTGCCGATGAAGACCAGCTCCTGGCCCTGGTCGGAGTCGGGACCGCGGGCCCCGGACGGCTCGAACCGGGCCACCGCGCCCGCCTGCGACCACAGGCCGGTCACACGGGGGCGGCTGGCCAGCCAGAAGAAGCCCTTGGAACGCAGGATCCGCCCGAAGGTGCCGCTGTCGAGGCCCTTGGTGACGAAGGTCCAGAGCCGGCCGGGGTGGAAGGGGCGCGCGGAGCGGAACACCAGCGAGGAGATGCCGTACTCCTCCGTCTCGGGGACGTGGTCGCCGTTGAGCTCTTTGACCCAGCCGGGGGCCTGCTGCGCCCGTTCGACGTCGAACAGCCCGGTGTTCAGCACCTGGTCGAGGGCCACCCGCCCGCGGACGGCGGGTACGATCCGGGCCTCGGGGTTGAGCCGGGTGAGCGTGGCGCGCAGCCGCGCGACCTCGTCCGGCGCCACCAGATCGGTCTTGTTGAGGACGATGACGTCCGCGAATTCGATCTGGTCCATCAGCAGGTCGCTGACGGTGCGCTCGTCGTCCTCGTACTGGTCGAGGCCGCGCGAGACGAGTTCGTCGCCGCCCGCGAGTTCCGGCAGGAAGCCCGCGGCGTCCACGACGGTGACCATCGTGTCGAGGCGGGCCAGATCACCGAGGGTGGCGCCGTCGTCGCGCGGGAAGGAGAAGGTGGCGGCCACCGGCATGGGCTCCGAGATGCCGCTGGACTCGATGAGGAGATGGTCGAAGCGCCCCTCGCGGGCCAGCCGGTCGACCTCCTCCAGCAGGTCGTCGCGCAGGGTGCAGCAGATGCACCCGTTCGTCATCTCGACGAGACGCTCCTCGGTGCGGGACAGGGCCGCCTCGCCACCGCGGACGAGCGCGGCGTCGATGTTGACCTCGCTCATGTCGTTGACGATGACCGCGACCCGCAGGCCCTCGCGATTGCCGAGGATGTGGTTGAGCAGTGTGGTCTTGCCCGCCCCGAGGAAGCCCGACAGGACGGTCACCGGCAGCCGGGCGTACGTGGGATCGCTCATCCCGGCTCAGCCTTCGGGGCGGAGCAGGCCCCGCTGGTAGGCCTTCACCAGGCGCTGCGGGACCTGGTACACCGATCCGTCGACCGTGATGGGGACCAGCCGCGGGGTGGTCGCCTTCCACTGGGCCCTGCGGTGGCGGGTGTTGCTGCGGGACATCTTCCGCTTGGGAACGGCCATGGGGATCTCCTGGGTAGGGTCGGCAGGCGTCGTTCCGACTCTATATGAAAACGGATCCCATTATCAAAACTGCCCTGAGGGGTGCGGCCGGTGATCAGTGCGTGCTGTGCGCCGACCCGTTCGGGGAGAGGTGGTAGACGGCGAAGGCCCGGTCGATGACCGGCATCGCCACGTTGCGCACCCGCACCCCGCCCGCCGTCATCCCGTGCTCCGTCCCCATGTGCGCGTGGCCGTGGACGGCGAGATCCGCTCCCGCCTCGTCCATCGCCTCCGCGAGGAGGTAGCTCCCGAGGAACGGATAGATCTCCGGGGGCTCGCCCGCCAGCGTGTCCGCCACCGGCGAGAAGTGGGTGAGGGCGATCCGCAGATCCGAGCCTTCTTCGCGCAGCTCGCGCAGCGCCCGGCCGAGGCCCTCGGCGCAGTTTCGGGTGTACCGGACGAACGCCTTCATCTCCGGCTCGCCGAACTCGCTGGCACTGCGCCCGACGAAACCTCCGCAGAACCCCTTGGTCCCCGCGACGCCGACCCTCGTACCGTCGATGTCGAGGACGACCCCGTCGCCCTCCAGTACGTGCACGCCCCCCTTGGTCAGCTCCCGGATGACCTCCGTCTCCTGGTCGCTCTGGTAGTCGTGATTTCCGAGTACGGCGACCACCGGCACGGGCAGCCCGGCCACCTCACCGGCCACCACCCGCGCCTCCTCCGGGGTGCCGTGCCGGGTCAGGTCCCCCGCCAGCAGCAGCAGGTCCGAGCAATCCCCCAGGGTGTCGAAGGCGGGCCGCAGCAGACCCTCGCTCCCCGGACCGAGATGGATGTCCCCGACGGCGGCGATGCGGATCACGACAACTCCTCGGGATGAGCGGGCGGGTCCGGGCAGTTCACGGTGAGGTCGTCGTGCCAGGGCACGCCCGCCAGCTCCTCCGCCGCGAGCCGCAGGACGGCGGACCGGCACTCCGCGGTGGAGACGCTGCCCCAGAGCAGGGCGCGGCCGCCGCGGATCTCGATCCGTACGCCGAGCTCGGCGATGTCCTCCCGGGCCAGGCGGTCCCGCAGGTGCTGGATGCGGTAGTCGATGATCTCCGTGGAGGTCATGAAGTCTCCTCCGTCCGCACCCGGCGCTCGATGACGTGGAGCCGTTCGAGGAGGTAGAAGAAGGCGTCCGCCAGGGGAGCCGCGCGGTGCACCCGGTCCAGCCGTTCCCAGTCGATCTGTTCGCGCAGCATCCGCGCCATGGGCAACAGGTCGCCGAAGTCGCAGTAGTGCTCGCAGAGGGCGGCAAGACGGCTGTCCATGAGATCGGTGGGCGCCAGCACCGGCATCCACACCGAGTCCACGGCCTTCACGGTCGCCCGCTCCAGCAGCTCGGCCGACACCGGACGCCGGGCCAGCTCGAAGATCAAGTCGATCTCCTCGCCTCCGGACCGGCCCTTGACCAGCCAGTCCTCCGGCGCCCGGCGCATCGCGATGCCGCCCGCCTCCAGGGCCGCGATCACCGAGTCCGCGTCCTCCGGCCGGACGCAGAAGTCGGTGTCGTGCTGGAAAGTGGCCGGCACGCCGTGGGCGAACGCGGCCACGCTGCCGGCGAGGGCGAAGGGCTGCCCGGACTGCTTCAGCAGCGCGGCCACGCGCTTGGTGGCCTCCAGGATCGCCTGGGTGTGGTCCTTCGGCAGCTGGCCGTCGGCCACCACCGGCGGGCTCAGGCTTTCCGGCACATTCACCCCACCCCCCGACGCATTGACAGGTTGACTGATCACGGAGTGCCTCACTGGTATCACTCGTCCATCACTCGTCGGCCGGGGGCGTCCCCGGAGGACAGTCCCCGGACCGGCCGCGGACACGGGTGCGGTGACTGGTGTCGCACCACGGAAAGATCCGGCTGCGCCGGCAGGTGCACAGTGCGACCACGGGCCGGTCGGAGTACGCGATCGAGCCGTCCCGCCGGGCCCGTTCCACCGGGCCCTCCACCAGCTCGGGACCGCCCGGCTCCGGCTCCCGTACGGCGCGCCCCGCGGCCGTCGAGAGCTTGTCGTGCTCCGGCGGCACTTCTGCCGATCCCCTTGAGGTCATGGGAAGCGAGTAACCGCTGTGGCGCTGGCGAAACCCCGCATGCGTGCGGATGGCCCAAACGGGTAGGCGCCGCGCATGCCCTTTCCCGTGATCGACGCCACCGCCTCCCTGCTCGCCCGCGGCTATGCCTGGGCCCCCGGCCTGCGCCGCCGCAGCGAGGGACCGGGCCCGGTGCGGACCCGGCTGATGGGCAGGCGGACCGTACTCCTGCACGGCCCGGAGGCCGTCGAGTTCTTCTACGACGAGCGCCATGTGCTGCGGCACGGCGCGCTGCCCGGACCGGTCCTCGACACCCTCTTCGGACGGGGCGCCGTACACACCCTGGACGGGGAGACGCATCGCGTCCGCAAGGACATGTTCGTCTCCCTCCTGATGTCCGACAACGGCGTCGCCGCGCTGGTCGACCGCGTGTCGACGGCCTGGCGCGCCGCCGCCCAGGAGTGGAACGGGCACGAGGTGGTGCTCTTCGACGAGGTGAGCACGATCCTCGCCGAGTCCGTCTGCGACTGGGTGGGCCTCCGGCTCTCCGACGAGGAGGTCCGGCAGACGGCCCGGGACTGCGTGGCCATGGTCGACGGCTTCGCGACCCCCGGCCCGCGCCACTGGAAGGCCCGCCGCGCCCGCCGGCGCCAGGAGAGGGCCCTCTCCCGCATCGTGGACGACGTACGCGCGGAAGGCGCCCCTCCCGGCGGCGCCTACGCCCCCTTCTCGGCCGGCGGATCCTCCCGCTCGGCGCTGGAGACGGTGGCCTGGCACCGGGACCGCGACGGCAGGCTGCTCGACTCCCGCAGCGCGGCCGTCGAACTGCTCAACATCATCCGGCCCACGGTCGCCCTGGCCTGGTTCGCCGCGTTCGCCGCACACGCGCTCCACCGCGAACCCGCGCACCGCGGACCGCTGCGCGACGATGACGGCACCTACGCCCGGGCCTTCGCCCACGAGGTCCGCCGCTTCTACCCCTTCGCGCCCTTCGTCGGGGGCCTCGCCGCCCGCGACCTGGACTTCCACGGCGACAGGATCCCCGAGGGCACCCTCGTGCTGCTCGACGTCTACGGGCAGCACCGCGACCCCGCGCTCTGGCCGCAGCCCGCGCGCTTCGACCCCCGGCGGTTCGTCGGCCGCGAGCCCGACGGCGACGAACTCATCCCGCAGGGCGGCGGTGACGCCCGCAGCGGCCACCGCTGTCCGGGAGAGGACATCGCGATCAGTGTCCTGGCGGCGCTCAGCACCGGGCTGGCCCACCTCGACATGGCCGTGCCCGAACAGGACCTGGAGATACCGCTGAGCCGCGTCCCCACCCGGCCGCGCAGCGGCTTCGTCATGACACCCGCACACCAGTCAAGGAGTCAGCATGCCTCTCGGTTCCGGTAGCAGACCGCAGGAGCCGACGTACGAGCAGCGCTACGAGGAGGCCAAGCGCCGGAACTTGCACGGCCGCTGGTCCAGGAACACGTCCGAGCTCAAGAGCGAGCTCGGCACATGAACCACGACGGGGCCGGGCGTCCGGAGCGAGGACGCGACCGAGGGGGACGCAACCGAGGGGGACGCAACGGAGGAGGACGCGCATGAACCGCGCCGCGCTCTTCGACGTCGACGGAACCCTCGCCGACACCAACCACCTGCACGTCACGTGCTGGTGGGAGGCGCTCCGGCAGGCCGGCCACCACGTCCCGATGCACGACATCCACCGTGCGATCGGCCTCCCGGGAGAAGACCTGATCGCGCACCTGCTCGGCGAGGACCGCGACACGGGCGAGGACGACACGCTCAGCGCCGCGCACGACACCCTCTACGGCACGTACTTCGACCGGCTGCCCGGCTTCCGCTCCGCCGCCGAGCTGCTGCGCGAGCTGGACCGGCGCGGGTGGCGGGTCGTACTCGTCACCTCCGCCGCCAGCACGGAACTGGAGGCCCTGAGGAAGGCGATCGGCGCCGACGACGCCATCGCGGCGACCGCGAGCTCCGACGACGTCGACCAGGGAAAGCCGGCGCCCGACCCGCTCCACCATGCCCTGGACCTCGTGGACGCGCCCCCGCACACCGCCGTATTCGTCGGCGACTCCGTGTGGGACATGAAGGCCGGCGCCCGGGCGGAGGTCACCTGCGTGGGCCTGCTCTGCGGCGGCATCCCGCAGGGAGACCTCGAAGAAGCGGGGGCCCGCGCCGTGTACCGGCACCCCGCCGACCTGCTCGAAAACCTCGACCGCAGCCCGTTCGCCGACGGCCCGTCCGCCGGCACTCCGCCGAGCGCGGACCCCGCGGCACGGACCGGAAGGGACACAGACGCATGACACCGAACTCATCCGCCGCGCCGGGCGGCGAAGGCCCCCGGGTCGTGATCGTCGGCGCCACCGGAAACGTCGGCACCAGCGTGGTGCGGGCCTTCGCCGAGGACCCCGCCGTGGTTTCCGTCCTCGGGCTGGCCCGCAGGATCCCGCGCTGGCGCCCGCCGAAGACCCGGTGGGAAGCCGTGGACATCGAGCCGGGCGGGCCCGACCTCGCGCCGCTCTTCACCGGGGCCGACGCCGTGGTCCACCTGGCCTGGAAGTTCCAGCCGACCCATGACCCCGCGCAGACCTGGCGGACGAACGTCCTCGGCAGCATCCGCGTCTTCGAGGCCGTGGCCGAGGCGAACGTCCCCGTACTCGTCCACGCCTCCTCCGTCGGCGCGTATTCACCCGGGCCCAAGGACCGCGCGGTGGACGAGTCCTGGCCCACTCACGGCTGGCCGCAGGCCGCGTACTGCCGGGAGAAGGCCTACCTCGAACGGGTTCTCGACGCCTACGAGCCGGCGCATCCCGGCATCCGGGTGGTGCGGATGCGCCCCGCCTTCCTCTTCAAGCGCGAGTCCGCCTCCGAGCAGCGCCGGATCTTCGCCGGGCGGCTGGTCCCCGGCCGCCTGGTCCGGCCCGGGCTGATCCCCCTCGTGCCCGACCTCCAGGGCTTGCGGTTCCAGGCCCTGCACACCGACGACGCGGCCGCCGCCTACCTCCGGGCGGTCGCCCTTCCCGTGCGCGGCGCCTTCAACCTGGCCGCCGAACCGCCCCTGGACGCGCACGCCCTGGCCGGCATCTTCGACGCGCGGCGCCTGCCGGTGCCCACCGCCGCGGTACGCACGGCCCTCGCCGCCGCCTGGCGGCTCCGGGTGGTGCCCGCGTCCCCCGACCTCTTCGATGCCGTACTGCGCCTGCCGATGCTGGACTGCTCCCGGGCCCGCGAGGAACTGGGATGGGAGCCCCGCCGCACCTCCGTCGAGGCCTTCGAGGAGTTCCTCGCCGGCCTGCGCGAGGGGGCGGGCCTGGACACCGCGCCCCTCGCCGCCTGACACGCACGCCGCCTGACACGCCGCCTGCACACCGCCCGACCCGTACGGGCGGTGTGCAGGTCCTTCCGGCTTCCTACGGCTTACGGCTCACGGCTTGAGCAGCGTCTTGATCATGCCGTCCTCCTTGGCCTGGAACATGGCGTAGGCCTTCGGAGCGTCCTCGAGCGGCATCGTGTGCGTGGCAAAGCCCTCCACACCCAGCGGATCGGACGCGTCGAGCAGCGGAAGGATGTCGTCCACCCAGGCTCGGACATTGGCCTGACCCATCCGCAGCTGGATCTGCTTGTCGAACATCGTGAGCATGGGCATCGGATCCGCCGCCCCGCCGTACACGCCGGACAGGGAGACCGTCCCGCCCCGCCGCACCAGGTCGATCGCGGTGTGCAGGGCCTGCAGCCGGTCGACTCCCGCCCGCTCCATCAGCGCCCGCGCAAGGGGATCCGGCAGCATGCCGGTGATGCGCTGCGTCGCCGCGGCCAGCGGCGAACCGTGGGCTTCCATGCCCACCGCGTCGATCACGGAGTCCGTGCCCCGGCCGTCGGTCAGGTCCCGGACCGCCTCGGCCAGTCCCTTGCCGCGCTCGGTGAGATCCAGCGTGTGGACGCCGTACGAGGCCGCCCGCTCAAGGCGAGCCGCCACCAGGTCGATTCCGATCACCAGCCGGGCACCCCGGTGCAGCGCGATGCGCGCGGACATCAGCCCGATCGGCCCGAGGCCCAGCACCGTGAGGGAACCGTCGGGCGGGATGCCCGCGTACTCGACGGCCTGCCAGGCCGTCGGCAGGACGTCCGAGAGGTAGACGAAGCGCTCGTCCGGCGGTCCGCTCGGCACCTTGATGGGCAAGGTGTCGCCGAAGGGCACCCGTAGGTACTCGGCCTGCCCGCCCGGCACCTGCCCGTACAGCTTGGTGTAGCCGAAGAGGGCGGCGCCCTTCCCGTGTTCACGGACCTGGGTGGTCTCGCACTGGGAGTGCAGTCCCTGGTCGCACATGAAGCAGTGCCCGCAGGAGACGTTGAACGGGATGACGACCCGGTCGCCGGGCTTCAGCGCGGTGACGTCCGGGCCGACCTCCTCCACGATCCCCATGGCCTCGTGGCCCAGGATGTCGCCGGGATCCAGGAAGGGGCCCATGACCATGTAAAGGTGCAGATCAGAGCCGCAGATTCCGCTGGACGTCACCTTGACGACGATGTCCGTGGGGTCCTCGATCCGAGGATCCGGGACGCTTTCCACGCGGACGTCCCGCGTGCCCTGCCAGGTCAATGCGCGCATGGTCTTGCCTCCACAACGGCTTGCGAGGGGACGGACTGCGCCTGCCCGCCGGGTCCCGGACCATGCGCGGCGAAACCCGGCGTCCGGCGCCGTGATCGATCGTATTGAGCGGATCGATCGAAAGGCGCCGACGTAGGAGTGGTGTCCGTACCGCTGGAGGGGTGTCGTCGACGCCGAGAGCGCGTGGAGGGGGGGCGTGCAGTTGGCATAACCTAGGCATTGTGATCGTAAAGAGTGATCGTTTCGATTGTTATGTGCGTTCGCCCTTGACTGTGATCGGTTTCGGACAAACGATGGTCCTCGTTCACCCACTCCTTCCGTACGAGGTCCCGTAGGAGCCGTGCCATGTCGCGCACTTCACGTTCGTTCCGCATAGCCGCTGCCGCCTCCCTCACCGCCCTTGGGCTTCTGGCCACCGCCTGCGGCGCCGGCGACAGCGACGACTCGGGCAGGGCCGGGGCCGCCGGCAGCGCCGGCCGGCCGGTGGAGATCACCTACTGGTCGTGGATGCCCGGCACCAAGCAGACGGCCGAGGCCTTCAACGCGACCCACGCGAACATCAAGGTCAAGTTCGCCGAGGTGCCCGCGGGCCTGGCCGGCGGATACGACAAACTCGCCGCCGCCGTCAAGGCGGGCAACGCTCCCGACGTCATGAACATCGAGTACCAGGCGGTCCCCGACCTCGTCACCCAGGGCCTGCTCGCCGACTCCTCCAAGCTGCTGGGCGCCACCGTCAAGAAGCAGCCGGAGCAGGTGCAGGCGCTCGTCACCCTCGGCGGCAAGCAGTGGGCGGCGCCCTTCGACGTGGCACCGCAGATGCTCTACTACCGCAAGGACCTCTTCGAGCAGCACAAGATCGCCGTGCCCACCACCTGGGCGGAGTTCAGAACCGCCGCCGAAGAGATCAAGAAGGCCGACCCCGAGGCGCGCATCACGTCCTTCTGGAGCGACGAGGCGGCGACGTGGGCGGGCCTGGCCCAGCAGGCCGGCGCCAAGTGGTACGGCACCGAGGGCGACGCCTGGAAGGTGAGCATCAACGACGCCCCCACCCGGAAGGTCGCGGAGTACTGGGGCGACCTGGTCAAGAACGACCTGGTCTTCAACCACAAGGCCTGGAGCCCGGAGTCCACCAAGGCCGCCTCCGAGAACAAGGTCTACACCCGCCTCGGTGCCTCCTGGAGCGCGGGCAGCCTGAAGACCGAGCAGGCGAAGCAGGAGGGCCTGTGGGCCTCCGCCGCCCTTCCCGGCTGGGGTGACGGCAAAGTGGGCATGGTCGGCGGCTCCTCCTTCGCCGTCATCAAGGACAGCAAGAAGGCCGAGGCGGCAGCCGAGTTCATCAAGTGGGCCACCACGAGCCCGGACGCCGTCAAGGCGCGCCTGAGCCCGGGCACCTCCAGTGCCCTGCCCGCCGACGAGGCGCTCCGCGAGACCGCGAAGGCCTCCTTCGACACCAAGTTCTACGGCGGCCAGGACATCTACGCCGCCGCCTCCGCGCAGGTCCCCAACATCGCCACCGGATGGGTCTGGAGCCCGGTCCACAACGCGACCTCGGTCGATCTCGTAGCCGCCCTGGCCAAGGCTAAGGACGGCGACTTCGCCGCCGCCTTCGACACCGGGCAGGCCACGGCGGAGAAGCTGATCAACGACCGCGGACTGAAGCTGGTCAAGTAGAACCCGGACGGGGTCCGGTGAGCATCAACCGGGCCCCCTCCCCTCGACTTCCTCCCCCCGACGCCCTCCCCCCGCCCCCGACTCCGTCCCCCGCCCTCATCCCTCCTTCGGCCCCGGAGGTGCCCCCGGTGGCAGCACCGATCGTCCGCAGCAGTGCCAAGGCCCCACGCCCCGACCGGCGCGGCCGACCGGGCCAACGCGCCGCCGCGGCCCTGCTCGCGGGCCCGTTCGTCCTGCTCTTCCTCGCCGTGATGGTCGTGCCCATCGGGTACGCGGCCTACCTGAGCCTCTACCGCGAGCAGTCCTCCGGTCTCGGCTTCGGCGGTACGCGGACCTACTTCAGCGGCATCGACAACTACGTGCGGGCGCTGAGCGCCCCCGCCCTGCAGGACGGCTTCCTGCACATCGCGGCGTACTGCGCCGTCTACATCCCCGTCATGATCGGCGGGGCTCTCGCCCTCGCCCTCCTCATCGACTCGGCCATGGCCCGCGCCAAGCGGTTCTTCCAGCTCGCCGCATTCCTGCCGCACGCGGTGCCCGGCCTGATCGCCGCCGTCATCTGGGTGTTCCTCTACACCCCCGGTCTCAGCCCCGTCCACCAGTTCCTCGCCTGGGCCGGAGCCGAGATCGACTTCTTCGGCAACGACGCGATCCTCTTCTCCATGGCCAACGCCACCGCCTGGCAGTGGATCGGCTACAACATGGTGATCTTCTACGCGGCCCTGCAGGCCATCCCGCGCGAGACGCTCGAAGCCGCGACCGTCGACGGCGCCGGCGGCATCCGCACCGCGCTGTCCGTGAAGCTGCCGATGATCCGCTCCTCGGTGGTCCTCACCACCCTCTTCACCTGCATCGGTGCCATTCAGCTGTTCACCGAGCCGGAGACCTTCCGCTACGACGCCACCGCCCTGTCGCCCGAGTGGTCTCCGACGATGTTCATCTACCAGGCAGCCTTCTCCAAGCACGACTACGGGATCGCCGCCGCGGCCTCGCTCATCCTGGCCCTGCTCGGCGCCCTGCTCTCCTTTGTCGTCACCAGGCTCGGAAACCGGTGGAAAGAAGCATGAGCACTCTCACCGTGGACAAGACCACGACGCCCGACGAGCGAGGCGGCCCCGGGGGCTCCTCGCACCGCAAGGGCGCGCGTCCACCGCGGACCCGGACCGGCGCCGGGATCCTCGCCTCGAAAGCCGCGGTCAACGGCATCCTCGCCCTGGTCGCGCTCTACACGCTGATGCCGCTGACCTGGCTGCTGTTCGCCGCCACCAAGAACAACACCGACCTGTTCGGCAAACCCGGCTTCACTCTCGGCGACTTCAACCTGATCACCAACATCACCCACCTCTTCGCCTACAACGAGGGGATCTTCGGACGCTGGCTGCTCAACAGCTTCGTCTACTCGGTCCTCGGCGCCCTCGGCGCGACGCTGCTGAGCCTCGCCGCCGGCTACGCCTTCGACAAGTACGACTTCCGGGGCAAAGAGAAGCTCTACGGATTCGTCCTGCTCGGCCTGCTGGTCCCCGCCACCGTCATCTCCCTGCCCATGTACCTGCTCGCGTCCGAGACCGGCATCGTCAACAGCTACTGGGCCGTCCTGATCCCCGGCCTCGTCAGCCCCTTCGGCGTCTACCTCTCCCGGATCTTCTCCGAGGGCTACGTCCCCGGCGAGACGCTGGAGGCCGCCCGCATGGACGGCGCCGGCGAACTGCGCATCTTCGGCTCCCTCGCCCTGCCGATGCTGGGGCCCGCCTTCGTCACCGTCTTCCTCTTCTCCTTCACCAGCAGCTGGAACAACTTCTTCCTGCCGCTGGTCATGCTCAACGACCACGAGCTCTACCCCGTAGGGCTCAGCCTGTTCAACTGGAACGCCACCTTGAGCCAGTACCCCGATCAGTACGCCCTCCTCATCACCGGCTCGCTGATCTCCATCCTGCCGCTCGCCGTGGCCTTCCTCTGCCTCCAGCGCTTCTGGCGCTCGGGCCTGACCGCGGGTGCGGTGAAGTGACCATGACCCTCCCCGTACGGCACGCCCCGCGCACCCTCCTCGCGATGGGCACCGCCATCCACCGCGCCCTGCTCGACACGGCCGCCCTGGAGCGCCTGCCCCGCGTCGCGGACGCGGACACCGGGCTCGTCGTCACCGACTACCGGGCCGCCGACCCCGAGCTGCTCGCCCGTACCGAAGTCCTCTTCACCCACTGGGGTTCCCCGCTGCTGGACGAGGACGCGCTGCGCCGTCTGTCCGCGCTGAAAGCCGTCGTCCACGCGGCCGGCTCCGTCAAGCACCACGTCACCCCGGCCGTCTGGGAGCGGGGCATCGCCGTCTCCTCGGCGGCCGTCGCCAACGCCCTGCCCGTCGCCGAGTTCACCCTCGCAGCGATCCTGTTCGCCAACAAACGGGTCCTGGAGAGCTCCCGGCTCTACCGCCGCGAGCAGGCGGCGTACGACCTCCTGCCCCACTTCGCCGGATACGGCAACTACCGGCGCACCGTGGGCATCGTCGGCGCCTCCCGGACCGGCCGCCGCGTCATCGAACTCCTGCGGCCCTTCGACCTCGAAGTCCTCCTGTACGACCCGTACGTGAGCCCGGCGCAGGCTGCGGTCCTCGGGGTCCGGCCGCTCCCGCTCGCCGAACTCGTCGCGCACAGCCATGTGGTGTCCATCCACGCACCCCAGCTGCCCGAGACGCACCACATGTTCGACCGGGAGCTGCTCGCCCGCCTCCCGGACGGGGCCACCCTCATCAACACCGCCCGCGGCTCCCTGGGGGACACCGACGCCCTCGTCGCCGAACTGAGGGCGGGCCGCATCCACGCCGTCCTCGACGTCACCGACCCGGACGAGCCACCGGCCGGGTCACCGCTGTACACCCTGCCCAATGTGCTCCTCACCCCGCACATCGCCGGCTCGCTCGGCAATGAACTGGGCCGCATGGCGCACTGGGCGATCGACGAGGTGGAGCGGTACGCCCACGGGCTGCCCTTCGCCCATGGCGTCGCCCCCGACGAACTGCCGCGTTCCGCCTGAGGAGGGCCGCGCCTCGGCCTGGCGGCGATGGAGGGTCCATACGGGCAGGTACGACCAGGTAGGTGCAGGTACCGGACCAAGGGTACTGAAGTCGCCCATACCGAGCAGGTGCGCGGCGGCCGGGGATGCCGGGGGCACCGGGAACACCTGCCCCAGGAATCGACTGCTCCGCACACTGACGTAAGTTGTCCCCCGGCCCGCCGGGCCGGTCGGAGAAGAGGGACGAGCGCGGGCAGGAGTGGGCTGAGGACATGGTGCGACGCGGACGTGCGGAATCGGGGCGGGGCGTCACCTCCGGTACGCCCGCCGTCTCGGAATCCGAGATAGCCGCCGCGGCCGACGGCGGCTACGAGACCTCGGGCTGGCTCCGCCTGGGGCGCGACGGCCGGCTGACCGCCTATGCGAGTTGCGCCGAGGGCGTGGTGCGCTGGACGGAGTCGGCGCCCGGCTCGGACGTCTGGCGGGGACCGGACCTGTTCCGCGTCGAAGGGTGGGGCGGGCGGTTCACGCTGGCCCAGGACTCCCACGGGTTCGTCTGGTTCGCCGGCACGCGTTACCGGGACGATGCCCCGGGCGGTCTTGAGTTCGTCATCACCGCTCAGTACCAGACGGGCCGGCCGCTCGGCGACTGGCGCACGGTGGGCAATCCCTTTCCCCCGGCCGAGGGGCCCGCGCCCGACCAGGGAGATCCGGTCGTACTGCCCGACGGATCTGGTTCGCTCCATGTCCTCGTCACCCGCTTCGGCGTCGGTGTGCGCGGCCGGACACAGGGCGCGGACGGCACCTGGGGCAGTTGGACGGACTATCAGGGCAAGTGGGTCCGCGGCGCGGTCGTGCCGCTCGTGACGTCCCAGGGCCGAGCCGAATTCCTGGCACCTTTCCGGGGCGGGGCCTCGTACTGGGGCCAGGACGGTCCTGGGCGTGTGTTCCGATGGCTGGGCCGCACCGAGGCCGAAGCCGTCGAGGGGACATACAGCACGTACGAGACGGCCTTGGGCATCGGCACCCATTTCTGGCGGCACCCGGCAGACGGCAGTGTCATCGCCTACCGCCCCCAACGCGGCGCGGGCGGCGTGACGGGCGGGCTCATGCCGTTGGGCGGCGCGGGCGGCGTCGGCCCGGTGGGTGTCACCCGGGCACACGTCAACGGTTATGACTGCACCGTACTGTTGCAGCGCGGCGCGGAGGGGTACCCGGAAATCGCGGCCTACCCCACGCACGGCGAGCAGTACGGGGCCTGGTGGGCTCCCGTGGGAGAGCGGTGCGCCGGGCTGCCGGCCATCGCCCTCGACGGCCGCGGCTCGATCACGATCGCGATGATCGGCGAGGACGGCGGGCTGAGGATCGCCCGGCAAGACCTCGCGGATGTGGGCCAGACGGGCCAGGCGGGCCTCGGATTCGACGCCTGGCGCCGCGTGGGGTGACCTTCCTCACCGAGCGTGTCCGTCTACCGGGACGAGGCGGCCGGTTCTCTTCTTCCGCGCCCCGAAATGGTGGGGAGTTGGCGTTTTCGTCACGCCGCAACGAAAGCGATCGTTCACACATGCGAACTTTTGGGTGTGTGGCAGGCCTGCGAATACTTGCTCGCCGTCAACCAGTTGGCTTACGCTGCCCAGATCTTTGTGAGGATCGCATAAGTGTGCGGATTGAAGGTCGGTGGGGCGCGTTGACTTCGCGCAGAGTGGCGGGTGACCGGGGCGTAGGACGGGTCCGGCGGTGTGCTGCGGGGGGTCCCCGCAGGCCGGAACTAGTGACTATCGAGGAGTTTTCCGAGTGGCAGGTATGCCCCGCCTGAGCGTCGTCGTGCCCTTCCAGGACGTCGAGATATACCTCCGGGAGTGCCTGGAGTCGATAGCGAGGCAGACGTTCCGGGACCTTGAGGTGATCATGGTCGACGACGGCTCGACCGACTCCTCGACCGCCATCGCCGCAGAAATCTCCCGCCGGGACCCCCGGTTCCGGCTCATCCGTCAAGAGTCAATGGGTCCGGGTCACGCCCGGAATGTCGGCATTCGCGCCGCCCACTCCGAGGCCGAGTTCCTCGCGTTCGTCGACGGTGACGACGTCATCCCCGAGTACGCCTACGAGTTGCTCGTGCAGACGCTCGAAGCGTCCGGCTCGGACTTCGTCTCCGGCAACGTGCAGATGATGAACTCCACCAAGAAGTGGCAGTCTCCGCTGCACCGGGCGCCCATGCAGCGCAGCAGGCGCGGCACGCACATCACCAAGCTGCCCGCCCTCATTTATGACCGCACCGTGTGGAACAAGGTGTTCCGGCGGTCCTTCTGGGACTACCACTACATCGCGTTCCCCGAGGGAGTCATGTATGAGGACTCCTGGGTCAACATGTTCGCCCACTTCCGTGCCGCCAAGGTCGACATCCTCACCGACGTCGTCTACTTCTGGCGCCGGCGCGAGGGCGGCGCGGCTCCCTCGATCACCCAGAGGCACACCGAGTTCAGCAATCTCCAGGACCGCGTCGCCGCCGTCCAGTCGGTCAGCCGGTTCCTCGCCGGGCACCGCGCGCGGTCGTACAGCGAACACAAGCGGAAGTACGATCTCGCCTGCCTGAAGTCGGACCTGATGCTGCACCTGAAGGTGCTGCCGGACGCCGACGAGGAGTACCGGGACGCCTTCATGCGGTGGGCGAACGAGTTCCTGGACGAGGCCGATGAGGACATCATCGACGAACTGCCGGCCGACGCCCGCGTCAAGTGGCTGCTGGTGCGCGAGGGCAGGCTGAAAGAGCTTCTCGACGTCGTCGAGTTCGAGCGCAAGGGCGGGCCGATGCCCGTTCAGCGGCGCCTGCACCGTTACCTCAACTACCCCTACCTCGGGGACCGTTCGATAGGCCTGGACAAGAGTGCCTACCGCCTGGACAAGGAACTCTCGCTGCACGGGTCGCTGACCCGCGCGCACTGGGAAGATGCCGAGCACCTGACCCTCGAGGGGTCCGCGTACATCCGCTTCATCAATGTGCACAAACGGCACATGTCGATGAAGGCGATCGCGCTCCGGAACAAGAAGCAGGGCCGGGTGGTGGTCGCCAAGGCGAAGACCACCTATTACCCGCAGGCCACCGAACACTCCCAGCAGAACCGCTACTGCTACGACTGGTCGGGATTCCAGGTCCGCCTCGACACCAGCCGGCTCAAGCGGAAGGGCGAGTGGGTCGAGGGAACCTGGGACGTGGCGGCCGGCGTGCTGAGCCGCGGGCTGTTCCGCTACAAGGGCATAGCCCGGGGCGGCGCCGGCACGGCGGCCAACCCGCCCTACCAGTACGTGGACAAGAACACCCGCGTGGTTCCCCTCTTCATCCAGGGCAAGCTCAAACTCCGTGTGGAACGGGTCCGGTGCCGCATCACCCGCCACCGCATCGTCGGAGACCACCTCGAACTGTGCGGCGTCTACCTGGGCCCCAAGGTTCCCGAATGGGGCAAGTTCCGGGTGACCAGCATGGGCGGCGCCGGACAGCACGACTCCTGGGTCAACTTCAGACCCGGCGGCGAGGGCTGGTGCACCTTCGTCACCCGCGTCCCGGTCAAGGCCCTCGTCCCGGGGCACCGCGGCAGCTCCGACGACGGGATTCCGCAGACCTGGAACACCGGCAGCAACGGCTGGAAGACCACCTTCCACGTCGAGGGCCGCAAGGCACCCATCTACCCGGTCATGGCGGAGGACGCCACCGACGGCCACTACCGCCTTCCGGCGCACCTGCAAACCGACACGGGCGACCGCGAGGTCTTCGTACACCGCAACGGCTCCGGCTACGTCGTGCTCTTCGAGCGCGACACCCTGCCCCTGGCCACGTCGGCCACCTGGCGGGAGGACGGATCCCTGGAAGTCGCGGTCAGCTACGCCGCCGAGGACACCCTCAGCGCGCCCCAGTTCGCCGCGGCGCACATCGTCGTACGGTCCCGCGCCCATGGCGCCGAGCGCGCCGTCCCCATCACCTGGTACGGCCGGGAGTTCCGTTTCGTCGTCTCTCCCGCGGCCATGCGCACTCTGGCCGGAGACATCCCGCTGGCCTCCGGCCGCTGGGACTTCTTCCTGCGCCGCGAGGACGTGTCCACCGTCGCCGCGGAGGACCGTTCGAAGGACCTCATGGTCAAGATGACCCAGGAGCTGATTCCTTCCTTCCCCAGCGACGTGAGCGTGCGCGAGCGGCGCTACGAACTCCAGGCGGAGGCCTACGACCGCCTCTCGCTGCTCGTCCACTCGGCGATGCCGGACGAGGCGCGCGGCCCGTACCGGCAGAAGCTGATGCGGACCAAGACGTACCCGAACGCCCGTCGCAAGCCCGTCACGCAGGCCGTGCTGTTCGACGCCTTCAAGGGGACCCAGTACTCCGACAGCCCCCGGGCGCTGCACGAGGAGATGGTCCGCAGAGGCGTCGCCGTCGAGCACCTGTGGGTCGTGCGGGACGACCAGGTCGCCGTTCCCCCCACCGCCCGGCCGGTGCGCATGTGGTCGCCCGACTGGTACGAGGCCATGGGGCGGGCGCGCTACGTCATCGCCAACAACCACCTGCCGGACTGGTTCCAGAAGCGCGACGGACAGATCGTCGTGCAGACCTGGCACGGCACCCCGCTCAAGCGCATCGGACACGACATCGAAGCCGTGCACTTCGCGGACAAGCGGTACCTGGAGAGGGTGGAGAAGGAGGTGCAGAACTGGGACATGCTGGTGTCACCGAACAGCTTCAGCACCCCCATCCTGAAGCGGGCCTTCCAGTTCCCCGGCGAGATGGTCGAGAGCGGCTACCCGCGCAACGACATCCTGCGCCGACCCGACTCCGGACAACGGGCGGCGGAAGTACGGCGCCGCATCGGGCTCCCGCCGGGCAAGAAGGTCATCATGTACGCGCCGACCTGGCGAGACGACCAGTTCTACGCGCCCGGCAAGTACAAGCTCGACTTCCGGATCGACCTGGAGGAAGCCCGGGCGCAGCTCCAGCACGACCACGTCCTGCTCGTGCGCCGCCACCCCAACGTGGTGGACCCGGTGCCCGGCGCCGGTGACGGGTTCGTCTTCGACGTGTCCGACTACCCGGACATGGCGGACCTCTCCCTCATCACCGATGTGATGATCACGGACTACTCCTCCCTGATGTTCGACTTCGTCAACACCGGGCGGCCGATCCTCTTCTTCACCTACGACCTCGATCACTACCGGGACACCCTGCGCGGCTTCTACTTCGACTTCGAGCGGTCCGCGCCCGGCCCGCTGCTGTTCAGCTCGCCGGAACTGATCGGGGCCATCCGGAACATCGACCGCATCCAGCACGACTACACAGCCCGCTACCGCTGGTTCCAGCAGGAGTTCTGCGACCTTGACGACGGCTACGCCTCGGCCCGGCTGACCGACCGCATCCTGATCGCCGGCGGCGATCTGGAACCTTCGCAGGCGCAGGCGCCCGCGAAGGGTGTGACCGGTTACGACGTGGTGGGTCAGGCCGCTTCCTGGCCTCAGGACAACCTCAATCAGATGCCGCGGCAGCGGGTGCGGGGATTGGATTCCGAACATGTCTAAGGCAGCCCAGAACGCGCGCCGCATCTTCACGGGCGTGGATTCTTCAGGGCCGGTGCCCATCGAGTACCGGTTCTCCCACGCCAAGAACGGGAACCGGCATCTCGTCGTCGTGTTCGCGAACTTGAACGCGCCGGGTGAGTACGGCTGGTCGAACGGCGTCCTCGACAACCTCCGTTCGAACATCCTGTGGGTCCGCGACCTCTTCGACGGCGAGAACAGCTATTACCTGAGCAAGGGAATGGACTTCTCTCTGGAGAGGTCGGTTGCCGGACTCATCTCCCGGGTCATGAACGCACTGTCCCTGACACCGGGCGAATGCACCATGTTCGGCAGCTCCAAGGGCGGCAGCGCGGCTCTCCACTTCGGTCTGAAGTACGGCTTCAGGAACATCGTGGCCAGCGTGCCCCAGTTTCTGATCGGGACGTATGTCAGACAAGACATGCCGGGGGCCGCCCGCCTGATGATGGGGGAGGTGACGGAGGAGAATGTGCGCGTTCTCGACTCGATCCTGCCCGAGATGGTGCGCAGCGGGGCGAACCGCTCGGCCAACGTTTATGTGATCAGCTCCCCCCAAGACGAGCAGTACGCACGGCAGGTCGAGCCCTTTCTGCGGCTTTTCGACGGGTACGAGAACTTCAATTTCGTCTACAACGACTCCCCCCTCATCAGCGGTCACGGTAAAGTGACACTGCGTAACCTGCCCACGCTCATGGGGTTGCTGAACCTCCTCGTGGACGGGATCACTCCCCGGATCGGCATGGTCCGCAACGGCTACGAGCAGCCGGACCGCGACACGTCCGCCATCGACGGGTACCTCGCGGAGACCTCCCAGGTGAGGGGCGACTCGTTCCCCCGACCGGTCGTCTCGATGCCGACGACGGACGAGCGCCTGCCCGCCGACTCCATCCGCTTCGCCGGGAGTGCTCCGGGTGCGGTACGCGTCAGTTTCTGGGAGGACGGCAAGCACCAGGGAGCCGCGCCCGTCGCCGCCGACGGCAGTTGGACCTGGGAGCGGGTCAAGCCGTGGGGCAAGGGGCGCCATGTCGTGCGGCTCTTCGCGGCGGATGCGAACAACTACCAGTCCGAGCGCACCGAAGTCAGCTTCACGGCGCTCGACCCGGAGGCCGAACCTGTGGCCGTGACGGGCCCGACGCCCACGCCCGTACCGATGTCGGTGCCGATCCCGGCCCAGCCCCTCGTGCTCACGGTGACGGCACCGGCCGCCCATCAGCAGGTGCCGGGCCCGCTCGTCAGCTTCATGGGATACGCCCCCGGTGCTGTGCGAGTGGACTTCCAGGAGGGCGGTGTGGGCCTGGGGACCTGCGGTGTGATGAGCGACGGCAGCTGGGTGTGGGAGCCGGGCTGGGCCTGGAACGAAGGCGCGCACTTCGTCGAAGCGATCGCGGTCGGAGCGGCGGGCAACGCGTCTCCCTGGACCACCCTCCCCTTCACCATGGTGAACGGATACGGTGCGCCCACGCAGGGTCACTTCACCGCGCGGTACTGACCCCGGCCGTGGGACGGCTCACCCGCATCACCAGGGGCCGGTGGTCGGAATCCTTCGTGTCCACCACCTCGCAGGCGGTGCGGGGCAGGTTCGTGAACAGGTAGTCGATCTTCGTTCCGGTCTTGTACGTGGGGCGTCCCGCCCGGGAGTCGCCCTTCTGGTCGCACTCCCGGTACGCGCTGTACATCTCGGGCGGCCATATCCAGGCGGCCGAGTCCCGGCTGCCCGGCGGCGCCGCGTTGAAGTCGCCGCCGATCACCGTGAGGCCGTCGTCGGCCACAGCCGCGACGAGCGAGCGGAGCTGGTCGTCCCGGAGCTCCCAATCGGGGTGGGCCACATCACTGTCGGGCATGGCGATATGGGCGTTGCACACCCGTATGCCCTGCACCGGGACCGAGGCGCACAGGATCCCGCGGTGCAGCCCGACCGTGGGCTGTTGGGTCTGCACCGGTTCCACATCGGTGAGCGGTGAAGCGGCCAGCAGGCCGTAGCCGGCCCGGCCCTCGCCCTGCCCGGTGCAGTCGACGGGCGTACGGTGGCCCTCCGCGTTCACCTCGACGTACGGCTCGAACGCACTGTGCCACTCCGAGCCGAGGCGCAGGGCCGCGGCCAGCAGATCGTCCGAGCACACCTCCTGGAGCAGCACGACGCGCACGCCGGATCCGTCGACCAGGGCACGCAGCTGCTGGAACTTGTCCTTCGGGCTGCCGGTCTCCTCGCAGCTCCACTGCCGCACGCCGCACATGTTCCAGGTGGCGACGGGGAGCTGGGCCGACTCGCCGTCGGCGGGGACCGGGCCCGGAAAGGGGAACGGGGCCGGGTCCGCCGACGTGCACGCCGCGGACATGAGCAGACTCAGGATCGCCGCCGTGCGGCCGAGCCGGCGGCGAAGCGGCCGCGTCCTGGTCTGCTTCTGTCTCTGCATCCCGACATCATCAGGTATTGGCCGGTCAGGCCGTACATCGGGGGCCGCCGCGCAGGCGCGGTCATGCCCGGGAGAGCTCGCGCACGGTGGCCATGTCACTGAAGGGCAGCAGCTCTTCGCCGACGATCTGATGCGGCTCGCTGCCCTTGCCGGCGATGAGGACGGTGTCCTGCGGGCCCGCCGCGGACAGGGCGAAGGCGATGGCCTCACGGCGGTCCGCGAACCGCTCGAACGGCGTGCCGGTCTCGGTGAGGCCGGGGGCGATCTCGTCCAAGATCGCCTCCGGGTCCTCGTGGCGGGGGTTGTCCGAGGTGAGAACGCACAGGTCGGAGTGGGTCCCCGCGATCCTTCCCATGTCGGCCCGCTTGGTGGTGTCCCGATCGCCACCGCAACCGAAGACGGTGATGACCCGGCCGCGGGCGAAACCGCGGATGGTGGTCAGTACCTTGCTCAGGGAGTCGGGGGAGTGGGCGTAGTCCACGATCACGGACGTGCCGCCCGGGGTTTCGAGGCGCTCGAAGCGGCCCGGTACGGGAGGCATCGAAGCGAGCGCGGCCACCAGCGGGCCCAGGTCGTGGCCCAGGACGTGGCAGGCGGCCACGGTGGCCAGCGCGTTGGCCACCGAGTACCTGCCGGGGACGGGGATCGACGCCGGGTACGTGCGCCCGTCGTGGTGGAGGGTGAACCGCGTGCCCGAGGCGCTCACCACGAGGTCGGTGGCCCGGTAGTCCGCGGGCGCGTCCAGGGCGTACGTGGTCACCGCGCCCGGCATCATCGACCGGATCCCGGCGCCGACCGGGTCGTCGGCATTGACCACCGCGTGCCGGCACAGGCCCTGGAACAGGCGCAGCTTGGCATCGCGGTAGTTCGCCATCGTTCCGTGATCATCCAGGTGGTCCTGGGTCAGGTTGGTGAAGACTCCGACGTCGATGAACGTACGGTCCAGCCGGTGCGTCAGCAGCCCCATCGAGGTGGCCTCCAGCACCACACCGGTGGCCCCGCGGTCGCGCATGCATCCCAGCAGGTACTGGAGGTCAGGCGACTCCGGCGTGGTCAGCACCGACCGGGGCATCGGGATCGGCTCGTCGCCGATCCGGCTGCCGGCCGTCCCGATCACCCCGACCTTCGCGCCCTCCGCGATCCGCAGGGCGGACTCGACCATGTACGACACCGACGTCTTCCCGTTGGTGCCGGTGATCGCCACCATGTCCATCTGCCGCCCCGGCTCGCCGAAGTAGCGCGAGGTCACCACCGCGGCCGCCGTCCGGCTGTCGGGCACCCGCACGGCGCACGTACCCGGAGGCCATACCGAGGCCGGAAGAGCGGGCTCCCCGCCGTCGACGAGCACGGCGGCGGCGCCGCGTGCGAGCGCGGGCGATACGGAGCCGGGCCCGCCCTCGCGATGGCCGGGCACCGCGATGAACAGCGACCCGGGTGTCACCCGGTCGGCGTCGAAGGTCGTTCCCGCGGTGATCAACGTCTTCTCCGGGTCACCCTGGAGGACGTGGTGCTCCTGCCCGGCCAGCAAGTCGCTCAGCTTCACAATGTTCCCTTCGAGGTGGCTCGGCCCCGGTCGTGCGGCCGTAGCCGGGCGGCAGCGCCGGCGGCGCGCCGGAGACTGCGGTGGTGACGTGGAGCGGAGGTGCGCGATCGCCGGAAGAGAACCGGACGAGCAGCTCAGCCCGGCGGAGAGGTCCCGCGCGAGGCGCGCAGGAGAAGATCAGCCGAAAGGGAGGCCCGCGCGACCCGCCGGGGGTCGCCGCGTGGGGCCGCGGAACACCGCTAGCCGTGGCCGTGCAAGGCGATACGGCGCGTCTCGGGCGCCCCGGCGGCCGGGCACAGCCCAGAGGCGGCCCGCTGCGGGCACTCCCTCGAAGAACGTGTGCGACCCATGGGCCGATTGTACGGGCGGCCGAGCGTCCCGAAGCCCACATCACCCGCGCCCGCCGGGGATTGACGGACAGCCCTTAGGGTGGGCCCGTGGAGACGAACACGAGGGCCGGCATGAGCGGCGACCGGGTGCTGTACGGGTGCATGGGGCTGGGCGGGAGCTGGGAGCCGGAGCCGTACGGGGCGGGTGACATCGACGCCGCCGAAGCGGCGATCGGCGCGGCCCTCGACAGCGGGATCACCACCTTCGACCACGCCGACATCTACCGGCACGGGAAGGCCGAGGCCGTGTTCGGCGAGGTCCTCGCCCGGACACCGGGACTGCGCAAGCGCATCACGCTGCAGACGAAGTGCGGAATCCGCCTCGCAGGCCAGGACGGTCCGGGGATGTACGACCTGCGCGAGAAGAGCATCACGCGGCGGGTGGAGGAGAGCCTGACCCGGCTGCGGACCGACGTCATCGACGTCCTCCTCCTGCACCGGCCCGATCCGCTGGCCGACGTGGACTCGATCGCGTCGGCGCTGACCTCCCTGCACCAGCAGGGCCTCGTACGGCGATTCGGGGTGTCGAACATGGGGGCCGCGCAGATCGCCCACCTCCAGGCCCGCCTCGACGTGCCGCTGGTGGCGAACCAGCTGGAGATGAGCCTGCACAGCCGCGACTGGGTCGAGGCCGGCGTACTGCTCAACACGCCCGGATCCGCCCGCAACGGATTCCCGTACGGGACGCTGGAGCACTGCCGCGACCACGGCATCCGCCTGCAGGCCTGGGGCGCGCTGGCCCAGGGCCGCTTCACCGGCGGCCAGCGGACGCCCGCCGAGCGGGCCACCGCGGAACTCCTGGCCGAGCTCGCCCGGCAGAAGGACACGACGCCGGAATCGGTCCTGCTGTGGTGGCTGAGCCGGCATCCCGCGGGCATCGCGCCGGTCATCGGCACCGCGCGCCCCGAGCGCATCCGCGCCTGCCGTGACGCGGCGGTGCGCGAGCCCGACCTCACGCACGAGGAGTGGTACGAACTCTGGGTCACGGCGCGCGGCGTGCCGCTGCCCTGAATCCGGCCTCGGCTACGGTCGCGGGCTCAGCCCGCTCGTGCCGAGGAGTTCGTCGAGACTGTCCCACTGGGGTTCGCTGATCGTCTCGCCCGGATACACGGACCCGGCCGTCTACGCGGCGAACGGCAACCCGTACGGCACCGCCCACGCCTCCGGCACCGGCGCCCCGGGGGAGAACATCCTCGCCGGCGCCCGCTACCAGGGTGCGCGGGCGTCACCGCTCGGCTCCTCGCCGGCAGTCGGCAGCGCCCTTGATCGCCATGCCAGACTGACGAGGTCAGGACAACGGACGAGTCGACCAACAGGGGCGCAGCGTTGAGCATCAGTGTCGAGGGACAGATAGACATCGCCGGCCCGGTGGGCAAGTTGCTCCACCGGCGGCCGCTCAAGAACTCCACCGCCATGCAGTCCTTCGGTATCGACCCGGTCACCGCAGAGATCTTCGTCCTCCAGGTGGTCCAGGGCGGCATCACCCTCAGCGGCGAGTCCGGCCCGAAGACCGGAACCGAGCGGGGCGACAACGGTGATCTGGTCGTCACCCGCCTCAGCCAGGCGGGCGCCATCACCGGATTCATGTACCTGCGGGGCTTCGGCCACGGCGTCGCCATGGGCGTCGAGCACCGCGCGGGTGTCTCCTACCTCTGGACGGAGACCGCGGCGGTTCCCACGGGCGACGACGAAGACGGCTACGGCACAGCCGTCACCCACTTCCCGTTCCGCCACAACTCCGTGCTCGACTACGGCAGTCCGCTGCACGCGAAGCCGTACACGCCGGTGGCCGGCGCGACCAACGTCACATGCACCATCGACCCCACGACGAACCGGCTCATCGTCCGCTTCAAGAGCGGCGGCATGAAGTACGAGTCGTACGACCTGGCGAAGGCCGCCGCCGGCGTGTGGGAGCCCATCGCGCGCATCTCCCAGCCCGACCCCAAGGGCGTCTTCCAGGGGTACGCCTCTCTCGGCGGCGTCCTCTACATGCTGGCCGGCCAGGCCATCGCCACCGACAACCCCGGCAACCCGGCCCCCGGCAACACCTACCTGACCGCCGTCGACTGGTCCACCGGCCTGGTCCTCGACCAGCGGTTCGTCAGCGCGCAGCCCGGCCTGGAATACCGCGAGCCGGAGGGAATGGCCGTATCGGTGCGCGGCGGCGTACCGCACGTGCACTTCGGGTTCGCCTGTGACGACCCCTGGCCTCGCACCTGCACCATCCTGTCGCTGTCGGCGGCGCCGGAGGTCGACGGCGTCAAGATGCTCACCGGCTGGCAGCCGATCCTGTTGGCGAGCGGGGTCTCCGTGGACGGCAACGCCCCCCGGGGCCGGCTGATCAGCATCGGGGGGACGACGACGCTGCAACTCAGCGGCGGAGTCAAGGGAAGCTTCACGGCGGACGCCGTGCTCGGGACGCTGCCCGACGCGCTCGTACCCAGCCTGGCGGCCCGCGCCAACGTGCCGCGCAACAACAACAGCGGCTACTGCGTCGCGCACGTCGAGGCGGACACCAGCCGTCAGCTCCGGCTCTACGGGGGCCGCAGCACGAATGCCATCACCTGGGCCCAGTTGGACAGTTTCAGCGCGGTCTGGAACTGACCCACCACCTCCCTCGGCTTCCCTCCCTCTTCCCGGCCCCGTCAAGGAGACGACCAACCATGTCCCACAACCGCCGCAGCATCCTCGGCGCCGCCCTCGCCCTGCCCGCAACCCTCACCGCGGGCAGCCTGATCACCGCGACCCCGGCCGCCGCCGCAGGGGCCGCAGCCGGTGTCGAGGCCCAGCCGTGGGCCGACATCCTCCTTGAACCCGGCATCACCCCCCAGCCGGGAGCGACCCCCCAGGTTCGCCTGATCACCATCGCCGGCACCGTCTTCCTGCAGGCGCGCGGCGTCGTGAGCTGCAACATCGTCGCCGACGCCAAGATCGGCACGCTTCCGAACGCCATGCGGCCCACGTGGTACGTCCGGGCCGCCGCTCCGCGCAACAACAGCCAGGGCATCAACGCCTGCCGCTTCGAAGTCAACCTCTCCGGCGCCCTGTCCGTCTACGGCGGCAACGAGGGCAACCCGATCACCTGGATCCAGTTCGACTCCGTCCAGGCGATCTGGCGCTGAGGGTTTCCGCGCCCAGGCCTGCGCGTGCGGTCGGGCCGGGACACCCCTGGGGTGCCCGGCCCGACCGGCGGAAAGGGCGGCGAGAACTGTCGTGCGACCGCCCCCGACCGCGTGGCAGGATGCGGTCATGCGCACCGACGTCACCCTTCACCCCTTGGACGAGGCGCTGCTCCCCGGGCTGCTGCGCGCGGCCGTGGAGGACGCCGATCCGGACGAGGTGATGCCACCGGTGGCGGGGCCGGCCGGCTGGACGCCTGAACGGCGTACCGCTTTCCTGCGATTCCACCGGTCCAGATCGCTGGCGGCCGAGCCCGTCGAGGCCACCTTCGCCATCGTCGTGGGCGAAACGGTGGTCGGGGCAGCCCGCCTGTGCCCCGTCGAAGGAGCGAAGCGGGCCGTCGAGGCCGGGGTCTGGATCGGCCGCTCCCACCGGGGCGGCGGCGTGGGAGGCGTGGTGCTCAGACTGCTCATGGACCGGGCGCGCGCCGACGGACGGGAGGCGCTGTTCGTGAGTACGAAGCCGGACAACGCGGCTGTTCACCGCCTGCTGGCAGGTCTGGGTACGGACCTCGTCCCGGACGGGGAGACGGTCACGGCGTGGGTGGACCTCACCGGGGACGAGTAGTCGCCGGAGCCGGAGAAAAGGCGCTCAAAGTCCGTACCGCGTGCCCGGCCACGGCCCGGACCGCCCCGGCCACACGGCCCGAAGCGGGGCCATGACAGAAGGGCCCGGATCCAGCAGGATCCGGGCCCTTCCATGTAGTAGCGGGGACAGGATTTGAACCTGCGACCTCTGGGTTATGAGCCCAGCGAGCTACCGAGCTGCTCCACCCCGCGTCGGTAGACCTCACCCTACGGCACTTCGGCGGCGACCCTCGCCACCCCTCGTGGAAGACGCCCACCCGGGTGGTCCGGCCGCGGTGACGGCGTCGGGCCACCGGGACGTCCAGAAGTCCGGCCGGTGCGGAGCCCCAGGCCCCTCAGGCGGCGTCGGATCCGGCGCGTCCGGTACCGAAATCGCGCACGAACCCCTCGCGGAAACCGGGCCGGTTGACCGCCCGGTCGAACGCGCGGGCGGCGGCGGCCAGCCCGGCCTCATTCTCCTGGGCGGCGGCGAGCACGGCCAGATACTCGGGCAGGCTCAGCCCGCGGGCCGTGGCGAGGGCGGTGAGCCGGTCGTGGACGTCGGTGTCGACCTCGACGCTGGTGGTGTCAGCCATGTTCCGAGTATGCGCGTCCACGCCTCGCCCAGGGGTCTGTTCACCGGACAGACCCCTGGGCTGACGGCCGCCGGGCGGATGCGCGTCCCGGGGCCCGTGCCGACCCGCATCGCCGGGCGGGCGATGACGGCCTGCCGCAAGGCTTTCGTCATCCCGGCAGCATGGCGCTCCCCGCCAGGACCACGTTGAATGCGGGTAACGAACCGTTCTGGGAGGCATCTGCTGTGAAAGAGACGAAGCGGCGTGGCCGGCTCGTGATCAGTGCGCTGGTCGCCGCCGTTGTGGTGTTGGGCGCCGGGCTGTACTGGTTCCAGCCCTGGAAGATCTGGCAGGACCAGACCGTCCATGAGGGTCTGGCCGCCGAGTCCCCGGCCGCGACCCCGCCGACGGCCTCTTCCGCGCCCGGCCGGTCACCGGCCCCTCCGAGCGCCGCGACCCCGCCGGCCGGCCCGCAGACGATCGCCCGGGGCACGCTGATCAGCCACGAGCACACCACCACGGGCGAGGTGAAGCTCATCCGGCTCCCCGACGGGGCCCACATCCTGCGCCTGGAGAATCTCGACACCAGCAACGGTCCCGACCTGCGGGTCTGGCTGACCGACGCTCCGGTGAAGGAGGGCGAGGCCGGCTGGGGGGTCTTCGACGACGGCAAGTACGTGAGCCTGGGCAAGCTCAAGGGCAACAAGGGCGACCAGAATTACGAGATCCCGGCCGACGTGAAGCCGACCGACTTCAGCAGCCTCAGCATCTGGTGCGACCGCTTCAACGTCTCCTTCGGCGCGGCGAGCCTCACGGCCGTCTGATCACGGAGGAGGCGCCCGCGGGAGACGGCCTTCGGCGAGGACGAGTACATCCAGCGGGCCCTGAGCGAAGGCGCGACCGGCTGCCCCATCAAGTCGGGCGAGCCGGAGGAACTGATCGCCGGGGTCCGGGCCGGGGCGGACGGCGCCGCCCACCTGTCACCGTAGGTCGCCGCCCGCGTCGTCGCCCGCCTCGCCACCGGGGGCGCGGGAGCGCAGGCCGGACGCCGCGCCGCCGCCCGCGTCCGCGTCGACGCCCTGACCGACGGCGAACGGGAGGTACTCGCCTTCCTGGGCGGCGGGCTGTCCAACGGCCGCATCGCGCGCGGGCTGCATCTGGCGGAGGGGACGGTGAAGGCCCACGTCAGCTCGATCCTGTCCCGCCCGGGCGTGGCCAGCTGGGCCGCGGCGGCGGTGGTCGCCCACGAGGCGGGCGTGGTCCCGGCGCCGCCGCCCGCGGCCGGTCAGCGCTGACCCGGCGCGTACGGCGGCCGGCAGGGCCGCCAGCCACAGGGCCGCCACGACGGACGCGCCGAGCGCCGCGCCCGCGAGGACGTCGTGCGGGTAGTGCACCCCCAGCAGCACCCGCAGCAGCGCGCCGGCCGTGGCCAAGGGCAGCGCCAGGGCAGCGAGCCGGGGCCACAGCAGGGTCACGCCGACCGCCAGCGCGACGGCCAGGGTGGCGTGGTTGCTGGGGAAGGACCAGTCGCCCGGTTCGGGACACGCCGCGAGGGCTGGAGCGCCGGGCACGGACCGGCACGGCCGTTCCTCGTCTATGAGGAGTTTCAACGCCTCGCTGAGGGCATAGGCGACCACGGTCGCCACGCCCACGAGCGCCACCCCGGCCACGCTCCGCCGGTCGCGCCGTCGCAGAGCGGTCCACCCCACCCAGAGCAGCAGCAGGCCGAGGGCGAGCAGAGTGCCCTCGCTCGCGGCTTCCAGAGCGGCCCGCGTCCATGAGGGCCCGTCGGTCACCGCCGTGGTCAGTGCCCGGTACACCGACACCGAGACGCTCTCCGTCGTCACGTGCACCGGACCGACATGGCCCGGCCCGCCGCCCGGCGTCAGCCAGACGACGGCTCCGGCGCCCGCTCCCGCCGACGCGCCCGCCAGCGACAGCCGCCGGCCCCGTCCGTATCCGTATCGCTCGTTCACGTCCATGGCATCGACGGTAGGAACGCCGCGGCCGGTCCGCCCGGGCCGAACGGCAGGCCGGTAGTACGACGATCGTCAGGGTTGACGGCGGCCGTACGGCATCAGCCTCTCCGACACCGGCATGGCCCGGGTGGTCAACGCCTACGGCCTTTCCATCGGCGCACTGCTCCTTATGGGTGGTCTGGCCGCCGACCTGCGCGTTCTCATCCGTCGAAGCCCTCACCGACGGCTACCGCAACGCCTTCCTCGTCTCGGAGGCGGCCGTCGGCGCCGCCCCCCGCCGCCGCCTCCCCCCCCCCACCGCCGCCCCCAAGCCTTTCCCCGCTCGCCACGCCGCTGTCGTCGGCAATCCGGCGCCCCGCACCCCTGACTCGGAGCGAACCGGCTCCCCGGCCTCGCTCGACAGGCGAGAATCAGCGGGTGACTGTTGATCCTTTCCTGTGGCTGGAAGACGTCGAGGGCGCGCGCGCTCTCGCCTGGGCGGCGGACCGCACGGCGGAGACCCGGGACCTGCTGACGCGGGGCCCGGGCTTCTCTGCCTTGCAGGCGGAGCTGCGTGAGGTCCTGGACGATGCCGCGCGTATCCCGTACACGACCCGCCGCGGGGCCCTGCTCTACAACTTCTGGCGGGACGCGGAGCACCCGAAGGGGGTGTGGCGTCGTACAGGGCTGGCGCAATACCGCAAGGACGAGCCCGAGTGGGAGGTCCTCCTCGACATCGACGCCCTCGCGGCCGAGGAGGGAGAGGCCTGGGTGTGGGCCGGGGCCCGAGTGCGGTATCCGGACTACGGCCGGGCGCTGGTGAGCCTGTCGCGGGACGGCTCGGACGCGGTCGTGGTCCGCGAGTTCGACCTCGGCACCCTGGCGTTCGTCGAGGACGGCTTCCGCGTGGCGGAGGCGAAGACGAGCATCGGGTGGATCGACGACGACCACGTCTTCCTCGGTACCGACCTCGGGCCCGGCACCCTCACCGAGTCCGGCTATCCGCGAACCGTGCGCCGCTGGCGCCGGGGCACCCCGCTGGGCGACGCGGAACTGGTCTTCGAGGGGGCCGCAGGGGACGTGTCCGCCTCAGGTTGGCACGACGCCACGCCGGGCTTCGAGCGGAGCTTCGTCTCCCGGTACCCCGACTTCTTCTCCAGCGAGCTCTTCCTCCTCTCCGCAGACGACACCCCGGTGAAGGTGGACGTGCCGGACGACGCCCGCGCGTACGTGCACCGGCAGTGGCTGCTGGTCACCCCCAGGACGCCGTGGCTGAACCAGCCGGCCGGATCGCTGCTCGCCTTCGACTTCGACGGTTTCATGGCGGGCGACCGCAGCCCGGACGTGTTGTTCCTTCCGGACGAGCGCACCGCGCTGTCGGGGCACTCCTGGACGCGGCACCATCTGATCCTCGAAACCTTCGCGGACGTGTCCACGCGCATGGAGGTGCTCACCCCCGGCCCCGCGGGGTGGAGGCGCGAGCCGCTGGCCGAGGTGCCGGCGCTGTCCTGCGCGACCATCACCGACACCGACCCGGACGTGAGCGACGAGTACTTCCTGGACGTGGAGTCCTTCTTGCAGCCCTCCACGCTCTACCGGGGCGAGATCGGGTCCGGCAGCGAGATCCTGAAGTCGGCCCCCGCCCACTTCGAGTCCGCCGGTCTGGCGACGCGCCAGTTCTTCGCCGTCTCGCCGGACGGCACGCGCGTCCCGTACTTCGTCGTCGGCCCGGACCGGAGCGCCGCACCCGGTGGCCCGGGCCCGACGCTGTTGTACGGGTACGGCGGCTTCGAGGTCTCCATGACCCCGTACTACAGCGGTGTCCGCGGCAAGGCCTGGCTGGCACGAGGCGGAACGTACGTGGTCGCGAACATCCGTGGCGGCGGAGAGTACGGGCCGCTCTGGCACCAGGCCGCGCTGGGCGCCGACCGGGTCCGCGCGTTCGAGGACTTCGCCGCGGTCGCGGCCGACCTGACGGCCCGGGGCCTCACCACCCCCGACCAGCTGGGTATCGCCGGCGGCAGCAACGGCGGCCTGCTCATGGGCGCCATGCTCACCCGCTATCCGGAGCTGTTCGGCGCCGTCGTCGCGGAAGTGCCGCTGCTGGACATGCTGCGCTTCCACCGGCTGCTGGCCGGGGCGTCCTGGATCGCGGAGTACGGCGACCCCGACCAGCCCGCGGACCGGATCCACCTGGAGCGGTACTCGCCGTACCACCGCCTGTCCGCGGAGGAGGTCTATCCGCCGTTGCTGCTGATGACCTCGACCCGTGACGACCGCGTCCATCCCGGCCACGCCCGCAAGATGGCCGCCCGGATGCGCGAACTCGGCCACCGGGTCCTCTTCCACGAACACACCGGGGGCGGACACGCCGGCGCCACCGACAACGAACAGACCGCCTTCAACCAGGCCCTGATCCACACCTTCCTCGACCAGCACCTCAGCCGACGAACGGGCGCTGCGCCGCCGCGGTGAAGCGGGGCTGCCGGCCGCCTGCCCGCCGCCGGTCACTCATCGTCGCCGCACCCCCTCACGCGTCGTTGAAGCCGCGCAGGTCAGCGTCCACACCCCGGTAGAGGTGATCGACATCGGGCTCCAGATCGAGCATGTCGAGGAAGACTGCGAGTTCGGCAGCGCCGCGGGCATGGCGCGCGACGGTCTGTCGGGCGGCACGGCGCTCATCCCCGGCCTTCCCCGCGTTGCGGGGGCTTTCGTCGGCACGGTCCATGCCGACGATCCGAACACGCCCCGGAGTCCGGCGCATCACACGTGCCGCCGTTCGCCGCTCCGAGCCCCCGACGGCGGCTGCCGCGCAGCCGCCGTCTGCCGCTGCCTACGTGCGGCTCTCCCCAGCGGTGCTGACTGCGGCCATGCAGGGGGCGCAGTATCGATCCGAGGCGCTCTCGGGAAGCGGTTCGGTGGGCCGAGGAGGTTCCAGGTGGCACCCGCACAGGGTGCCCGCGGACCGGTCCTTGGCTATGACGTGCCAGACCAGTTCGCATCGGTCGCCGGTGGACTCGGCGCGCATCTCGTACATGGGCGGGCCTTTCTGGCTGTGCGGCGGGGTGGGGACCGGTCCCGTACTCCATGAGAGTGCCCCGGCCCCGAAGAGGCCAACGGAGGTAGCCCAACAGGTGGAAACCGGGGTGCTGGAGGTTTGAGAGGGGCGGCGTCGAGCTCGCCCCTGGAGGGGTCACACGTGTGGAGCAGTCGACGGAACGGGCGCGGGCGGTCCGTCCTTGGATAAGGTGCCGTTCGACATCGGGGTTCTGCGGGGGAGACGTGAGTTGATGAGTGGTCAGCAGTCGGACCGGGACGGTCATCCGCAGGTCTTCCAGCCGCTGGCGGGAGACGACCCGACCACCATCGCCGGATACCGGCTGGCCGCCAAGCTGGGCGCGGGCGGCATGGGCAAGGTGTACCTGTCGTACACGCCCGGCGGGCGGCCCGTGGCCATCAAGGTGATCCGCCCCGAATTCGGTGAGGACCCCGAGTTCCGTCGCCGCTTCGCCCAGGAAGTGAAGTCCGCCCAGCGCGTGCAGGGCCTGTTCACCGCCCCCGTGATCGACGCCGACACCGACGGCGCCCAGCCCTGGCTGGCCACCGCGTACGTACCCGGCCCCTCGCTCGCCGACGCGGTCGTCGCGCACGGCGCGCTGCCCGTCGATGCCGTTCTGCTGCTCATCGCCGGCATGGCGGAGGCCTTGCACGTCATCCACGGCGCGGGCATCGTGCACCGCGACCTCAAGCCGTCCAATGTGCTGCTCGCCGCGGACGGCCCCCGCGTCATCGACTTCGGTATCGCCTACGCCGCCGACGCGACCTCGCTCACGGGCAGCGGCGTCACCATCGGCACTCCTTCGTTCATGGCTCCGGAGCAGGCCGCCGGGCGCCGGGTGACCCCGGCCACCGACATCTTCGCGCTCGGGCAGGTCGCGGCGTACGCGGCGACGGGAACCCCGGCGTTCGGCGAGGGGACCTCGCACGGAGTGCTCTACCGGATCGTCCACGAGGAGCCCGACCTCACCGGGGTCCCGGAGCGGCTGCTGCCGCTGGTCACCCGCTGCCTCGCCAAGGACCCCGAGGCGAGGCCGTCGATCACCGAGATCATCCAGCTCTGCCAGTCCGCGAACGCGGATACGGTGCTGCGGCGTCCCGAGGACTGGCTGCCGGGAGCGGTCGCCGCCGACATCACGGTACGCGCGGCTGCCCCCGCCCCGGCCCAGACACCGCCGCCGCCGACCTCCGCGCCGTCCGCCGCCTACTCGCCCACCACTCCGGTCGCCCCGGCCACACCGCCCCCGGGCTACGGGCCGCTCACGACGCCCCGGACGCCGCAGCCGCCTCAGGCCGCTCAGCCCCACGGGCAGTACCACACGCCCGTGCCCACGCCACCACCGGCGCACGCCCACCACTACGCCCCGACCCAGTTCCCGAGCCACATGCAGACGCACGGGCAGACGCACTGGCCGGCGCACGGGCAGACGTACCCCGGACACGCCGGGCCCCCGGTTGCCCGGCCCCCGAGGGGTTCGGGCAACCGGGGCATGGCCATCGCCGTCGCCGCCGCGCTGGTCTTCGGCGTCTCGGGTGCCGGTACGGCGTACTTGCTGCTCAAGGACAAGGGCGGGCAGACGCAGACCGGCGGCGGCTCCTCCCAGGAGAAGCAGAAGGACGCCGGGGGAGCGGAGGGCGCCCCCAAGCCGGACGCCAAGGCCGACCCGAAGCCCACCGACTTCAAGGGCATCAACCTCACGGCCGGCTATCACCTGACCCTCGGGGACGACGACGTGCGGCCCCAGCAGGGCGAGGACGGCGGGTACGAGTTGTCCTACGACACCGGCGGATACATCGACGCGGAGACCGCGGAGGGAAACATGGTGCTGCTCGAGCCGGGGCAGGAGGGATCGCTCGCCGCCTGCCGCGCGGATACCCGGTTCACCAAGAACATCTACGTGAACAAGCTCTCGAAGGGGCGGCAGGTCTGCGTCACCACGGGTACGGGGCACATGGCCCTCGTGACGGTCCAGGGCTTCTCGGCCGAGGGATCGCCCAGCAAGTACATGACGCTGGACTTGACCGTCTGGCGCAATGCCGTGGGCTCCGGCTCCAGGAGCTGAACCGCGAGGAGCGGTCCGTCAGCGGGGGGCGGCCGTCATTCGGCGATTTCGGTCCGTTCCCACCACTCGTAGACGGGGAGCTGCCCTTCCGGGCGCTCCTGGTGCCGCGACGTGGGCTTGAAGTGCTCGTATCCGCCGCGGTGGGGAATCTTCAGGTCTTCTCCGGGCGAGGTGACCGGCACGACCCGCTCGCGCAGATCGTCCGGACCGCCCTCCAGCGCCGCCTTGTTTGCCATGCCTTCAGTCTTCCCATCCTCCGGACCGTTCGCACGTCGGAGCGTCGTCAGGGCCGGCGGTGGGCCGCCTTCTCGGGCGGCGCGGCAGTCCCGTCCGGTGCCGAGGCCGGTGCGCTGCCGGTGTCGGCACGGCGCGGTCCCATGGAGCGGTAGAGCAGGGGCGCGGCCGTGACCGATCGCATCGGCAGGCAGTTCTTGGTGTCGACCACGACGCGTGGCGCGGCCATGCGAACGGCCAGGTCGTTCCAATCGGCGTTGATGGTCTCGGGCCAGTCGGTGAGCACGATGGCGGCTTCCGCTCCGCTGACGGCCTCCCGCAGATTCGGCGCGACCTCGATGCCCGGGAAGTGGGCGGTGACCTGCTCCGCGGTGAGGCTGGGTTCGAAGACGCGCACCCGGACGCCGAGGGTCTGCAGTTCGGGGACGAGGCTCATGCACGGGGCATCGCGCAGGTCGTCGCTCCAGGGCTGGTAGCGCAGGCCGAGGACGGCGACGACGGCCCCGCCCGCCAGGAGCCGGGCCGGGCCGAGGGTTTCCTCGAGGATCCGTACGCTGCGCAGCTGCTGGACCTGGTTGGCGGCGATGACGGCTTCGATCACGGGGAGCGGGCGCCTGACGAGGCGGGACCAGTGGCGCAGGGCGAGGGTGTCCTTGGGCAGGCAGGAGCCCGCGTATCCGCCCTCGGCGCGCAAGAACGCCGGCCCGATGCGCGGGTCGAGGCCCGTGCCGGTCAGCACGTCGTCGATGTCGGCCCCGGTGCCCTCGCACAGTGTGATCAGATCGCCGACGAAGCTGACCTTGGTGGCCAGGAACGCGTTGCTCGCGTACTTGACCACTTCGGCGGACGTGGGGTCCGTGAACAGGAGCGCGGCGTCGATGCCCCGGTACAGCTCCTTGACCTCCTCCACCAGTCCCGTGCGGGACAGCCCCGCGACCAGCCGGGCGGGCCGGCGCCAGTCGTCGATGGCCGCCCCTTGGTTGAGGAACTCCGGGCTGTATACGTAGCGATCGGTCAGGCGATCGGCGAGGGGCCCGGCGAGCCACGCGGCGCTGGTACCCGGCGGAATCGTGCTCTTGACCACGATCAGGCCGGGGAGCGGATCCAGGCCGAGCACGCTCATCAGCGCCGCGGTCACCTGGCGCAGGTCCGGGCGTCCGGAGGGGGTGGGAGGCGAGCCGACCGCGATCACCACGGCGTCCAAGGGCTCCGTGATCCGGCCCAGGCCGGAGGTGAAGGACAGGCTCTGCGTATCGAGGGAAGCGGCCAGGGGAATCCGCAGGCCCGGCTCCTCGAACGGGAGCCGGCCCCCGGCCAGCAGCGCGACCCGGTCCGGATCGCTGTCCACGCCGATCACCACATGGCCCTGTTCGGCCAGGCCCAGCGCGGCCGTCAGGCCGACATAGCCCAGGCCCACGACACCGACACGCATAACGGCTCCTTGTCTTTCCCCCGCTGGGTGGATCGGGTCCGCAGCAGGAAGGGGACCTGGCCTTTGCCCGGTCCCGCCGTGCCGCCGGCATGTGTGCTCAGGTGTGCAGGCGGCTGTTGGTCCCGTCGTGGCCGTCCGCGCCTTCTTCGTCGAACCAGACGTCGCCCGCGGCGAGGTAGCGGAAGGACTGGACGGTCTTGGGCGCCACGGCCACCGTGACGGCGCGCATTCCGTCGTCGCGGGGCACGAGGGTGTGGGCGCCGGGCGTCCAGTCGTTGAAGTCGCCCACGACACTGACCGGACCGGGAGGAGTGTCGGCCGGCAGGACGAAGGTGATCCTGGTCCGGCCCTTACGGGAGGTGCGTTCCAGCATGGGGGAGCTCCTGAGGGAAGGCTGGCTGCGCGTCCATCCTGAGGCCGCGCCACGACACCCGCATCCGGGCACGGCCCCCCGGCCTGCGGATTCACTCTTCCGCGACACGAGGCGGGGAAGAACGCGGACGGACGGCATGGGGGGATCACGGCGCAGGCAAGGCACCCGGGTACCCCGCCTACGGGTGGTGAGCCGGCTGGGACTCGGCGGGTACGGGAACCGCCCGCGTGGCAGGTCCGAGATAGGCCCGGAGCTTCCCCGTGCCCGGCAGGCCGTGGAGGACGTGGGTGCGCCAGCCGCGGGCGTACGGGGGAGGCGGCGCGTTCCCCCGTACGAGGATGGCCACGGGCCGGGCGCGGGCGGAGGCTGCCAGCGCGGCGGGTGTGATGCTGCCGTCGTGGCCGCCGACCTGACGGGACGAGCACCCGGCGCGGAACGCGATCCGGACGGCCTCCTCCCCGCTGACGACGCACGGTGGGCGCAGTCCCTGCCGGCGCAGGTCGGCCACCAGCCGCGCGAACGCCGCGTGGTTCGCGCGGCCGCGGTCCGTCGCGCCGTCCAGGACGAGGTACTGGACCGTCAGGTGAGCGCACATGCCGAGCGCCAGGGCGGCCGCGAAGACCGGGCGCCGACGCGCGGCCGTGGCCAGCCGGATCAGGCACAGCGCCGTCGGCAGCGCGAGCAGTGCGTAGGTGGGCAGGAGGAAGCGCGGAGCCGCGTACCCGATCAGCAGCAGGTACGGCACCGCGAGGGACAGACCGGCCAGGGTCGCCACCAGCACGGGAGCCAGGAGCCGCCGGCGGGCCGCCGCCAGCACCCCGCCCGCGGCGAGCAGGGGCAGGGCGAACCACCAGACGGAGGCGATGGGATGCTGCAAGGGCACATTGCAGGGGCGGCACAGCGTCCGCCCCTGCAGCGCCCGTACGTGGTCGTCGAAGGCGAGGTTCCAGCCGAGGTGGCCCTGGATCTCGCTGGCACGCCTGAGCCGGGGAAGGAGCCCGCCGTAGCGTACGTAAGCCTCCACGACCCATTCCGCGCTGCCGACGGCCGCGCCCGCGGCGAGCACGAGCAGCAGGGCCGGCCTGCGCCACGGCCTCACCCACAGGACGGCGGCGACGAGGGGCACGGCGAGCCACAAGGCGTCGGTGGGCCGCATGAGCGCGGCGAGCGCCATACCCGCTCCGAGGCCGGCCAGAGCGCCGCGATCGGACCGGTCCCGCGCGGCCCTCAGGAAGCAGCCGACCGCGATCAGCGCCCCGTACGCGACCCAGAGGTTGGGCATCGCCTGCGGTCCGTACAGCACCGTGACCCACAGCCCGGCGAACAGGGCGCCGGCGACGGCGAGGACAGCGGTGGGGACCAGGCGCCGCCACACCCACAGGGACAGCAGCAGACCGGCTCCCGACAGCAGGGCCAGGTAGATGCGGAGCGCCTCGACCGATGAGGTCAGCGCGACGACGGGCGCGACGAGGAAGGTGATGCCGCGGGCCCGGGGAGCGCTGAAGAAGGCGGCCGGGGCGTCGGGGCTGACCTGGCTGACATACACGGTCTCGTCCCATCCGAGACCCGACCCCGGCATGACGATCAGCAACTGGGCAACCACGTACACCGCCGCGATCCCGCCCAGCCACCGGAGATCGCGCCTGACCGCTCGGCCCCTTCCGGGGCGAGGATCCTCCCCCTGCGGGTTCGGAGCGACGGCTGAAGTCTGCGTCATGGCCGGACCTCATGGACTGTCGGGGGAGTGGGGCGGAGACATCGCGTCTGCTGACCACGCTGCCCCCGGACAGCCGTCCCTGCCATTTTTCCGTACGGCACTCGGACCAGTGCGCGAGCGGCCCCCCGCCGCCCCGGTTCCACGCGGAGCGCCCCGGAGCGAGCCTGATGATCAGCGCGGACGCCGGGGCCGCGTGGCAGGCTGGGAACCATGTGTGGTCGTTACGTCTCCACCCGCAGCCCCGAAGACCTGACCCGCCTGTTCCAGGTCACCCGCTGGAACCTGGAACAGGCGGTGGACCCGAGCTGGAACGTCGCCCCTACCGACGCCGTGTGGGCGGTCCTGGAACGCCCCGACCGCCAGACCGGGGCACTGGAACGGGAGTTGCGGACGCTGCGCTGGGGTCTGGTGCCGTCGTGGTCGAAGAGCCCGAGCAGCGGGGCGAAGATGATCAACGCACGGGTCGAGACCGTGCACGAGAAGCCGGCCTACCGCCGAGCGTTCGCCCAGCGCCGGTGCCTGCTGCCCGCGGACGGCTTCTACGAGTGGCAGACCGTCCCCGCCACCGAGAAGGCGAAGGCGTACAAGCAGCCGTACTTCATCAGCCCCGAGGACGGGAGCGTGATGGCGATGGCCGGGCTCTACGAGTTCTGGCGCGACCGCGAGGTCGAGGACGAGGACGATCCGACAGCCTGGTGGACGACCTGCACCGTCATCACCACCGAGGCCACCGACACGGCCGGCCGCATCCACCCGCGCATGCCCCTGACCATCACCGCCGCCGATTTCGACACGTGGCTCGACCCCACCCACCAGGACCCGCACGAACTGCGTGCCCTCCTGGCCGCCCCCGCGGGCGGCCACCTGGAGGTCCGCCCGGTCACGACCGCGGTCAACGACGTCCGCAACAACGGGCCCCAACTCCTCGACACGGCCCCGGACATCGGCGGCTGACCGCGACGGCGACCGGGCATCTGGGCCCTGGCCCGACCGGCGTTCGAGGGGGCTCCGCTCGCCGCTACTCGAAGCGCGTGGTGTCGCCCGCGCCTCGGCGTACGATCTCGGTTTCGCCGCCGGAGAAGTCGATGACCGTGGTCGGCTCGGTGCCGCAGTCACCCGAATCGACCACGGCATCCACCACGTGGTCGAGCCGTTCCTTGATCTCCCAGCCCTGCGTCATCGGCTCGGCCTCATCCGGCAGCAGCAGCGTGCTGGAGACCAGCGGTTCACCGAGCTCGGCGAGCAGCGCCTGGGCAACGGCGTGATCCGGAATCCGGACTCCGACCGTCTTCTTCTTCGGGTGCATCAGCTGGCGCGGTACTTCCTTCGTCGCGGGGAGGATGAAGGTGTAGCTGCCGGGCGTCGCGGCCTTGATCGCGCGGAACACGTCGTTGTCGAGGTGGACGAACTGACCGAGCTGCGCGAAGTTCTGGCACACCAGAGTGAAGTGGTGGCGATCGTCGAGGTTCCGGATCGACCGGATCCTGTCGATGCCGTCGCGATTGCCCAGCCGGCAGCCCAGTGCGTAACAGGAGTCCGTCGGGTACGCGACGAGCGCGTCGGTGCGGATGAGGTCGGCCACACTGCCGATGCTGCGCCGCTGAGGATTTTCCGGGTGTACATCGAAATACTTCGCCATCCGCTGACCCTACGCGATCGGGCCATCCGAACTCAGGTGTCCTCGGCACGTCGATGCGCGGACGACCGCGCACTGCCGTATCCGGACGGGCGGCACGCTGGTGGACCCCGGAAGCTCGGCTCCCGGGGCCCACCCGCTTCGGCCCCCGGCGGCCGGACGCGACGAGGCGAGAGCGCCGCGGGGGAGCGGGGGACGGTTCAGGAGCGCTCGGGCTGCTGCGCCGGAGGGGTCCCGCCGCCCTCTCCTCCGCCCTTTTCGCCCTTGTCCGTTCCGTGGGCGCGCTTGCCCGCCGCGGCTTCCTTGGCGGCATTCGCGGCCTTGAGGGACTGGCTGTCCTGCGGAGTGGCCCCGCCCTTGTTGCTGCGCCGCATCGCGGGATCCTGTGGTTTCGACACGTCGACTCCTCCGAAAGTTGTGATGCTCGGGTGTTCCGCTACAGCAGCGACTGCCCCGCAGGCGCCGTCCGACACACGGAGCCGTGACTGTTCGGCCGGGCGGGCCCGGTGCACGCCGCAGCGGCGGGGCCCAGATGGGTCTGGTGTGGCGAGGAGAGACGTTGCTTCTTGATCACTTGGTCGTTGGGCGGTACGCGCGGCGGCGGCAGCGGTCGCGCCACCACCCCGCTCGTGAGAGAGAGTCCCCATGTGCGCTCATGCCCTCGTCGCGGCCCTCGCCGCGGCATGGACACCACTCACACGCCAACGGACGCAGCGCCGGTCCATGACGCCCCGCGCCCCGTCGCAGATCACCCGCCGTATGGTCCTCACCCGTGCGCTCGGGCTGGGAGCGGTGACGGTGTGGCCGTCGACCGTGGCCACCGCCGCACCCGCGTCCGCGCCCGCATCGGCAGCCTCCGGCCCGGAGATCTTCGGCTGTGAGACCTGGGGGGCCCGGCCGCCGACCGAGCCCGTCTCGATCCTGTCCACGCCCCCGCAGCGGATCATCGTGCACCACACGGCCACCGCGAACGTCGAGGACTACTCCCGCCAACGCGCCTTCGCTCTCGCACGGGCGATCCAGAACTACCACATGGACACCCAGGGCTGGATCGACACCGGCCAGCATTTCACCGTCAGCCGCGGCGCGTACGTCACCGAAGGCCGTCACCACAGCCTCGCCGAACTGACCGCGGGCTTCCGGCAGGTCCGCTCCGCCCATTGCGTCGGCCAGAACAACCAGGCCGTGGGCGTCGAGAACGAAGGCACCTACACGAGCGTGGAGCCGCCGGCCCGGCAGTACGAGGCCCTGGTCGCCCTCTGTACGCACATCTGCCGCCAGTACCGGCTGCCGCCGTCCGAAATCCACGGACACCGCGACTTCAACAGCACGGACTGCCCCGGCGACCGCCTGTACGGCCTCCTGCCCCGGCTGCGCCAGGACGTCGCCACGCGGCTGGGTGAACGGCTGTGGCCGGGAATCACATACGACCCGCGGGATGCCTGGACCGGCCCGGCGGAGTACCTCCCGCCCGGCGCACTGGACCCGGAGCCCGTCCGATAGGGGCCGCCGCCGGCCCCGGCGTGCGCCGCAGGACCGCCCGTTTCCCGGACGGCCCCCGGCCGGGGCCGGCAGCGCCTGCCAGGGTCAGGCGTAGAAGTGGCGCTGCCGCGTTCCCGCTTCCGGACGCCGGCCCGGCGTAGGCTCGACCGCATGAGCTCCCGACACCTCGTGCGCACCTGGGAGATCCTCCCGAGCAGGGGATACTCGACGGCCTGGCTCGACCTCACCGAACGCGGTCTCACCGCGCGAGGGCGGGACATGGGTCTGGTCCCCGAGCCGTACTGGGTGACGTACACGCTCAATACGGCCGACGACTACGTGACCTCGCGCCTGTACGTCACGGTCGAGACCGCAGCGGCGACCAAGACGCTGGATCTGCGCAACGACGCGGGCCGCTGGACGGCCGACGGCGAGTACCGCCCCGACCTCGACGGCGCCCTCGACTGCGACCTGGGCCTGTGTCCTCTGACCAACACCATGCCCGTACTGCGCCACGGCCTGCACCGGCAGCCCGGAACCGACCCGCATCACTTCCTGATGGCGTGGGTCGCGGTCCCCGATCTCGAGGTCAGCGCGATCCGGCAGACGTACACGCATCTCGCCCGCGCCGAGCACGGCGCGCGCATCCGCTACGAGTCCGGCGACTTCCGCAGCGATGTCGAGTTCGACGTCGACGGTCTCGTCCTCGACTATCCGGTCCTGGCGACGGCCCTCACCCGTTCCTCTCCACCGCCGACGCCCGCCTGAGGCCCGGTCAGGGCGTCGCCCGGCGCAAGGAGAGGGCGAAGGCGCAGCTGGTGAGGGTGAGGACGACGATGGGCGGCGGGGGCAGCAACAGGACGGATATCGCCAGGCCGGCCAGTGAGGCGGCCAGGGCGATCCCTCCGAAGGCGGTGCGCCGTTCCACCAGGGTCGGGGAGTGGCGGACGGCGGCGAGGGCGAGGAGGCCACAGACGATGGCGAACAGGGCCATGACCAGGCTCATGCCGTGGAAGACGTCGAGGGTGCTGCGTTCCAGACCCAGCAGGGTCATGCTCGATTCCCGCATCGCCGCCGACGTGGCTCGTTGTCGCGGGGTCGGGTCGCCCAGCGCCATGGCAGCCGCGAGGGCGAGGTGCCCCGTACCCAACAGGACGAAGCCGCCGGCCCCTGCGGTGAAGAGCCGGATCGATGTGGCCGACTGGGGGAGGACGGACGGAGCGGTCGCGCTCACCTTGGCTCCTTGACATTCGGGTTCAGGACGTCCTCTACATGTGTAGAGGACGTGAGGGGCACTCTACACATGTAGAGCCTCGGTGTGTCCATGCCGGCTGCCGTTCTCCTGCGCGAGGGCCGCTCCCCTCGCGCCCTCACCGGCCGGCCCCGGCCTCCAGGGGCGGTACCCGGGGTGCCGTGACCCGTTTCACGCCGATCAGAACGCGGTAGCGTTCCCGGGCGGTGAAGTCGGCCAGGGTCCATACGGCCGGGCGGCCCACCTCCGCACAGAGGTGGAGGACCGTGTCGCTGCCCGTCCACACGCCGACGTGCGCGCCGAAGGGGTCGTGGCGTGCGTTGAAGAGGAGAAGGTCCAGGCTGCGGGGCGCTTCGACGCGGGTGGTGTGCCGTGTGTCGTTCCACAGGTCGCTGGAGCGCAGGGGCGGCAGGAGCAGGCCGAAGCAGTGGAGCACCTCGTAGGCGAACAGCTGGCAGTTGGCTCCGTGGGCGATGCCGGGCCGCCGGGACACGGCCGGTGAACCCGGGTGGCGGGAGCCGTCGTAGGTGACGTCCCACAAGGCGTCCGGCAGTTGCTCGACGAGTGAATCCATGCCCCCATCCTGCCGCGCGGGTGTCTGCTCCCCCGTTCGGTCGGTGGTGCGCGGGTGGGAGGGGGCGCGCGGAGAAGTGAATGCGCCATTTCGGGAGATTTTTCAGGGACCGGCTTGCACGATGGGGCGCCTTTTTCGATGGGGTGGTGTTCATGAGCGCTCGACGCTCGACGGCTGCCGGACGTGGGGGGCAGGCAGGCGCGTTCCGTTCACTTCACTGGAAGGTTCCACGCCGACGTGAATCTTTTCGACATGGCCGCCCTCGTGCTGATAACTGCCACCGCGGTCCGAGTGTTCACCGTTGAAGTGTCCAGGCGGCTGCCGGGCACGGGTGTACGGGTCGGGGCGGCCGGGATCGCGGCCGCCCACCAGCCCCCCACCCGCCCGGTCCGCCACCGTGAGGTGACCGCCTCCCAAGCGGCCGCCACAGAGCAACCGTGGGGAAGTGCATGAGCGAAGGCGAGTTCGACCCTTCAGGAGACCAGGCGGTCTCCAGCGAACTGGCCGGTGTCCTGCCGGTGGAGTTCACTGCTTTCCACTCGCAGCACCACCGCGCCTACTTGCGCTACGCCCACCTGCAACTGGGCTCCCGCAAGGACGCCGAGGACCTCGTCGACGACGTGTTCACCTTCTTGTTGAAGACGTGGCGCCAAGCGTTGAAGGAGGCGAGTCTCCATGGTTTCGCGTGGGCCGTGCTGCGCGAGCACGTCGAGCGCAGGCTTGCGGTCCTGGGCCGGCCGGTGGCGATGGTGGAGACGGCCTGGTTCGCCGCGCTGCGTCGCTCTTCCAGAGAGCGGATGGAGCTGCTGGAGTCCAAACTCGGCCTGTACGCGGCGATCGCGGGCTTGTCCGAGCGGCACTACGACGTGGTGCTGCTGGCCTTCCTGCTGGGCTACGACTACGACACCGTTGCCCGGATGATGGGAATCTCCCCGGCGACGGTCCGTTCGCACGTCCGAGGCGCACGCCGGACCCTGTCTCAAAAACTTGGGGTGCACTGGGCCTGTGGAGAGGAGAAGGACCAGTGAGCGACACGCCCCGCGACCGCGACACCGTGATGGGGGAGGAGTTGGACGCGGCACTGGCGGGAGCGCAGGTGCTGACGGAGGAGTACGCCGGGTACGACGAAGGAGCGGCCCGGCGCCGGATCGCCCGCCGGATCGTGGCCGACCGGGCCCGCTCGGCCTGCGGCACCTTCGGCAGGGGCAACTGGCCGGGCCCGCCGACAGGGTCGTCCGCGTCCGAAGACCTCGTACTGGACGCGGCCTGCCACGTGCGGGCCGCACGTGGCCTGGACGACCTGGCCTGGTCCCTGGTGGAGAGCCGCGCCTTCGCCGAACTGGCCCTGGATGCCGGCTCGTGGCCCCACGGTGTGGACTCCGCCCTGCTGTTCGGCTGCCTCCTGCACCTGGCCGACCGGATGGAGGGCGCACAGTTCTGGTTCCAGTACGCGGCCGGCGCCGGCTCGCGGACGGCTGCCCGCTGTCTGTACCTGCACCACCTCGCCCGCGCCGAAGCCGCCACCGCCCGCCATTGGAAGCGCCAGGCCCAGGCTCTGGCCCCGGAGGATCACCTGCCGCTCCTGCCGCAGGTCCCGGAGGGACTCGAAGAGGCCCTCGGCGCCTCCGTCATCTGGACGACGCCGCCCATCAGTACGCAGGACCTCTCCGCGCTCACCACGGGCCCGGGCCGGGCCGAACGGCCCCCGTACCGGCTCCCCGCTCGGCTGCGGCGGGCCGTGACCGCGCGCCTCTGGCCCGAGGACCAGGACCTGGGAGAGGTCTTCCTCCCCACGTCCAAGGTCGCGGTGGCTGTCGCTCAGTACGCGCGACTCGATCCTTTACTCGTGACGGACGAGGTGAACGCCTGGGCTCTCGAGGCTCTCGGGCAGCCACATCCGACACGCGCCGCCCGGACCTCGCCCGAAGCGCGGCCGGCGCCGGCCGCGCTGAAGTCCGTCCACCGGGCGCTGCGGGTCCTGGAGGTCATCACCCGGTACTCGGGTGGCGTCAGCCTGACCCAGATCGCGCGCGAGACCGAACTGCCGCAGCTGATGCTGGCCAGGGCGACGGAACAGCTGATCCGGGCGGACCTGGCCACCCAGATCGGACCTGACGCCTACGTCGCCGGCGCGGCCCTGTCGCTGACCGAAGCGGTGAACGGGCACGAGCACGGGCGCGGGCATGTGCGGGAGGCCCTCGCCTGGGTGAGGGACGCGGTCGGCGCCGCCGTCTACGTCGCGCGCTACAGCGAGGGGGAGGTCGCCATCACCCAGTACGCCGACGGCCCCGCGGCACCCCTGGTGGAGGAATGGGTGGACTTCCGCGCTGCCGCCCACGCCTCCGCGGTCGGCAAGGCGCTGCTGGCCCAGCTCGATGACGACAGCCGAAAGGACCACCTCTGCCGCCACGGGACCACCGGATTCACCTCGCACACCATCACCAGCCCCCAGGCCCTGTTCCACCAGCTCGACGCACGCGAACCCAACGCCCCCGTGCTCGATTTGCAGGAGTACGCGCTGGGCACGGTGTGCGCGGCGGTCCCGATCACCTCGGGCCCGAACGCCGAGTGCCTGGCCCTGTCCATTCCGGCTCCCGACCCGCACCGATTGAGGCAGGCCGCCCGGATCCTGCAGAGCGAGGCCGCCGCCGTCCTGCTGGCACTCGTGGTCGCCGGCGGCAGCGCGAGCGCACAACGAACGGATGAAGCGGCCGAAGCCGGCGAAGCACAGCAGGGCAACACCCCGCAGGCCGGCGAGGGGGGACCCGGGGCCGGCATCCTGGCCCCGACGGCCTAGAACCGGTCTGGAACCGGTCACCGGGAGGGGCCCGCCGACACGCCGTGGCGGGCCCCTTCCCCTTCGCCCCTTCAAAGTGAACCGGGCCGGGGAGGCCCGGCGTATGTCGTCATCGAGGGCGAATTCACGGCTCGCACATGACCCCATCACCTGGACGACGGCCCGGCGTCGTCCGACCGCCGCAGGCTCCGTGACGGACATGACGGACCATCAACCCTCCCCGACCTCAAGGAAGTCCCCCGTGAGAAAGCACCGCTCCCCGCGAGTGGTGGCGGCAGCCACCCTGGGTACCGCGCTGATCGCCCTCCTCGCGCCTCCCGCACAGGCAGGGGCAGCCGATCTGCCCACCGTGAGCCCCGTCGCGGAAACCGCCGCCCATTACGACGACGCGGCAGGCGGCCACGCGAACGGCGACGACCCCGCGATCTGGCGCAATGCGAACGATCCCGGCCGCAGCCTGGTCGTCGCGACCGCCAAGGAAGGCGGACTACGGGTCTACGACCTGGAGGCCCGGCCGGTGCAGTCGATCCCCGCACCGGCCCCTGCCGCGCCGGACGACGCGCCGGGACGTTTCAACAACGTCGACCTCCTCTCCGGCCTGCGCCTCTCGTCCGGCCCGGCCGACGTGGCCGTGGTGAGTGACCGTGGTCACGACCGGCTGCGGATCTACCGCATCGACCCGTCGCGCCCCGGAGCTCCGCTGACCGATGTCACCGATCCTGCCGCCGCCCCCGTGTTCTCCGCGAACCAGGACGAGATCAACGAGCAGCAGACGGCCTATGGCCTGGCCACCTGGAAGGACAAGGCCACCGGCCGCTCGTACGCCCTGGTCAGCCAGCGGAACCGGACCCGGATCGCGCTGCTCGAACTGAGGCCGACCGGCGCCGGCACCGTGGGCTACCGGACGGTGCGCACGCTCGACCTCCCGTCCGCCTTCCGCCTCCCCAGCGGTGCACGCTGGACTCCCTGTGGGGAGCCGGGTGAGCTGCCGCAGGTCGAGGGCATGGTCGTCGACCCGGCCAACGGCACGCTGTACGCCGGCCAGGAGGACGTCGGGATCTGGCGGATGCGCGCCGACCTCACCAGCACTCCGGTTCTGGTGGACAAGGTGAGGGAGTACGGCGTACCCGGCGTCTACGACGAGCAGAGCGAGGAGTGCACGCCCGGCGCCGACCCCGGATACGGCGGCAGGCGGCTCACCGCCGATGTCGAGGGCCTGACCCTGTTCCAGGAACCCGACGGTGACGGTTACCTGATGGCCTCCAGTCAGGGTGACGACACGTTCGCCCTGTACGACCGCGAGATCGAGGAGCACAACGAGTACGAGGGCGGTTTCCGGGTCGGAGCGGTCACCGCCGCGCTCGACGGTGTGGAGGAGTGCGACGGCGCTGCTGTGCTCAATGCCCCGCTGGGCTCCCGGTACCCGCGCGGTCTGCTCGTCGTCCAGGACGGTCACGACACGCCTGCCGTACCGGACGGCGAGGGCGGTACCCGGGAGGCGACCGGTTTCAAATTCATCGACCTCGGTGCCGTGGTGGACGCCGCTGGCATGTGACGCGGGAGCGCGCCCCCGAGCGGTACCCGCTGCGTCTCAGGGGCCGGTGCCGGACCGTGACCAGCAGGCCGTCCCGGCGCCGGCTGCCCAGCGGGGGTGCGTCCGGTTACCCCTCTCGTGCAGGATGCGGGGATGGATTTCGCAGAGCTGGAACCACGGGCCCGCACGCTGGCCGCCGCGGGCGGTCGACGGCTGCTGGGGATCACCGGTCCGCCCGGCGCCGGGAAGTCCACCCTGGCCGCGCGCCTCGCCGAGGCGCTCGGGCCGGGACTGGCGGCCGTCGTGCCGATGGACGGGTTCCATCTCGCCCAGGCCGAGCTCGTACGTCTCGGCCGGGCCGGCCGAAAGGGCGCACCGGACACCTTCGACGCGGCCGGGTACGTGGCGCTGCTGCGCCGCTTGCGGAAGGCCGACGAAAGCGTGGTCTACGCCCCGGACTTCCACCGCTCGCTGGAGGAGCCGGTCGCCGGCAGCGTTCCGGTCGGCTCGGGCGTTCCGCTGGTGATCACCGAAGGGAACTACCTGCTGTACGAGGCGGGGGAGTGGGCCGCGGTGCGGCATCTCCTCGACGAGGTCTGGTATGTGGCGCCCGATGACGCGACCCGGGTACGGCGGCTGGTCGACCGCCATGTGCGCCACGGCAAGGAACGGGCGTACGCGGCCCAATGGGTGGCTCGTTCGGACGAGGCGAACGCCCGGCTGATCGCGCCGGGGCGGGAGCGGGCCGACCTGGTGGTGGAGTGAGTCCACCACGGCGGCCGGTGGGCCCTGCCACCCCGGGTCCCGGGCTGCCGACGGGCCCCGGCTGCCGGGCCCGGGCTGCCGGCCGGCCGGCTCACCGGAAGCGTCCCGGGACAGGGCGGAAGCGTCCCGGGACAGGGCCGTGTGCTGGGAATCAGGCGGCGCCCGCCCGTTCGCTCCGGCGGCTGCCGGTCATGCTCAGTCCTCCCTCAGCACCCTCACGCTCCCGACTTCGGTATCGACCGCGTCCGGCACGACCATGCCCGCCTCCACGCCGGAGCGCAGATACCGCAGGACGTCCGTGGTCAGGCGTTCACCGGGCAGCGCCACGGGGATGCCCGGCGGATAGGGAGTGAGCATCTCGGCGGTGATCCGGCCGTCCGCCTTCTCCCAGGGAACCTGCTCCGTCCGGCCGAAGAAGGCGTCTCGCGGCAGCACCGCCTGGCGCAGCCGCAGTTCGGCGGGGGCCGGGACGTCGGCCACCTGCCGCGTACGAACCTCCCGGGCGCGGTCGGCCAGGTCCGCCAGGGCGGATACCAGGAGCCCGGTGGTGTGCTCGTCATCGGCGTGGGTGAGCTGCGCGCTGATGCGCCGGTGGTCGGAAAGATGCAGGTTGATGCGGTGCTGATCCCGTAGCCAGTCGGCCGCCTTGTATCCCGTCGTCCCGAGATCGGTGATGTCGATGATCACCTGGAGGGGGTCCATGTCCTCAGCCCTTCCGGGCCCGCAGAAGTCGTCCCTGCCCTGCACCCGCATTCCGTCGATGGCGGCGATGCGGCCCCTGGTGCGATCGGCGAGAGCCAGGGCGTCGTCGTAGAGCGAGCGGCCGTGTTCCACCATCTGCCGCCGCCAGCCGTCGAGGGCCGCGTAGATGAGGACCGAGGGGCTGGTGGTTCCCAGCAGGTCCTCCCGGCTCTTCAGAACCTCCGCCTTGACCAGGTCCCCCTGGAGGTGGAACACCGAGCTCTGCTCCAGTCCGGAGCCCATCTTGTGCACGGAAGTGACGCAGACGTCGGCGCCCGCGTCCATCGCCCAGGTGGGCAGGGCGTCGTGGAAGGGCAGATGGGCACCCCAGGCCTCGTCCACGATCAGCGGCTTCCCGCGCTGGTGACACACCTCGGCTATCCCCGCCAGGTCGGAACAGGTGCCGTACGGCGTGGGAGTCGTGACCAGCGCTCCCCGAGCGTCGGGATGCTCGTCGAACGCTGCCGCGAAGTCCTCGGGAGAGGGCGGATGGGCCAGATGACGCTCCGCATCCCACTGGGGGTCCACCCAGACGGGACGGATCCCGGAGAGGACCAGGCCCGACACCACGGACTTGTGCGCATCGCGACCCACGAGGAGTTCCTCATGGGGTCCCGCGACGGACAGCATGGCCGACTTCACCGACAGGGAGCTGCCGCAGGTGGAGAAGAAGGCGTGCTCGGCCCCGACCGCGTCGGCCATCAGGGCCTGGGCCTCCTCCACGACACCCTGGGACGACGTCCGGTCGTCGAGGCCGCTCGTGGCCAGCAGGTCGGAGAGGAACACGGACTTCCCGAGCACGGCCAGGACTCTCGGATCGACGCCCCTGGCCTGTTTGTGGCCCGGGGGCGTGAAAGGGGTCTGGCCGCTCTCGTGGTAGGCGGCCAAAGCTTCGAGTACCGGTGCCTTCGACTGGTCCATGCGATCCGCCTGCCCGGGGAGGCCAGACGGAAACAGACACGTCAGCGCGGTGGCCCGGCGCCGGCGGGAGCGGGCCGGCAGCTCGGGACCGAGCCGGACGCCGGACTCAAGAACACACTCCGGCGCTGATAGAGCCGGCCACCGCCGGGGTAGCCGAGGCGGCATGGAAACCACACCACTGCGCGCTGTCGCACTCGTCTGCACCCTGTCCCCGTCCCCCGCTCCCTCCAGCTCCCACCTCCTCGCCGAGCAGACTCTGGCCGAGCTGAGCGAACACGGCGTGACAGGGAAGATCGTACGGATCGCCGATCACGACGTACGGCCGGGCGTGAAGACGGACATGGGAGCCGGCGACGCGTGGCCCGGGATCCGCGAGAAGATCATGGCTGCCGACATCCTGATCCTGTCGACCCCGATCTGGCTCGGTCACCCCTCCAGCATCGCCCAGCGCGTGCTGGAGCGCCTCGACGCCGAGATTTCCGAGACGGACGACGAGGGCCGCATGCTGACCTACGGGAAGGCGGCGGCCGTATGCGTGGTCGGCAACGAGGACGGTGCGCACAAGGTCAGCGCCGACCTCTTCCAGGGCCTCAACGACGTCGGGTTCTCCCTCGCCCCGAACGCGGTCACCTACTGGGTCGGCGAAGCCATGCAGGGCACCGACTACCAGGACCTCGACAAGACCCCGGACGCCACGGCGAGCACCACCAAGACGCTCGCCGCGAACACGGCGCACCTGGCCCGCCTCCTGAAATCCGCGTCCTACCCGGCCGGTTGATCCACGTACCGCCGCGGAATTCCGAGTGCGCGGCGGTCCGTTGGAGCCGAAGGGGCGGCCGAAGCCGGTTGCGTTGGCTTCGGCCGCCCCTTCGGCGGTTCCCGCCGACGCGGCGGTCCGGCCGGGCGCCGTCGATGCCCCGGCGCCGTCGGCGTGCGGTCCAGCGGCACCGGGCGTGCGAAGACGGGTTACGGCAGCTTCGCGAAGGGGGACAGGAACGCGCGGGCGCCGGGGGTGTCCAGGCGGTACGAGACGTTCGTGGCGTAGCACGGCCCGTCACCCGTGACGGTGGTGGCGACGAGGGTCCGCTTTCCGCCCAGGGTGGCGAAGTTCGGGCCGCCCGAGTCGCCGTAGCAGGCCCCGCCGTTGCCCTGGGGCGCGGTCATGGCCAGGCGCACCCAGGCGTTGTTGAGGGCGTTGAAGGTGACGGGGGCCTTCATGCGGACGCCGCCGCCGGGGTGGGTGTGGCCGCCGGGGCCACGTGCGGCCTCCTGGGTTCCGTACCCCGCGACGAAGAACGGGGTGTCGTCCAGGCCTTGCGCGCCCAGGGCGTCGAGTGCTCCCGCCCCGGGGAGAGCGGCCGGGGTGAAGGTCCAGCGAGCCTTGATCTGGGGGGCAGGCAGCTCGATGACGGATATGTCGTGATTGTCGGAGGCTGGGCCCGGGTAGCCGGGGTGGTTGTGGGCGGTGCCTTCCACGGCGACGGCCTTCGCCACGGCCGTGGGGTCGCCGGGGTGTTCGGCGGCCGCCTTGTCGAGGCCGGCCTGGACGTCCTGGTCGAGGGAGACGTAGAACTTCACGTTGGCCGGCCAGTCGGTGGTGCAGTGCGCGGCGGTCAGGAAGGTGTCCGTGTCGATCATGGTGCCCGAGCAGACCCAGTCGACCCGGTCGGGGGTGGCGGGGTTGCCGTCGTCGTCCCAGGTGGCGACGAGGGCGCCCACCTCGGTGCGCTCCGGGGCGGGGGACGCGTTGTACGAGTTGATCGCTGAGGACGGCAGGGCCGCGCCGAGGACGAGGGCGCAGGCCGCGGCGGTGACGGCACTCAGGCGTACGGGTACGGCAGTCAAGGGAAACCCTTCGATGTCGTGGGGCGTGGGGCTCTCCTGTGGGGTGATCGACAGTGAAGCGCGCGTCGGGCCGTGCGGCAAGAGTGGCGGGATTCTTTGGCTGTTGCTTGACCGATTTCCTGCGAAGGAAGGGGATTTGGAAAGGATTTGCGGTGCGGTGCGGTGTCGGTGCGCACGCCGAAGCGAACGCACTGCTGGCGGCCCTGGACGAGGAGTCGGAGCCCGCCTGACGCAGGATGCGGCGGGCGCGGCCGCTCGCGAAGCGCCGGTGGATTTGTGGTGGCCGAGTAGGGCCAGGACGACGACGTTCTCGCCTGGCGATGGGCACAAGCTGTGAACCAGTGGGAGCGCTCCCACTATGGGGATCGGGCGGCTGGCGGTCAAGGTGCTTGAAGAGTCGAAGAAATTCGAAAGGGATTCTCGACCACGCCTCTTTTGCTTGACGTCACTTGCCGCTACGGTCGGCTCCAACCAGTGGGAGCGGTTCCATTTCAGTCGGCGCGCCGCAGTGCGCGCCCGAACTGCAAGGAGTCGCTCATGCGACACCCCCCGCGTTTCCGATTACCAGCCCCACGGCGCGCCCGACCCTTCGCCGGATTACTCGCCGGACTGGTCGCCGTGGTGGCGGGAACAGCGCTCACGGCAGTGAGCGGTACGGTCACTCCGGTCCTGTCCACGGCCTCGTCCGCCGCCCCCGCATGCACGGTGGAGTACTCCGTCGTAAGCCAGTGGGCCGGCGGTTTCCAGGGGTCCGTCACCCTCACCAACAACGCTGCCGCCCTGAACGGCTGGCGTCTCGCCTTCGGCTTCCCGGGCGGCCAGCAGGTGACCCAGGGCTGGGGCGCCAAGTGGTCCCAGTCAGGGGCGTCCGTCACGGCGGCGAACGAGAGTTGGAACGGTTCTCTCGCCACGGGTGCGAGCGTCACCGCCGGGTTCCTCGCCTCCTTCTCGGGTACCGGCCCGACGCCGCCCACCGCGTTCACGCTCAACGGAACCCTGTGCGCCGCGAACCCACCCGGTCCCACCGACCCACCCGGTCCCACCGACCCACCCGGCCCGACCGACCCACCCGGTCCGACCGACCCGCCCGGCGGCGCGCCCGAGCTGAGCGTCACCGGCAACCGCCTGACCGACCAGAACGGCGCCACCCGCCGGATGCTCGGCGTCAACCGCTCCGGCGGCGAGTACATGTGCGTCCAGGGCCACGGCATCTTCGACGGGCCGGTCGACGACGCGTCCGTGAAGGCCATCGCGGAATGGAACGCCAACGCCGTACGCATCCCGCTCAACGAGGAGTGCTGGCTGGGCCTGAGCAACATCAGGCCCGAGTACCGGGGCGCGAACTACGTCAACGCGGTCAAGGACCTCGTGCGCCGGGTCGAGGCGCAGGGCATGACGCCGATCGTCGAACTGCACTGGACCTGGGGCCAGTACACCGGCAACTCCGCCGGCTGCTCCGACATCCATGCCTCCTGCCAGAAGCCGATGCCCAACGCCCGGTACACCCCGGCGTTCTGGACTTCGGTGGCGGACACCTTCAAGGGCGATCGGCGTGTCGTCTTCGACCTCTTCAACGAGCCCTACCCGGACCGCGCCACGCCCACCGCCGCCCAGGCGTGGACCTGCTGGCGCGACGGCGGGACCTGCCCCGGCATCGGTTATGAAGTCGCCGGCATGAAGGACCTGCTGGGTGCGGTACGGGCGACCGGCGCGACCAATCTCGTATTGGTCCCGGGGATCGCGTACTCGAACGACCTGAGCCAGTGGCTCACGTACGCGCCCACCGACCCGGCGGGCAATCTGGCCGCCGCCTGGCATGTCTACAACTTCAACACCTGCTCCAACGAAGCCTGTTGGGACTCCACGCTCGCGCCGGTCGCCGCCCGGGTCCCGCTCGTCGCGGGTGAGATCGGCGAGAACACCTGCGCCCACGCGTTCATCGACCGCGTCATGAAGTGGTTCGACGACCGAGGCCTCTCCTATCTCGGCTGGACCTGGAACACCTGGGACTGCTCCTCCGGTCCGGCCCTGATCAGGAGCTACGACGGAACACCCACCGCATTCGGCATCGGGCTGCGCGACCATCTGCGCGCCCTCGACTGAGAGGCACACGGCATCATGAGCCACACCACCACCGCACGCCCCCGGCCTCCCCGGCGCCGCACCGCACTGCTCGCCGCCTGCACCCTGATCGCGGCGGCCGGCGCCACCGCCACCGCACTGAGCAGCACGGCCGGGGCCGCCGCCCCCGGATGCACCGTCGACTACAAGGTCACCAACCAGTGGAACGCCGGCTTCGGCGCCAACGTCACCGTCACCAACACCGGTGACCCGGTGAGCGCGTGGACGCTGGAGTGGTCCTACGCCGGAGACCAGAAGATCACCCAGGGCTGGAACGCCACGGTCACCCAGGCCGGGGCGGCCGTCACCGCCAGGAACGTCTCGTACAACGGCAGCCTCGCCACCGGCGCGTCCGCGTCCTTCGGCTTCAACGCCTCGTACAGCGGCACCAATGCCGTCCCCGCGACGTTCAAGCTGAACGGGGTCACCTGCAACGCCGGCCCCGGCGGTCCCACGGACCCGCCCGGTCCGACCGACCCGCCGACGGATCCCCCGGCCGGCAGCCGGGTCGACAACCCGTACGCAGGGGCCAAGGTCTATGTGAACCCGGAGTGGTCGGCGAAGGCCGCGGCCGAGCCCGGCGGCAGCAGAATCGCCAACCAGCCGACCGCCGTCTGGCTGGACCGTACCGCCGCCATCGCGGGCGTCGGGGGCGGCATGGGCCTGCGCGCCCACTTGGACGAGGCCCTGAAGCAGAAGGGCAGCGGCGAACTCGCGGTCCAGCTGGTGATCTACAACCTGCCCGGCCGGGACTGCGCGGCGCTCGCCTCCAACGGCGAACTCGGCCCCACGGAGATCGACAAGTACCGGACGACGTACATCGACCCGATCGCCGCGATCCTCGGCGACCCCAAGTACGCGGGCCTGCGGATCGTCACCACGGTCGAGATCGACTCGCTGCCGAACCTGGTCACCAACACCACACCCCGCCCGACCGCCACGCCGAACTGCGACGTCATGAAGGCCAACGGCAACTACATCAAGGGCGTCGGATACGCGCTGAACAAGCTCGGCGCGGTCGGCAATGTGTACAACTACGTGGACGCCGGCCACCACGGCTGGCTGGGCTGGGACGACAACTTCGGTCCGTCCGCCGAACTCTTCAAGCAGGCGGCGACCGCAGAGGGCTCCACGATCGGCAAGGTGCACGGCTTCATCGTCAACACCGCCAACTACAGCGCGCTGAAGGAGAACAACTTCACCATCGACGACAGCGTCAACGGCGTCTCCGTACGCCAGTCGAAGTGGGTGGACTGGAACCGGTACACCGATGAGCTGTCGTACGCCCAGGCCATGCGGGCCAAACTCGTCTCGATCGGCTTCGACCCCGGCCTCGGCATGTTGATCGACACCTCCCGCAACGGCTGGGGCGGTACGGCCCGCCCGGCGGGCCCCGGCGCCCGCACGACCGTAGACACCTTCGTCGACGGGGGCCGCTACGACCGGCGCATCCATCTCGGCAACTGGTGCAACCAGGCCGGCGCGGGCCTCGGCGAACGGCCGAAGGCGGCTCCCGCCGCGGGCATCGACGCGTACGTGTGGGTCAAGCCGCCGGGCGAATCGGACGGGGCGAGCCGGCAGATCCCGAACGACGAGGGCAAGGGCTTCGACCGGATGTGCGACCCGACCTACACGGGCAACCCGCGGAACAACAACCACATGTCCGGCGCACTGCCGAACGCGCCCCTGTCGGGCAAGTGGTTCTCCGCCCAGTTCCAGGAACTGATGAAGAACGCCCATCCGGCCCTGTGATCTGACCGAGTGACCAGGGACCGAGTGACCGAGAATCAGGTGACCGAGGACCAGGTGACCGAGTGACCGGGCGCCGAGTCCCTGCCCGCCGCAGCCGGCCGCGGGCAGGGGCTCGGCGCTTCCCCGCGCCCGCAGGGCATTCAGTACGAGTTGCGCCGCCGCAACCTCAGCGGTCGGCCGTCCGGGTCGACGAGAAGGCGGTACAGGGGCATGGAGAGCGTCTTCACCACCGGTGACAGGTTCGGCGGGCGGTACGTGCGAAGGCGCCCGGGCGGCCGCGGACCCTGTCGGCCGTTCTCGTGCCAGGAGTCCAGCGCTGCCGCGCTCGCGGCGAAGAGGTCGAAGGCGCTCACCGGGTCGCAGAGCGGGTCGGGGGCGTCGGGGTCGTGCGGGGCGTGCGGGTCCTCCCGGTCGAGGTGCTCGCGCGAGAGGCTCAGCCGCAGCTCCCTCGCGAAGCGGCGCGCCATGTCTCCGCGACCGCCGGGATCCCTCGGCTCGCGCGGGTCGGAAGCCTCGTCCAGCACGGCGCAGTTGAGTTCCGAGTCATGGGTCCAGGAGCGGAGGTTGATGTTGTCGGAGCCGGCCGAGACCCACACGTCGTCGATCACGCACACCTTGGCGTGGACGTACACCGGGGTGCCGGCGTGGTTCTCCAGCCCGTACACCGCCACCCGGTCCCCGCCCGCGCGGCGTAGCGTGTCGAGCGCCGTGATCCGACCCACCAGGTTCATCGGCAGCGTGATCCGGCCGTCCTGCTCGGGGAAGGAGGGGATGACCGCGATCAGACGCAGCGCGGGGTTCGCGGCCAGCGCTCGGGCGAAGCAGTCCACGACGTGCGGAGACCACAGGTACTGGTCCTCCAGATAGATGAGCACCCGAGCCCGCCGCAAAGCCTTGAGGTAGCTGCGCGCGATGCTCCGCTCGCCGTCGGGAGCGAAGGCGTAGCCGCGCAGGAGGCGGTTCGGGTAGGTGCGCAGGACCTGGACGGTGTGCGTACCGCGGGGCTCCGGATCCGGCATCTGGGGCGGCAGGGGGTCCGCGTGCGTGTCCTCCCGGTGCAAGAATTCCCGCAGGCGGGTCACCGGACTGCGGCTGAGCGGCGACGGGTCGTCCCAGCGCTCGCGGAAGCCGGCCTCGATGTCGCCGACGGCCGGTCCGCGGATCGCGAGCTGGACGTCGTGCCACGCCGGACGCGCTCCGTAGGCGTCGGCGAGGCGCAACGACTGCGGGTCGCCGCGGTGCGAGGCGTCGTCCTTGCGGCTGTAGCACAGATCGATGCCGCCGACGTACGCGACGTCGCGCTCGGGCCGGCCGGGATGCCGCAGCACGACGAGCTTCTGGTGGTGGGACCCCCCGGGGCGCACCCGCATGTCGAGCAGACACTCGCCGCCCGCCGCTTCGATCTCCTCACCGAGGTGGAGGTTCTCCTCCTCGCTGAACTGGAAGCGGTCCAGGTGGGAGCGCCAGATCAGCCCTTTGACGATCACGCCGCGCTCGGCCGCCTCGGACAGGAGCGTGCCGATCTCAGTGCCCTCACCGTCGAGACGTTCCTGCGGGTCACCACGCCAGTCGGTGAACAGCAGCAGGTCACCTGCCCGCTGGGAGCGGATCGCGGCGAGCAGTTCCCGGAAGTACGTCCTGCCATGGATCAAGGCCCGCACGTCGTTGCCCCGCGACCAGGCCACACCGCCCGGGTGGCGGCTGTCCAGGCGCGTTGCGGTATTGCCGCGTTCGGCGGAGACGAGCAGCCAGTCGGAGAGATTCACGGCACGGTCCTTCCCGCGATGCGTCTACCCGGCTCGCGCCGCCTCATCCGGGCCGGAGAGGGCCAGGAAGGGGCACGCCCTGTCGTATGGCGACACCGGCGCCGCCCGCGTCCACCCGGTTCACCGACCGTCCGCGCCCACGAGCACGCGTGAGCACTCCGGGTGATCCACCGGGCGTAGCCGCCCCGCCACATGCGGTGAACGCGTGCGCCGTGCGGCGCGCCGCACGGCGGAGGAAGCCGACGCAGGCCCGTTCTGGAGAGGCGTGCATGGGTTTTTCGGTTGGGGGAAGGCGCCCAGTGGGCGTCGCACACCGCTGCGGTGGCGGGTGCCGCGTCGAGCAGGACGGGGCACCTCCGCCGCCACAAGCCAGGGTGAGTGACGCGGGCAGTGGCCCGTATCCGCACCAAGGAGATCAGATCAGATGGCTACCGGCACAGTGAAGTGGTTCAACGCTGAGAAGGGCTTCGGCTTCATCTCACAGGACAGCGGCGGCCCGGACGTGTTCGTCCACTACTCGGCCATCGCCGCCACCGGGTTCCGTGAACTCAACGAGGGTCAGCAGGTCCAGTTCGAGGTCGTCCAGGGTCCCAAGGGGCCGCAGGCGGAGAACGTCACCCCCGCCTGACCCCGCCCGACCGCTGCGCTCCGCAGGCCGCACCGCCCCGAGGTGCCGGCAGGCGAAGTGCGGCGGCCGTTTCCGTGGGGAGGACTGTCGGCCTCGCACCGCAACGGAGGTGAACATGCCAGGGCGGGAAGAACTTCCCTCGACGCTGGAGCGCTCGCCCGAGGAGGCGCAGCGTACGTGGATCAAGGCCCATGATTCGGCCGTGGAGCAGTACGGGGAGGGGGAGCGGGCCCATCGGGTCGCCTTCAGCGCGCTCAAACACAAGTATGAGAAGGTCGCCGACCACTGGGAGCGTAAGGAGCACGGCCGCAAGGGCCCCTCGGACCCGCGCGCCGCAACGCCGCGGGACAAGCCCGCCCGTAGTGGCGAAGGCGTCGACGAGAATGCGACCAAGCAGCACCTGTACGAGCTGGCCCAGCGCCTGGAGATCAGCGGCCGGTCGAAAATGAGCAGGCCCGAGCTGCTGGAAGCGATCCGCAAGGAGAACCGCTCCCGGACACGCGAAGCCCGTTCCCGATAGCACCGCTGCGGCCGTGCGTCTCGCTTACGAAACGGTCACGCGCCGCCACGCGCCGAACAGCAGAATCGTTGGGCCAGCATGCAGGAGACAACGTTCGCCCCGCAGGCTCCCACCCGGTACACGCTTCCCGCGCCGCACCGGCCCTTGAGCGACACACCGATCTACGACGCCTTGGAACGCGAGTGGCGCCGGGAAGGCCGGACCCTGCCCCGGCAGACGGCCCCGACCGGGTGGGAGGGAGCCTACGACCGCGGCGAGGACCGCTTCCATCGGGGCTGATCTGCCGCACGCGCGCACGTGCGCGCGCCGCTCGCCCTCCGCCTCCCGCCGAAGCGGAACGGTTCGCCACGCGGCCCGCACGCACGGGCCCGAGCTCCGCCGGTGGGTGCAGCCGCGCGCCAGACGCCCTGGCCGGGGCGGCAGGTACCGTATGGCACGTAGCTCACCAGGCCGTACGGAAGGAAGAAGGATGAGGCTTGTCCCAGCCCTCTGACGCCGTGAGAGCGCCGACCATGGCGGATGTCGCGCGAGTGGCGGGCGTGTCGCACCAAACCGTGTCGCGTGTGCTCAGCAACCACCCCAACGTGCGGGAAACCACTCGTGCGCAGGTCAACCAAGCCATCGCGCAGCTGGGTTACCGCCGCAACTCGGCGGCCCGTGCCCTGGTCACCCGTCGTACCCACACGCTGGGCGTCATCGCCGTCAACACCACCCTCCACGGGCCGGCGAGCATCCTTTCCGGAGTCCAGGAAGCAGCCCGGGACCAGGGTTATCTCGTCTCGACCGTCACGCTCCGCACCGCTACGCGAGCCGCGCTCACCCAGGCCATGGACCACCTCGGAGCGTGGGGAGTCGAAGGCGTCATAGCCATCACCTCGCAGCGCGAGGCGGGGCAGGCTCTCGCGAGCATGCGGACCGCCTTCCCCGTGGTCACGGTGGAAGGCGGACGGAACCTCGATCTGCCCGGCGTCTCCCTGGACCAGAGGCTCGGAGCCCGCATGGTGACGGAGCATCTGCTCGCCACGGGACACCGCACCGTATGGCACGTCGCCGGCCCCCGGGACTGGCTGGAGAGCGAAGCACGCATCGCGGGATGGGAGAGCGTACTGCGGGAGGCGGGAGCCGAGGTTCCCGCGGTCCTGCAGGGGGATTGGAGCCCTCTGTCCGGCTACCACGCGGGCCAGCGACTCGCGGGCCACGCCGCGGCCCTCCCCAAGGGCGAAGCGGCCCGCCTGACGGCGGTATTCGTGGCGAACGACCAAATGGCACTCGGTGTGCTCCGAGCGCTGCGCGAAGCGGGCATCCAGACGCCCGCCGACGTGGCGGTGGCCGGGTTCGACGATATTCCGGAGGCTGCGTTCTTCCCTCCGCCCCTCACCACCGTCCGGCAGGACTTCGCCGCGATCGGCCGCAGCAGTATCGCCCTCCTGCTGGAGCACATCGAGGGCCGAACGACCGACGCCACCCACATCACCGTCCAACCGGAGCTCATCGTTCGCGCAAGCACCGCTCGGCAGCCGGGTTCGTCGTCGCCTCAGTGACGTCGCTGGCCAAGGACACAGAACTCGTTACCTTCGGGGTCTGCCAAGACAACCCAAGGTTGATCACCCTGGCCAATATCAACACGCCGTGCACCATGAGCCACAAGACGAGTCACCTCGGCGTCCTGATCATCGGGCCTCAAGTCGAGATGCAGTCGGTTCTTCACCGTCTTGCTTCCCTCAACCCTGCCGAAGAGCAACCCGGGCAGGCGATCCGGCTCCGGGCGGATCTCGAACTCCTCAGCAGAGGAGTCGACCACAACCCAACCAAGAGCCGCAGCCCACCACTGCCCCAAAGCCACCGGATCTACCAAGTCAACAACTACCTGCTCCCATTCCAAGGTCATCCGCCGAGCTTAAACCTGCCAGGGCTTCAGCGACAGGCACTGAACTTGTCGTTTAACCACCGGCAACCGCGTCCTGTGAGCACGCGTATGTCGTCAACTGGGAGCAACAGCGCCTTCGTTCAGCAGACAGCGCCGTCCACCCGTACTCAATGCTTCCTGAAGTGCTCGATCAGACGCGAGTAGCTGTCATTGGCATGGCCGTCTTCCACGGCCTTGTTCACGAGGCCGAGGGTGTAGCCGGGGAATCCGACGTCGATGTTCCGCGCCCCGCTCTCGCGGACCAGGTCCTCGACCGAGGGCCGGTGGTGCTGGAGCGCTCCGTATTGCGTCACGTACTCACCACGGTCGACCTCGTCGGCGATCACCGGGAAGGACGCCAGTAGTGCCGCAACAGACGGGCCGGCGTCGTCCAGGAACCGCTTCACCTCGATGCCCTCGCTGGACAGCAGAGCGGCCGCGTGTAGGAATCCGTTGAGCGTGCCCCACATAGTGCCGTGCACGGCCATTCCGTACAGGGCCGGCACGCCAGCGTCGGCCGAGATCAGCGTTCCCCGGCCACCGATGAGCTGGAGCGTTGGACGAAAGTGGTTGAACACGGTGTCGGAACCGCCATAGAAAATCACCGTCTCCGCTCCCCCGATGCCCGGAGCGATCGTCATGATCTGCCCATGGAGATACTGCGCGCCCTGGTCCCTGACCCACTCGGCCACGGCCCTGGCCTCTGCGGATGTCCCATCCGTGAGGTTGAGCACGGAGCGGCCGGAAAGCGCGTCGCGCGACGATTCCAGAATCGCGCGGGCCGTCGCGTTGCCCTTCACACTGACCACTACAAGAGGACTGGCGGCAACGGCGTCGCGGACAGTTGCGGACCGCTCAGCCCCCCTAGCGACCAGAGGGTCGGCCTTCTCCGGCGTACGGTTCCACACCGTGGTCGGGTGCCCGCCATCCAGGAATGTGCCGGCGAGTGCGAAGCCCATCTCGCCCAAACCGATCACGGTCACGGCCAGCTGGGCATCGGTTCGTTTTGAGGCAGTGTTCATCAAAGTCGCTCTCTCCCCGGTTGCAGTGGTCCAGCCCATCCAGGGCCGCCACTGGTGCTGCGCGAAACGTCACGCTAGAACCTGAACCGAAGTTGAGGTCAAGGGGGATCTCAGGCCGTGCGCTCACCGGCGGGGGCTTGATTGGTCCGGCGTCGAACGGGGCTCGAACTTGATCGGCGTTTTCGCAGTTCAGCGGACACGTAGGCGGCCTTCGTCTGATCCTGTGCACCGTCACAGAGGCATGGGAACAACACGAAGGCCGTGGTCGTGAGTTTGGTGCATCAGAGCGTCCTGCCGGATGCGTTCGCGGAAGTGTCACACTTCCGGTCGGAGCTGTACGCGTGCATGACCGCGCGGGGCGACGCGTTGTTCGAGTTATGCGACGCGCTGTTGTGCACGGACGGGCCGGTACGCACGCTGGTCGATCTCGCGCTCGCGCCCGAACACCGCCGCGGCCACGGAGCTCTGTACGGCGGGCTCAACCGAGGCAAGATCGATGTTGCCCGACTGCGTCGCGCCCTGTCCGGGATGCCGCTGCCGAGGGCGGCGGACGGCCGGCTGGTGCTGGCGGTAGATGTCTCGCCGTGGCTGCGGCCGGACGCCAACACCTGTGCTGACCGGGCCTTTTGCCACACATTCGGCCGGGGTGAAGGCAAGCACCAGATGGTGCCCGGCTGGCCGTACTCGGTGGTGGCCGCGCTGGAGACCGGCCGCACCTCCTAGACGGCGGTGCTGGACGCCGTCCGCCTGGAGCCCGGCGCCGATGTCGCCGCGGTGACCACCGTCCAGATCCGCGAAGTGGTCGAGCGGCTGGTCGCCGCCGGCCAGTGGAAGCCGGGTGACCCGGAAGTCCTGGTCGTGCTGGACGCCGGATACGACGCCCCGCGCATCGCCCACCTGCTGTCCGGACTACCCGTCGAGATCCTCGGCCGACTCCGATCCGACCGCGTGATGCGACGGCCGACACCACTACGGGTCTACGACCCCAAGGGAGGCCGGCCACCCAAGCACGGCGGCGAGTTCGTCTTCGGCGACCCCGACACCTGGGGCACCGAGCAGGCCGTGACGACCACGGAGACCCGACTCTATGGGAAGGCGACTGCCCAGGCGTGGGACCGGCTGCACCGCAGGTTGACCCGCCGGGCGGCCTGGCTTGACCACGACGGGCCGCTGCCCATCATCGCGGGCACCGTCGTCCGGCTGGTCGTGGAGAAGCTGCCCAGTGGCGGGGTCAACAAGCCGGTATGGCTGTGGTGGTCGGGCACCGGCGCCACCCCCGACGACGTGGACCGCTGCTGGCAGTCGTTCCTGCGTCGCTTCGACGTGGAGCACACGTTCCGCCTGTTCAAGCAGACGCTCGGCTGGACCAAGCCCCGGCTTCGCAGCGCGGAAGCGGCCGACCGGTGGACCTGGCTGGTGATCGCCGCCTATGCCCAGCTCCGACTCGCCCGACCGCTGGCCACGGACCTGCGGCGCCCCTGGGAGAAGCCGGCCGCGCCGAACAAACTGACACCAGCCCGCGTCCGCAGAGGGTTCAGACCTGCATGCGAAGACCGGTTCCCCAGCCGGTGCACCGAAACCGTCCCGGCCCGGGCCCGGTCGGCCACTTGGTTCGAAGAACCGCCGCCCGACCACCTGTCATGACGTGGGCAGAGTCCTTGCCACCGGGGAGGCGTTCAGCCGTCCCGCCCACCACAAGGGGGCACGAAACCGCGTCGAACTGGATAAATGACAAGCTGAATCCTTCGCGTACTGCCGCCGTCGCGCGCTCGGCCTCGGCGGACCGTCACGGGCCCGGGCGGGCCGTGCTGGCGCGGACGATGAGCTGCGGAGCCACGGTCAGGTGAGTGTCCCGCACCGGGCATCCCTCGATGCTGTCGATCAGCAGTCCTATGCTGGCGCGACCGATCGCGACGAAGTCCTGCCGGACCGTGGTGAGCGGCGGCGGGAAGAACTCCGCTTCGGGGATGTCGTCGAAGCCGGCGACCGCCACGTCCGCCGGGGTGCGCAGGCCGGTCTCGCCCAGCGCGCGCAGCACGCCCAGCGCCATCTGGTCGTTGGCGACGAACACGGCGCTGAGTTCCGGGTCCGGGCCGCTGTGCCTGCCCGCTCTGCCGGCCAACTGCTGCCCGATACGGAATCCGGAGAGGGGGCTCCAGTCCCCCACGAGGACAGGGGGGACGGGCACGCCCGCGTCTTCGAGTGCGGCCCGCCAGCCCGCGGTGCGTGCCTCGGCCTCCAGCCAGTCCTGGGGGCCGGCGACATGCCACACCGTCTTGTGACCGGCGGCCAGCAGGTGCTCCGTCACGAGCCGGGCTCCCAGGTGCTGATCGAGGGCCACCCCGGGGAAGGCCAGGTGGTGCCCGCCCTCGACCGTGACCACGGGGAAGGGGGTGGACAGTTCGATCAGCGCCTCCACGGCCTGCCGCTGGGAGGTGATCACCACGACACCTTCCACGCCCCACTCGCCCAGATGAGCGATGGCCCGCGTGAGTGCTTCTTCGTCGATGGTGCGCAGGCTGACGGCGGACACCAGGTACCCCTGTTCGCGCGCTGCCTCCTCCAGCCCGCAGAGCGTACTGGCCGGCCCGTAGAAGGCGGTGTTGACGGCGATGACGCCGAGGGTGCGCGTGCGGCGGCTGGCGAGGGCGCGGGCCGCGGAGTTGCGGCGGTAACCCAGCTCGCCTATGGCCCGTTGCACCTCGGCCCGCGTCGTCTCCCGCACGTTGGGGTGGCCGCTCAGGACGCGGGACACGGTCTGGTGCGATACGCCCGCCACCCGGGCGACGTCCGCCATCGTCGGGGGCCGGTCCACAGCGGACTGACGCACGGGCATCTCCTGCGGATAGGCAAAGGGGGGGGGCACACGCTGGTGAGGGGGACCACGGTGCATGAGAGCCGGCCAGGCACCACTCATGTTAGCGCGATCATTTTGCCTCGCCGCTGGCTAGTAAAGAATCCATAACGTGCGGCAAGAGCCTTGAATGTGAGGAGTGTTAGCGCTCACACTGCTCCAGCGGTCGTCGCCACCGCACGAAGCACGAGAGGAACCGCACATGCCCAAGAAGGTTGTCCCCACCGTCGCCGCCGGACTTCTTGCCACGTCCCTGCTGACCGCCTGCTCCGCCGGCTCCACCGACTCCGCCGGCGGGGCCGACGGCCCTCTGGTCCTCGGCTTCGCCCAGGTCGGCGCGGAGAGCGGCTGGCGCACCGCCAACACCAAGTCGGTGCAGGACGCGGCCAAGGCGGCCCAGGTCACCCTGAAGTTCTCCGATGCGCAGCAGAAGCAGGAGAACCAGATCAAGGCCATCCGTTCCTTCATTCAGCAGAAGGTCGACGTCATCGCCTTCTCGCCGGTGGTCGAGTCCGGCTGGGACACCGTGCTGAAGGAGGCCAAGAACGCCAAGATCCCGGTCATCCTGACCGACCGCGCCGTCGACTCGAAGGACACCTCTCTCTACACCACCTTCCTCGGCTCCGACTTCGTCGAGGAGGGAAGGAAGGCCGGTGACTGGCTGGCCAAGGAGTACAACGGCAAGAGCGAGACGGTGAACATCGTCGAACTTCAGGGAACCACCGGCTCCGCCCCCGCCAACGACCGCAAGGCGGGCTTCGCGGATGTCATCAAGGGCGATCCGAAGTTCAAGGTCGTGGCCTCGCAGACCGGCGACTTCACCCGCGCCAAGGGCAAGGAAGTGATGCAGGCCTTCCTGAAGTCGCAGCCCGACATCGACGTCCTGTACGCGCACAACGACGACATGGCGCTCGGCGCGATCCAGGCCATCGAGGAGGCCGGCAAGAAGCCCGGCACCGATATCAAGATCATCTCGGTGGACGGCATCAAGGACGCCTTCCAGGCCATGGCCGACGGCAAGATCAACGTCGTCGTCGAATGCAACCCCATGCTCGGCGACCAGCTGATGGAGCTCGCCAAGAAGGTCTCCCAGGGCGAGTCCGTCCCGCCCCGACTGAAGGTCACCGAGGGAGTGTTCACCCAGGACCAGGCCGCGGCCGCCCTCCCCAGCCGTACGTACTGATCACCGCGAGCGCCCGCCGCGGGCTCTGACGGCAGACGGCAGGGCGCCGGGACAGCAGGCGGCGGGGAGCGGAGCCGAGGGGTGAAAGCCCCCACCACGTGCCCGAACCGCACCACCGCACGATCGCACCACCGCCCGGATCGCACCACGCACCACCGCACCAACCCATGACGTACGGGGGTACCGCTGTGCCGACGGTGCCCCCGGCTCCCGACACGAGAGGACGGGCAGATGGCAGGCCCTCCCACCCCTGACAGGTCCTGGACCGGTGAGACCGGCGCGGACCGGCGCCCCGTCCTCGAACTACGAGGAGTACGGAAGGAGTTCCCCGGCGTCGTCGCCCTCGACGGAGTCGACCTGCGCCTCTTCCCCGGGGAAGTGCACGCCCTGATGGGCGAGAACGGTGCGGGGAAGTCGACGCTCATCAAGGTCCTGACAGGGGTCCATCCGTCCGACGGCGGCACCGTGACGCTCGCCGACGAAGACGTCCACATCTCCAGCCCCCTCCAGGCTCAGCAGACCGGCATCAGCACCGTTTACCAAGAGGTCAACCTCTGCCCCAATCTCTCGGTGGCGGAGAACATCCTCATCGGCCGCGAGCCGCGCCGCTTCGGCCTGATCCACTGGCCGCAACTGCGCAGCCGCGCCCGGGAGCTGGTGCGCGACCTCGACCTCGACCTCGACATCGACGTCAGTGCCCCGCTGAGCACTTGCTCCCTGGCCGTTCAGCAGCTGGTGGCGATCGTGCGCGCCGTGGACATCTCCGCGAAGGTGCTCATCCTCGACGAGCCCACCTCCAGCCTCGACCGCGACGAGGTCGAGCAGCTGTTCACCGTGATGCGCCGACTGAGGGACAAGGGCGTGGCGATTCTCTTCGTCACCCACTTCCTCGACCAGGTCTACGACATCTGCGACCGCGTGACCATCCTGCGCAACGGACGGCTGGAGGGGGAGTACGCGATCGGCGACCTCACCCGCGTACAACTGGTCCAGCGCATGATCGGAGGCGCACTGGCCGAACTCGACGTGCTGTCCGACGCCTCCCGGGCCGAAGCCGCCGAAGCCGCGGCCAGCGAGCCCTTCCTGCGTGCCGAGGCAGTGGCGCGCCGTGGCTCCGTCGCACCCTTCGACCTGGACATCCACGTCGGGGAAGTCGTCGGACTGGCCGGCCTGCTCGGTTCGGGACGCACCGAAGCCGCCCGGCTGCTGTTCGGCGCCGACCAGAGCGACGCGGGCACCATCACCGTCAACGGTGCGTCGGCCGCCCTGCGCACCCCCCGGGCGGCCATCGCGCACAAGATCGCCTTCTGCTCGGAGAACCGCAAGGCCGAGGGGCTGATCGGGGAACTGACGGTACGCGAGAACCTCGTTCTGGCCTTGCAGGCAGCCCGTGGCTGGGCCCGGCCCCTGTCCCGGAGCAAGCAGGACGAGCTCGCCGGACACTGGATCTCCGCGCTGGACATCCGACCCGCCGACCCGGAGACGCAGATCCGCAACCTCAGTGGCGGCAACCAGCAGAAAGTACTCCTCGCGCGGTGGCTGCTGACCGATCCCCGCCTGCTGATCCTCGACGAGCCCACCCGCGGCATCGACATCGGCGCCAAGGCGGAGATCCAGAAACTCGTCCAGCGACTGTCCGGCGAGGGCATGGCGGTGCTCTTCATCTCCGCGGAGCTGGAAGAGGTCCTGCGGCTCAGCCACCGCGTCGGCGTCCTCCGGGACCACCACCTGGTGGCGACCCTGACCAACGACGGCACCCTCACACCGGAACGCATCATGGCCACCATCGCCACCGGAGCCCAGAAATGACCAAGCACCGCCTCTTCTGGCCCGGCGCTGTCCTGCTCGCCCTCCTGCTGGCCAACCTCGCCTTCCACCACGACTTCTTCACCATCCGGGTCAAGGAGGGCCACCTCTACGGCAGCCTGATCGACATCCTTCAGTTCGGCGCACCGCTGGTGCTGGTCGCCCTGGGCATGTCCCTCGTCATCGCCACCCGCGGCATCGATCTGTCGGTCGGCTCCACCGTGGCCATCTCCGGCGCGCTGGCCTGCGAACACATCGTCACATCCGCGCGGCCGGGCGCGCTGTCGACGGTGCTGGAGGCCGTCGGCATGTCGCTGGCCGTGGCCGTTGTGCTCGGCCTGATCAACGGCATCCTCGTCGCCAAGCTGGATGTCCAGCCGATCATCGCGACCCTCATCCTGATGGTCGCCGGACGCGGCGTCGCCCAGCTGATCACCGACGGCCAGATCATCACCGTCTCCAGCGCTCCCTACAAGGTCATCGGCGGCGGCTACTGGCTGACGGTCCCCTTCGCCGTGATCCTCGCCGCCCTGCTGGTCATTCTCACCGGCCTCCTGACCCGCCGCACCGCACTCGGCCTGCTCATCGAGTCGGTCGGAGGCAATCCCACGGCCAGCAGGCTCGTCGGAATCCGCGCCACGGGCCTGCTCATGCTCGTCTACGTGTTCAGCGCCCTGTGCGCCGCGGTCGCCGGCCTCATGATCAGCTCCAATGTCTCCAGCGCCGACGGGAACAACGCCGGCCTGTGGATCGAGCTCGACGCCATCCTCGCCGTCGTCATCGGCGGCGCCGCGCTGACCGGAGGCCGTTTCTCCCTCGGCGGCACCGTGCTAGGCGCCCTGATCATCCAGACGCTCTCCACCACGGTGTACTCGATGGGCATTCCCCCCGAGACGACCCTGGTCTTCAAGGCTCTGGTCGTCATCGCGGTATGCCTCGTCCAGTCGTCCGCCTTCCGGGCCAAGGCAGGTATCCGGCGGCGGCCGTCCCGCCCGTCACTGAACCCCGGTCGCACAGAGAACGCTGAGAAGCACGAGGTCGGCGCATGAGCAGCACCAGCAGTAGCACCAGCAGTAGCACCAGCACCAGCAGTAGCACCAACACCAGCGGTAGCACCAGCACCAGTACTAGCAGCAGCACCAGCACCCTGACTGACACCTTCCGCCGCAACGGGGCATTCGTCCCGCTGCTCGTGACCGCCGCCCTGCTGGTGATCATGTTCGCCGTCGGCTCGGCCCGGTACGAAGGCTTCTTCTCCGGGCAGGTCCTGGTCAACCTGCTCATCGACAACGCGTTCCTGCTCGTCATCGCCGTCGGCATGACCTTCGTCATCCTCACCGGCGGCATCGACCTCTCCGTCGGAGCGATGCTCGCTCTCTCCACCATGGTCGCCGCCTGGCTCGTCGAACAGCACGACTGGCCGCCGCTGCTCGTCATCCCGCTGGTCCTCACGATCGGCACGGCATCCGGCACCCTGATGGGCTGGATCATCCACACCTTCGACATCCAGCCCTTCATCGTCACCCTCGCCGGAATGTTCCTCGCGCGCGGGCTCTGCTACACCATCAGCACCGAGTCGATCTCCATCACCGACCCCACCTTCGTCGCGATCGCCCAGACCCGACTGTCGCTGCCGGGCGGCCTCTTCGTCTCACCCAGCGTCGTCATCGCCCTGCTGGTTCTGCTCGTCGCCTTCTTGGTCCTGCACCGCACCCGGCTCGGCCGGAACGTCTATGCCCTCGGCGGCAGCGAGCAGTCAGCGCTCCTGATGGGCCTGCCGGTGGCCCGTACGAAGATCGCCGTCTACGCGATCAGCGGCTTCTGCTCCGCGCTCGGCGGCGTACTCCTCACCTTCTACATGCTCTCCGGCTACGGGCTGCACGGCGTCGGCCTCGAACTCGACGCCATCGCCGCAACCGTCGTCGGCGGCACTCTCCTCACCGGCGGCTCCGGCTTCGTCCTGGGCAGCGCCCTCGGCGTGATGGTCCTCGGACTCATCCAGACCGTCATCAACTTCCAGGGCACCCTCAGCTCCTGGTGGACCCGCATCGTCATCGGCGGACTGCTCTTCGTCTTCATCCTGCTCCAGCGCCTCATCACCGGCCGCCGCCAGACCTGAACCCGGACCACCGGCCGAACTCGTCGCGATCCCCGGCACCGGGTGTCCGGTCATCCGGTCGGCACGATCCCGCAAGGAGCCGGGCTCGCGGGGACGCGGACCGTTCCACGGCCGACGACCGGCACCCAGCCTCGTATTCAAGGATGTGAAAGTGACCGTGACCCCTCCCACCCCGGGCCAGGAGTCCTACGTCGTCGGTATCGACTTCGGCACGCTGTCCGGCCGGGCCGTGGTGGTCCGCGTACGGGACGGTGAGGAGGTCGGCTCCGCAGTCCACGAGTACCCTCACGGCGTCATCGAACGCGTACTGCCCACCACCGGCGCGCGGTTGCCGCCCGACTGGGCCCTGCAGCACCCCGAGGACTGGCGTGAGGTACTGCGCACCGCGGTCCCCGCCGCCGTCACCGCCGCCGGCATCGACCCGGCGGCCGTCATCGGTATCGCCACCGACTTCACCGCCTGCACCGTCCTGCCCGTCCGCAGCGACGGCACCCCGCTCGCCGAGAGCGGACTGGGAGAGCGTCCGCACGCCTGGCCCAAGCTCTGGAAGCACCACGCCGCCCAGGGCCAGGCGGACCGGATCAACCGGCTCGCCCACTCGCGGGCCGAGAAGTGGATCTCCCGGTACGGGGGCAAGATCTCCGCCGAATGGCAGTACGCCAAGGCGCTGCAGGTCCTGGAGGAGGATCCGGTGACCTACGCCGCCATCGACCGCTGGATCGAGGCCGCCGACTGGATCGTCTGGCAGCTGACCGGATCCGAGTCCCGCAATGCCTGCACCGCCGGATACAAGGGCATCCACCAGGACGGCCGTTACCCGAGCGAGGACTACCTCGGCGCGCTGCACCCCGACTTCGCCGATTTCGCCCGTACCCGCCTGGAGTACCCGCTCGCGCCCCTCGGCTCCCGGGCCGGTGCGCTGACGGCCGAAGCCGCCGCCTGGACCCGACTGCCGGAGGGCATCGCGGTCGCGGCCGGGAACGTCGACGCCCACGTGGCGGCCGCCGCCGCGCAGGCAGTCGAGAACGGCCGTCTCCTCGCCGTCATGGGCACGTCCACCTGCCACGTCGTCAACGGCGCCGCACTGGCCGACGTACCCGGCGTCTGCGGGGTAGTGGACGGAGGCATCGTCGAGGGGGCCTACGGCTACGAAGCGGGGCAGAGCGCCGTCGGTGACATCTTCGGCTGGTGGCTGAAGCAGGGCGTCCCCCGGGAGTACCAGGCGGAGGCGGACGCCCAGGGCGAGGATCTGCATCAGCTGCTGACCCGCAAAGTCGCCGACCAGCCGGTCGGAGGACACGGGCTGATCGCCCTCGACTGGATGAACGGCAACCGCTCGACGCTGGTCGACCACCATCTCTCCGGTGTGATCGTCGGCCTCACCCTGGCCACCCGCCCCGAAGAGGTCTACCGGGCGCTGCTGGAAGCCACCGCCTTCGGCACCCGCACCATCGTCGAGGCCCTGGAGCGGGGCGGCGTCCCCGTCGATGAGTTCATCGTCACCGGCGGACTGAAGAAGAACGCCCTGCTGATGCAGATCTACGCCGATGTGCTGCGACGCCCCGTCTCGCTCGCGGTCTCCGACCAGGGCCCGGCACTCGGCTCCGCCATCCACGCGGCGGTCGCCGCCGGCGCCTACCCCGATGTGCGCACCGCCGCCTCGGCCATGGGCCGGGTCGACCGGGCCGTGTACCGGCCGGACCCGGCCCGTGCCGCGGTCTACGACGCGCTCTACGCCGAGTACCGGGCCCTGCACGACCACTTCGGCACCGGCTGCGACCGGCAGATGCACCGGCTCAGAGCCATCCGCAACCACGCCCTGACCGCCCACGACAGCGAGGTCTGACCCATGACGTCCCCCATCGATCTGCTGCGCCGCCAGGTCAGCGAGCTGCACCGGGAGCTGGTCCGCTACCAGCTCGTCGTCTGGACGGCCGGCAACGTATCGGCCCGCCTGCCGGGCGAGGAGCTCATGGTGATCAAGCCGAGCGGAATCGCGTACGACGAGCTCTCCCCCCAGAACATGATTCTCTGCGACCTGGACGGAAAGGTGGTGGAAGGCGATCACTCGCCCTCCTCCGACACCGCCGCACACGCCTACGTCTACCGCCACATGCCCGAGGTCGGCGGTGTGGTGCACACCCACTCCACCTATGCCAGCGCCTGGGCCGCGCGCGGCGAGGCAGTGCCCTGCGTGCTGACCGCCATGGCGGACGAATTCGGTGCCGAGATCCCCGTCGGCCCCTTCGCGCTGATCGGTGACGACTCGATCGGCCGCGGAATCGTGGAGACGCTGCGAGGGCACCGGTCTCCCGCCGTGCTGATGAAGAGCCACGGCGTCTTCACCGTCGGCGAGGACGCCGAGGCAGCCGTCAAGGCAGCCGTGATGTGCGAGGACGTCGCCCGTACCGTCCACATCTCCCGTCAGCTCGGGGAGCCGCTGCCGATCGCGCAGGGCGACATCGACCGCCTCAACCACCGCTACCGGAACGTGTACGGCCAGCCGCGCGCCGCCCGATGAAGGAGCTCCCCATGACGTCACTCGAGGGACGTGAGATCTGGTTCCTGACGGGCAGTCAGGACCTGTACGGCGAGGACACGCTGTGCCAGGTGGCCGAGCAGTCACGACGGATAGCCGGCGCGCTCGACGACGACACGGGCCTTCCCGTCCGCATCGTCTGGAAGCCCGTTCTGACCGAGGCCGACGCGATCCGGCGCATCTGCCTGGACGCCAACTCCGACGACGCGTGCATCGGCCTGATCACCTGGATGCACACCTTCTCCCCGGCCAAGATGTGGATCGCCGGCCTCGACGCGCTGCGAAAGCCCCTGCTCCACCTCCACACCCAGGCCAATGTCGCGCTCCCCTGGTCGTCCATCGACATGGACTTCATGAACCTCAACCAAGCCGCTCACGGGGACCGCGAGTTCGGGTACATCCAGTCCCGCCTGGGCGTAGCCCGCAAAACGGTCGCCGGACACGTCACCGACCCGTCCGTGACCGCCCGCATCGCCTCCTGGAGCAGGGCCGCCGCAGGCCGGGCCGAGCTGAGCGGCCTCAAGTTGGCCCGCTTCGGCGACAACATGCGCGATGTCGCCGTCACCGAGGGAGACAAGGTCGAAGCGCAACTCCGCTTCGGGGTCTCCGTCAACACCTACGGCGTGAACGACCTCGTCGAGAGGGTGGAGGACATCGCCGATGCCGACATCACCGAACTGGCCACGGAGTACGAGGAGACCTACCGGGTCGCCACAGAACTGCGGGCCGGCGGCGCCCGGCACGCCTCACTGCGCTACGCCGCACGCATCGAACTCGGGATGCGCCGCTTCCTCACCGACGGCGGCTTCCACGCCTTCACCACGAACTTCGAGGACCTCGGCGGGCTGCGCCAGCTTCCCGGCCTCGCGGTCCAGCGCCTCATGGCCGACGGCTACGGCTTCGGCGGCGAGGGCGACTGGAAGACCTCGGTCCTGCTGCGCACCCTCAAGGTGATGTCCGCCGGGCTGCCCGGGGGCACCTCCTTCATGGAGGACTACACCTACCACCTGGAGCCCGGGCGGGAACTGATCCTGGGCGCTCACATGCTCGAGGTCTGCCCGACCATCTCGGCGGGTGTGCCGTCCTGCGAGATCCATCCGCTGGGCATCGGCGGCCGCGAGGACCCGGTCCGTCTCGTCTTCGACGCGCACACCGGCCCGGCCGTGGTGGTCGGACTCGCCGACCTGGGAGACCGCTTCCGTCTGGTCGCCAACGAGATCGACGTGGTGGAGCCCGTCGAGCCGCTGCCGAACCTGCCGGTGGCCCGCGCGGTCTGGCAGCCCCGTCCCGACCTGCGCACCTCCACCGAAGCGTGGCTGACCGCCGGAGCCCCCCACCACACGGTGCTGTCGAGTGCGGTCGGCGCCGAAGAACTGGGTGACCTCGCGGACATCCTCGGCACCGAACTGCTGGTGATCGACGCGGACACCACGATCCGCCGGTTCACCCAGGAGCTCCGTTGGAACCAGGCCTATCACCGCGTGGCACGGGGCCTGTGACCTGAACGGTCCGGCGGTGGACGTTCCCCTCAACCCCCACCCACGAGAAGGAGCACCACCTTGAGAATCCGCAAGCTCTCGGGCGCTCTGGCCGCCGGAGCCGCCCTGGTGGCGGCTCTGCTGCCGCCCGCGCCGGCCCAGGCCGCCGGGCCCCCCTCGCCCGCAGTCTCGTACACCAACCCCCTCGTGAACCAGCGAGCCGATCCGCACATCTTCAAGCACACCGACGGCTACTACTACTTCACCGCCACCGCCCCCGAGTACGACCGCATCGTCCTGCGCCGGGCCACCACCCTCCAGGGCCTGTCCAGCGCCCCCGAGACGGTGATCTGGACGAAGCACGCCACCGGCGACATGGGCGCGCACATCTGGGCCCCGGAGATCCACTTCCTCAACGGCAAGTGGTACGTCTACTTCGCCGCCGGACGGGCCGACGATGTCTGGAAGATCCGGATGTACGCCCTCGAAAGCTCCGCCGCCAACCCCCTGACCGGCGGCTGGACCGAGAAGGGCCGGATCGCCACCCCGATGGACAGCTTCGCGTTGGACGCCACGACCTTCGTGGTGAACGGCGTCCGCTACCTCAGCTGGGCGCAGAAGGACCCGGCGATCGACACCAACTCCAACGTCTACATCGCCAGACTGGCCAACCCCTGGACCATCACCGGCACTCCGGTCCGCCTGACCGTGCCCACATACCACTGGGAGACCGTCGGCTACAAGGTCAACGAGGGCCCGGCCGTGATCCAGCGCGGCGGCAAGGTCTTCATGAGCTACTCGGCGTCCGCGACCGACAGCAACTACTGCCTCGGCCTGCTCACCGCCTCCGCCACCGCGAACCTGCTCGACCCCGCGTCCTGGAAGAAGAGCCCGACCCCGGTCTTCACCAGCGACACCGCCACCGGCCAGTACGGTCCGGGCCACAACTCCTTCACCACCTCCGAGGACGGCAGGAGCGACGTCCTCGTCTACCACGACCGCAACTACAAGGACATCACCGGTGACCCGCTGAACGACCCCAACCGCCGCACCCGCGTGCAGAAGCTCTACTGGAACACCGACGGCACACCGAACTTCGGCATCCCCGTCGCCGACGGCGCCACGCCCAAGCGCCTGTCCTCCTTCAACTACCCCGACCACTACATCCGGCACCGGGAGTACCGCGGGAAGCTGGAAGCGGGCGTCACCAACCTCGCCGACTCGCAGTTCCGCACCGTGACCGGGCTCGCCGGCAGCGGCACCGTCTCGCTGGAGTCCGCCAACTTCCCCGGCCACTACCTGCGCAGCAGGAACGGCGAGGTCTGGGTCGAGAGGAACGACGGCACCACCGCCTTCAAGAACAGCGCCGCCTTCTACCAGCGGCCCGGCCTCGCCGACCCGGCCGGCGTCTCCTACGAGTCGTACACCTCGCCCGGGCAGTACCTCCGGCACTTCGGCTTCCTGCTCTACGTGCAGGGCGTCGGCGGCGCGGTCGCGACCCAGGACGCCACGTACCACCAGCAGTGACCGCCGTCCCGGAGGGACGGCGGACGGCGCACGTGAGAGACGCACGAACCGGCACGTCACAGCTCGTACGGTCCAACACATGTGAGGAGTGGATGTGCTGTCCGCCCATCGACAAGGGACGGCGAGGCGAGCCCTGCTGCTCGTCATCGCCTTCATCACGGCACTGGGAATGAACCTGAGCAGCCCCGCCCCGGCCGAGGCGGCGCCCGGTCCCTCGTTCACCAACCCCGTGGTCGGCGTACCGAACAGCGCCGACCCCACGCTGGTCCATCACCACGGCTTCTACTACTACGTCGCGACCACGTGGTCGTCCGACGTCGTCATGCGCCGTTCTTCGACCATCGCCGGCCTCCGCAGTGCCCCGGAGCAGGTGATCTTCCGCAGCGGCGGGACGCAGATGTGGGCGCCCCACCTCGAGATGGTCGGCGACCGCTGGTACGTGTACTACTCGGTTGAGCAGTGTTGCGCCGCTCGCCGTACGCACGTCCTGCAAAGCTCCGGATCCGATCCTCTCGGCCCGTACACCGACCGGGGCATCATCCACCTCATGCCCAACGACGGATGGGCGATCGACGCGAGTCTGCTGAGGCTCAACGGCGCCCTCTACATGACCTTCTCCGCGATCTCTCCGGACGACGGTCTCCAGTCGCTCTACTTGGCGCCGATGTCCAATCCGTGGACGGCCGGCGCTCACGGAACGCGCATCTCGGCCCCGCTCCTCGCGTGGGAGCGGCAGGGGGGAGCCGTCAACGAGGGAGCGTTCGTTCTGCAGCGCAACGGCCGCACCTTCCTGACCTACTCCGCCAGCCACTGCAACGGCCCCGACTACAAGCTGGGCATGCTGGAGTACCGGGGTGGCAACCCCCTCGCCGCCGCCGCGTGGTTCAAGCATTCCGCCCCGATCTTCCAGCGCAATGACGCCGCCGGAGTGTTCGGGCCGGGACACCACTCGTTCTTCTCCTCCCCGGACGGCAGCGAGACCTGGATCGCCTACCACGCGAACTCCTCGTCGGCCCAGGGCTGCGGCACCACGCGCACGACGCGGGTCCAGAAGATCTCCTGGAACGCGGACGGCACTCCGAACCTCGGTGTCCCGGTTTCGACCTCGACGGTTCTCCAGGGGCCGGCGGGCGAGACAGGCGGTCCGGCAGCGCCGGTGGCCCTCCGCAACCGGCACAGCGGCCTGTGCCTGGACGACTACGAATGGCGCACCGCGCCGGGTGCGGAAGTACGGCAATGGACGTGCGGTGACGCACCGGTCCAGGACTGGTACCTGACGCCCTCGGGTGACGGGTACTACCAGATCAGCAACGGCCACAGCGGCTTGTGCCTGGACAACCGGGACTGGGCGACCGCGCCCGGATCCCGGGTCCAGCAGTGGACCTGCAACGGCGCGGCGGTCCAGCAGTGGCGGCTCGACCGGGCGGGGGACGGCTACTCCACACTCGTCAACCGGCACAGCGGCCTCTGCCTGGACGACTACGAATGGCGCACCGCGCCGGGTGCGGAAGTACGCCAATGGACCTGTAGCGGCAACAACGCCCAGCAGTGGGCCGTCGCTTAGGGCAGGTCCCGTCGATCAGGCCGGGCCGTGAGGCCCGGCCTGATCGGGGGCCGGACCCGGCCGGACCGGGCCCTCGCCGACCGTGACGGTGGCGACGGCGCCGCCCTCCGGCGGGTTGTGCCAGCTCAAGCGCGCTCCGATCACTCCGGCCTGCCCGGTGGCGATGACCAGGCCGAGGCCGAGACCGCCCTTGCCGCCGGTGCGGAACCGCTGGGGACCGTGGGCGATCAGCTCGGGCGGGAAACCGGGGCCGCCGTCACGCACCCGCAGTTCGGGGCCTTCGACCTCCACCACCACCGGCTCCGCGCCGTGCCGCAGCGCGTTGGTGACCAGGTTGGTGAGAATGCGTTCGAGGCGGCGCGGGTCCGTCTCCTGCACGGTGCCGTGGACGACCTCCACGGTCAGCTCCGCCTGCCGGTCGGCCCGTACGCCCGCGACCACGCGCCATGCCACGTCCGCGAGTTCCACCTCCCTCAGCTCGGCCCGCTCGCCCCCGTTGTCGATCCGGGACACCTCCAGGACGTCCTCCATCAGGTCCCGCAGCCGTAGGGAGCTCTCGCGCACCATCTCGGTGGGGCGGTCGTCTCCCGTGAGGAGGCCCGTGGCAGCCAGGAGTCCCGCGACCGGGGTCCGCAGCTCGTGCGCGATGTTCGCCGTGACGGCGCGCTCGGCTTCGATCCGGGCGGCGAGGGCTTCCGCCATCGCGTTGACGGCTGCGGCGAGCTGGGCGATCTCGTCCCACCCGCGATGCGGAAGGCGAGCTTGCAGGTCACCGTCCTTGATCCGGCTGGCCTGGCGGGCGGACCGCCGCAGCCGGCGGACCATCGAGGCGGCCAAGGCGACACCTACGACGCTCGCTCCGAGCGCGCCGATTCCGGCAGCGATACGGGTGGTCCGCTCCAGGTCCTCGAAGAGGGTCTGGGGGAAATGCCGGCGGAGCGTCAGGAGCCGGCCGTCGTCACCGCGTCCGGCAGCCCAGACGGTGGTTCCCGTCTCCTCCTCTTCCAGATAGGTGACGGAGCCGAAGTCCGCGTCCATCAGCATGGCGGACCCTTCCCCGCCGGGCACCGGATGGCCGCGCAGGGGCTGCGGCACCTCGGCCGGGCCGACTTCGAGCCCGGCCGTTGTCCGGCCTCCGGACGCCCGGTACTGCCCTACGGCCTCCTGATACTCCGCGAAGACGCTGGCGCGGCGGTCGTCCTGGATGATCTGCGGAACGAAGGCACCGGTCAGCGTCGCCGATACCGCGGCCGTCGCGGCGATCGTCATCCCGATCTTGAAACGCAAACCTATTCGTACACGCATACGCAAGTTCTACGGTATGCCCCTCCGGGCCCGACCGGACGGGGTGCCCGAGTCGAGGGCAGGCCCGTCGGCCGTGAACGGGGGACCGGGCACGACCCGTACGCGGGCGGCCCCGGCATACCATGGCGGCCCATGAACGATCTTGATGAAGGGCTGCGGGAGTTCCGGCTCGACGTGCCGCGGCGGGAGTTGGACGATCTCGGCGAGCGGCTGAGGCGGGTGCGGTGGCCCGATGAGCTGCCGGGGGTGGGGTGGGCGTACGGGATTCCGCTCGGTCAGACGCGTGAGCTCGTGGAGTACTGGCGCGAGGAGTACGACTGGCGGGAGGCCGAGGCGCGGCTGAACTCCTGGCCGCAGTTCACCACGACCATCGACGGGGCACGGGTGCACTTCGCGCACCTGCGCTCGCCGGAGCCGGACGCCGTGCCGCTGCTGATGACCCATGGCTGGCCCGGTTCCTTCGTCGAGTTCCAGCGGGTCGCGGGCCCGCTGACCGATCCGCGGGCGCACGGCGGGGATCCGGCCGACGCCTTCCACCTGGTGCTGCCGAGCATCCCCGGCTTCGGACTGTCCGGGCCGACGACGGAGACCGGTTGGGAGTTCAAGAGGGTCGCGCGGGCCTTCGGAGTGCTGATGGAGCGCCTCGGGTACGAGGCGTACGGGGTCCAGGGCGGCGACTGGGGTGCGGCGATCTCCCGCGAGCTGGGGCGGCTACGGCCCGGCCATGTGATCGGCGTGCACCTCAACCTGCTACCCGGCGGCGGAGCCACCGAAGAGCCGCTGCCTCAGGAGCTGGCCGCGCTGAGCCCGGCCGAGCGGGAGCGGACGGTGGCCTCCTGGGAGCGGTACCGGACCTGGGCCCGCGAGCGCCAGGGCTACGCCGACATCCAGGCGACCCGGCCGCAGACCCTCGCGTACGGGCTGAACGACTCACCCGTCGGGCTGCTCGCCTGGATCGCGGAGAAGTTCACCGAGTGGGCGGATCCGCGCTGCCCCGTGGACCGGGACCAGATGCTGACCAATGTGATGCTCTACTGGCTGACCGGTACGGTCGGCAGCGCCGCCCGGATCTACTACGAGCGGGCGCACGCCGACTACGCGGGGCAGCCGCCCGAGGTGTCGCGGACGCCGACCGCCCTCGCGGACTTCCCCCGGGACAACTTCATCCCCCTCCGGCACATCGCCGCGCGCACCGACTCCATCGTGCGCTGGACCTCGTACGACCGCGGCGGGCACTTCCCCGCCATGGAGGTGCCGGAGCTGCTGGTGGGGGACGTCCGGGCGTTCTTCCGGCAGGTCCGCAGCGGGTGAGGCGATCGGGGCCGCCGTCCGTCCGTCCGTCTCTCGGGGGAGTGGTGCCGTACTCCTCCCGGCTCCTTCAGGCTTGGGCCGTGCCCGCGCGGTCCACGGCGTCCAGGGCGGCCGTCCACGGGAAGTGCGGCGGCTCGTCCGGGCCCGCCGGGCCGGGGGTGAAGCCGCCCTCGCCGTAGAGGAGCTCCACTCCGGCGGCGCGCAGGACGGCCAGGGACTGGTCGAACTGGGGGTGCGCGGCGAGAGCGGCATTGGTGCACGGCATGGCGACGACCGGGGTTCCCTTGCCGGTCGCCTCGGCGGCGACGCCGACGGTGAAGCGGTCGGTGAGGCCGAGGGCCCAGGCGTTGAGCGAGTTGAAGGTGGCCGGGGCGAAGAGCAGGGCATCGGCCGGCGGCCATAGATCGGCCTCCCCGGGGAGCTTGTACTGCCAGCGGACCGGGTGGCCGGTGAGGGCTGCCAGCCCTTCCAGGCTCCCGGCCACCCAGTGAGCCGCGGTGGGGGTGAGACCCAGACAGACGTCCCAGCCGCGGGCCTGGGCGTCCTCGATCACATGGGCCACGTCGAAGACGGGCGGGGCGGCGGAGCAGAACAGGTAGAGCGTCCTTGTCATACCGCCATGTGATCATATTGCTTGACCTCGACCGCGCTTGAGGGTGCACGATCGGCCATGAACACGTTCACGAACACCGAATCCGACGTGGACACCGAAGCCCGGACCGAGGCCGAGGCCGCCGCCGTCGAGGCGATCGCACAGGTCGTGGCCGCCGTCGAGCGCACGCAAAGGGCCAAGGACGCGGAGGGCTTCCTCGCGGGGGTGCGCCGCTGTACGTGATGACCCGGGGCGAGGACGGGCGCTGGTTGCTGACGGCTTGCCAGAACACCGAGGTGCGGGTCGATTCCGCGTAGCGGGGGTGGTTCCTCGGGCAGCCCGGATGGTCTTGGCCGGGCTCGTTTCGGTCCGGAGAGGAGACTAGAGCGCCAGTTCGCCGACGGCCTGGCCGCCGCTCACCTCGCCGGTGATGCGGAAGCCGAGACCCAGGTAGAACGGCTCCGGGGTGCCAGGGCCCGGCTCCCAGGTGACGTACGCGCGGGTGGCGCCCCGGCGGCGGAGCTCGGTGGTGACGGCCTGGACCGCGAAGCGGCCGTAGCCCTTGCCCTGGTGGGCGGCGGAGATGTTCAGGCGCCAGATGCCGGAGCGGATGTCCGCGGGGTCGAGGTCCGGAGCCCAGGCGATGTCGAGGAAGGCCATGACGAAGCCGACCACCTCGTCGCCGTCGACGATGGCGCGTGGCCAGGCGGCTTCCCCGTGGACATAGGCCTCGGCCAGGGACTTGACCACGGGGGAGACGAGATGCGCCTGGTCGGGGTGTACCCGTATGGCGCACACCGCTTCGAAGTTCTGTTCGGTGACCGGTTCCAGACGGGGTTCTGAGGTGATCATGGCGTCAGCCTAGTCCGCGGAGCCGCGGCGGGCCTCCGGTCGCTTCACGCGGCCTTCGAGCCACGCGGCTTCCCCCGGTGGGGAAGGTTCAGCGGAGCCCGGCCGCCGCACACGCGTAGGCTGGCTGGCGCCGTGGCCGACAGGTCACCCGTTCATCCGTCCCGCCACCCACGCCCGAAGGGGAGTTGCCGACATGCTGACCGCACTCACCGGCGCCTACGGGGACCGGAAAGACGCCGTAACCGTCGCCGGCCGCACCGCTTCGTACGAGGAACTGCTGGGCGCGGCCCGCGCGGTGGCCGCAGAGGTGACCGGAGCCCCGGCCTTCGCGGTGAACGCGACGGCCACCCTGCAGACCGTCGCGGCCGTCGTCGGGGGACTGCTGGCCGGGGTGCCCGTCGTCCCGCTGCCGCCCGACGCCGGGCCTGCCGAGCGGGAGCACATTCTGCGGGACTCCGGGGCGGTGCTCCTCGACGTGGACTTCACCCGGCGCTCGTCCGGCTCCGCCGCATCCGCCGCATCCGTCGCCTCTGCCCCCGCAGCCCCCGCCGGGCGCGCCGTTGACGCAGCCTCCTCCTCCCCCTCCTGCTTCCGGCCGGGCGGTGCGTCCGACGATCCGGCGCTCGTGCTGTACACCTCCGGGACCACGGGCCCGCCCAAGGGGGTGGTCCTGACCGGCGCGGCGATCGCCGCCGACCTGGACGCGCTCGCCGAAGCCTGGCAGTGGAGCGCCGAGGACACCCTCGTCCACGGGCTGCCGCTGTTCCACGTGCACGGGCTCGTCCTCGGCGTACTCGGGGCCCTGCGCACCGGCAGCCGCCTCCTCCACACCGGGCGGCCGACCCCCGCGGCCTATGCGGAGGCGCGCGGAAGCCTGTACTTCGGGGTGCCGACCGTGTGGTCCCGGATCGCCGCCGCGCCGGAGGCCGCCGCCGCGCTGTCCGGGGCCCGGCTGCTGGTCTCGGGGAGCGCCGCCCTGCCCGCCCCGGTCTTCCGGGACCTGGAGCGGCTGACCGGTCTGCGGCCCGTGGAGCGGTACGGAATGACCGAGACGCTGATCACGGTCAGCGGCCGCGCGGGCGCAGAGGTGCGGCCCGGTACGGTCGGCACCCCGCTCCCGGGCATCCGTACGCGCATCGCCGCGGAACCGGGCGCCGAGATCGGAGAACTCCAGCTCACCGGCCCGACGTTGTTCTCGGGGTACCTCGGCCGGCCCGAGGCCACCGCGGCCGCGTACACCGAGGACGGCTGGTTCCGTACGGGAGACATCGCGGCCGTGGACGAGGCGGACGGAGTCCACCGGATCGTGGGCCGCGCCTCCATCGACATGATCAAGTCGGGCGGCTACCGGATCGGCGCGGGCGAGATCGAGAACGCGCTGCTGGACCACCCCAAGGTGCGCGAGGCGGCCGTCGTCGGCGTCCCGGACACGGACCTCGGCCAGCGGATCGTCGCCTTCGTCGTCGCCGACGGGGTCACGGCCGCCGAACTCACCGACTTCGTCGCCGCCCACCTCTCCGCGCACAAACGCCCGCGCGAGGTCCGCTTCGTCTCGGCGGTGCCCCGCAACGCCATGGGCAAGCCGCAGAAGAAGCTGCTGCTGACGGAGGCTTTCGAGGAGCGGGCCTGACGGCCGGGGCGGGTCCCTGCCCGCGGGGTCACCGAACGGGTTCGAGGAGGTTCTCCCGCAGGGCGGCGACCATCCCGTCGTCGACTCCCAGCACATCCGTCGCGTAGCCGCGGACGGACCCGTACGCCTGCCTCAGATCCGCGAGGAACAGGCGCATCACCTCGGCGGGCGCCCGCCCGTACCCGGGCCAGACGGGCACCTGGCCCGGATGCTCGGCGCGCCAGTCCGCGAGGAGCCGCTCGGTGGCGAGCCCGGTGAGGGCGAAGTCCTCGACGATGTCCTGCTCCGGCACCCCCAGCAAGTTCAGGACCAGTGCGGCCAGCAGCCCGGTACGGTCCTTCCCGGACGCGCAGTGGAAGACCGCCGGGCCGTTCCGGCCGGCGATCACCTCGAGCGCCCGCCGTAGTTCTTCGACCCCGTCGTGGGCGACTTCCCCGTACCGCGCGGCGAGGAAGGGCCCCGTATCGACCTCCGGTCCGAGGCCTGCCTGATCGTAGGGCCGGTGCTCGACGCTGAGGTTGTGGTAGGCGAGTGACGGGTGCTCAGGGACCCGGCCCTTCGCGTCGATCTCCCAGGGATACCGCAGGTCGATGACGGTCCGCAGGCCCAGCCCCAGAAACCGCTCCCAGTCCCCGCCGCGCAACTTGCCCAGTGAGTCGGAGCGGTACAGCCGGCCCCACCGCACGGCACGACCGTCTCGCGTCGTGTAGCCGCCCAGATCGCGGAAGTTGTGCAGTCGCTCGAAGGCTATGTGTCTGTTCACCACGGCACCCTACGTCCGGCCCGCCCTCGGCCCCGGCCCGGACCCCGCCCCCTCGGAGAGGAATGCCCTTCGGGCGCGTGAACGCACCGTGAGCGAAGAGTGCGATGATTCAAGCGCGTCGGCAGTGAGCCGGCTGGAAGAAAGGCGTCGTCGGATGGCAGCGGGATTCTCGGAATGGAAAGTCAATCGGCAGTACTCGGAGAATGAGCGTGTCGTTCATTTGGGCAAGCAATACCGCTGCCTGGTGGCGCACAAGTCCAATTCCGCAAGCAATCCGAAGACGACGGTCAAGACGTGGCAGGCCTACACGGGCTAGCCTCCGAGCGGTGATGGTGAGCGCGTCGTAAACCGACCCCTCCACGTGGACACGGCGGGCGAGTTCGGCCGCCGGGAAAGTCCATGCCTCGGCCACCGGCGTGACGGTCCCGCGCGGCGGAGGCGGTCACGTGCCGCTTACCGCGCAGGATGGCGCGGTGAAGAGATTTCTGCGTCTCGGGTTGGTGGTCGTTCTGACGGTTGTCAGTGTGGCGGCGGGACGGCCGGGCTCGGTCTCGGGCTCATTCTCGGTCTCGGGCACATTCTCGGGTGCGGGCTCCGGCTCGGCTGAGGCTGGCGAGCGGGTGGCCCCGGGTGTGTCTTACCGGGGCTTCACGGTCGCCACCTCGCGCGGCGACGCCCGGCTGCACGTGGTGAAGGCCGACCTTCGGGGGGCGGGGGCCGGTCTGCTCTATCCGGGGGCGGTCGCCGACCGGGCCCCGGTGTCGAAGATGGCCCGAGACCAGGGTGCGGTGGCCGCGGTCAACGGGGACTTCTTCCACATCGCCGAGACCCAGCACCCGGGAGTTCCCGTCACGGGTGCCCCGTCCGGCCCAGCCATGGTGGGCGGCCGGCCGTTGAAGGCGGCGGTGCCTCACGGTCAGCGGTTCGGACGGACGCCACCACCCGGTGACAGCGTCGAGAACGTGGTCGGTGTCGGCCGGGACGGCAAGGCACGCACGGCACGCCTGACCATGGAGGGCCACGTCCACACCGGGCGGGGCGAGATCCCTCTCGGCGGCCTCAACCAGTACGCGCTCCCTGTGGGTTCGGTCGGCGTGTTCACCTCGCAGTGGGGTACCGCTTCGCGAGCTCGGGCAGTGTGCGGCAGCGATAGCAGCCGGGCGGCCCCCTGCACGGCCGACGCCTACGAGGTGACCATCCGCGACGGCCTCGTCGTCTCCGGCTCCAGCACACCGGGCACCGGCGCCATCGACGCCGATACGCAGGTTCTCCTCGGCCGCGAAGCGGGCGCCCAGGCGCTGCGCCGGCTCCTCCCGGGCCAGTCAGCGCACGTGTCCTACGGGCTTGCCTCCACTACATCGGTACCGTTCCGCTTCGCGCTGGGCGCCCATTTCGTGCTGCGCGGCCACCGGCCGGTGGCGGGCCTGGACAGGCGCACGGCGGAGCCCCGCACGGCCATCGGTATCGCGGACGGGGGGAACACCGTGTACCTCGTGGCCACAGACGGCCGCGAGGGGACGTCCAGCGGGTTGACCCACCACGAACTCGCCACGCTGATGGCGTCGTTGGGCTGTGCCGAGGCCCTCTACATGGACGGAGGGGGCTCGTCGACGCTCGTGACACGTGATGCGGAGAGCGGCGGGGTCGATGTCCGCAATCACCTGGCCAGGAATCAGGAGCGAGACGTCCCGAACGGAATCGCCATCTTCTCCCGCTGAACCATCCTCACGTCGCGCGTCCGTACCGCACGTTTCCGGTCCAGATCCTTTCCAGCCGGACGGTGGTGCCCGGTCGGGGGGCGTGCCAGATCTTGTTGTGGCCGGCGTAGATGCCCACGTGGCCCACGGTCGAGCCCCGAGGGAAGAACACGAGATCTCCCAACGCCCTGTGAACGGACGGGATACGGCGCGTCTGTCTGTACTGCTGCTCGGCGGTCCGGGGAAGCTTTCGGCCCGCTTTGCGGAACGCGTACAGCGTCAGCCCTGAGCAGTCGAACCGCTTGGGTCCGGTGGCGCCCCGCGCATAGGGCGAACCCTCCTTGGAAGCGGCCACGGCCAGAGCTTTGCTGCTGTACGGCGCAACTGCGTAGGCGGGGGCGGCAGTGGCGGAAGCGGTGGCCACGGCCAGGAACGGCAAGAGGATGTACGCGTAGGCTCTCAGAGGGGGGCGAACGGCTGGTTGGCGGTGTGGGGCCTTGCGGGAGTCCGTGATGGAGTGGGACATCGTGATACCTCCGCATTCGGATACAAGACAGTCGGCCGGGTTCTTGAGAGGGGTCCTTTCCGCTTGGCCTGTGACAGCCGACCAGTCTTCTGTGCCGAGCCCCGATTGCCGTCTCGGACACGGGTAAAGCTTGTCTCGGTTCCGTAAAAAATTCGTTTCCCGTCGTCAGTGCGCATGCCGATCTCCGCTGGTATCGGACCTTCTTCGGAGGATCGATCTGTTTTTACCGGCGATCTCCGTACCGGGTCCTGGAGATGGGGGCCCGACACACCGGGGGAATGCCGCGCCTTTGCTTTCGCCGAGCCTGCAAGCCTGGTGAAGTGGGAAGTTGGCGGAAAACGCTGGTGAGCGGCCGATCAGGGGCTGTGGAGCGTCGATTGGGCTGCGCTATCACGGCCGGTCAGCGCTGTGTACGGGGCGCGGTGGGCTGGTTTCCGGTCACCGCCGTACCGGTTGGCCGGAGTCGGTCGCCCCGAACGCGCGCCGGTGCCCCGCGACCTCCGCGGGGCACCGGAACCGGCGAGGAAATCCCGGCTCGAACTCGGGTGCGGGCCGGACCTGCGCAGCGTGTGCAGGAGTGAGTGGGTGTGTGCTCCTGCTCCTGCGTCAGGGGTGAGGGTTGCCCAGTTCCGGGTCGTCCTGGGGCGTCTGCCAGGAGTTCTGCCGAGGCTGAGGGGCTTCCTGCGGCGTAGCGGAAGGACGGCGGCGGCGGGCGACGCGGCGGCTTCCCCACCAGAAGGCGCCCAGCAAGAGCGCGGCGACGGCCACGCCCACCAGGATGAGCAGCAGTGGCGCGGTTTCGGACTCGGATGCGGCGAGGACGGTGGAAGGGATCATGCGAAGCGCCTACCCGTGATCCCGGCGATCATCCGTTCGGACCGGTGTGGGCGCCGCCGCGGTGGCGGTGGGCGCGGACCTCGGGATGGTCCCGCGTCGACCCATACCCGGGGCGCCTGCCGAGCCCGGGATCTTGGCCTGGGCTCTGGCATGGACCGAGGTCTGGGGGGCAGGGGACCGGAGAGGACTGCCCGGAGGGAGTGTGTGCGGGGTGAGTGGTGACGCCGCGGATGAGCTGCAGGAAAAGCTGCTGGACGGGCTGAGCGTGGACTCCAGCAGGCCGGAGCAGCCGGTCCTGCTCGACGCGGGCGGGGCGCCGATCCGTACCTGGCGGGAGAACTACCCGTACGAGCGGAAGGTGCGACGGGGCGAGTACGAGCGGGCCAAGCGCATCCTGCAGATCGAGATGCTCAAGCTGCAGCGGTGGGTCAAGGAGACCGGGGCCCGGGTCATCGTGATCTGTGAGGGCAGGGACGCGGCGGGCAAGGGCGGCACGATCCAGCGGTTCACCGAGCGCCTCAACCCTCGCGGCGCACGTGTCGTGGCCCTGGACAAGCCCACAGAGCGGGAGGCCGGTCAGTGGTACTTCCAGCGCTACGTCGCCCACCTCCCCTCGCGCGGGGAGATCGTCTTCTTCGACCGGTCCTGGTACAACCGCGCGGGCGTGGAGAAGGTGATGGGGTTCTGTACGGAGGAGGAGTACTCGCTGTTCCTGCACCAGTGCCCGCTCTTCGAGAGCATGCTGGTGGAGGACGGCATCGACCTGATCAAGTTCTGGTTCTCCGTCTCCCGGTCCGAACAGCGCACGCGCTTCGCCATCCGCCAGGTGGATCCGGTACGCCAGTGGAAGCTCTCCCCCACCGATGTGGCCTCCCTCGACCTGTGGGACGACTACACCGAGGCCAAGGTGGCCATGTTCCGCGCGACGGATACCTCGCATGCACCCTGGACGGTCGTCAAGAGCAACGACAAGCGCCGCGCCCGCCTCGAAGCGATGCGGCACCTGCTGTGGCGTCTGGACTACGAACTCAAGGACCCCGACGCGGTGGGCCGGCCCGACCCGCTGATCGTGGGCGCCGCCGACACCCTGCTGGAGCCCGGGGAGGAAACCACGGACCTGTCACCCACTCCGCTTGCCCCGGGCTCGGCCGGGCCGGGAGAGCACCCCCCGGCCGGGACCGGGAGGTGACGGCTCGGCTGGCGTCAGCCGACTGACGGCGGCCCCCGGTCGGCTGTCCGGGGGCGGCCTTCAGTCGGCTGAGCTTTACCTACTGAGCTGCTTTACCTGCTGAGCTTTACCTGGGGCGCTGGCCCGGGCCCTGGACGGCGGCCGGGCGCTGGGGGGGGGGCGTAACGCTCCCCCCAGCGCCCGGTTGAAGGCTCTGCCGTCCTGGCGCCGCCGGTCAGTGCCTGCCCGTCTCTCACCCGCACGAGGTGAGCGACGGGCGGCGTGACGTCGGGGCCGGCGCCGCCGCTCACCGGGCGGGAGGGTCAGATCTCGCCGCGCCAGGCGCCGGTCTCGCTGCCGGCGCGCGGGCCCTCAATGAACTCCTTGAACCGCTTGAGGTCGCCGGCGATCCGGTGCTTGACCATGCCGAGCTTGTCGCCGACGTTCTCGACGAAGCCTTCGGGGTCGTAGTCAAGCTGGAGCATGATCTTGGTGGTGTTCTCGTCCAAGCGGTGGAAGGTCACGACACCGCCCTGCTCGGTCTCACCGCCCACGGTCGTCCAGGCGATGCGCTCGTCGGGGATCTGCTGCGTGATCTTCGCGTCGAACGTGCGATCGGCACCCGCGATCTTGGTGTGCCAGCGGGTGAGGGTGTCGGTGAGCTGCTCGATCCGCTCCACCCCGTCCATGAACGCGGGGAAGGACTCGAACTGGGTCCACTGGTTGTAGGCGGTACGGATGGGGACGTTGACCTCGATGGATTCCTCGACCTGCGACATGTTGTGTGCCTCCTTGTCGACGTACTTGCCTTCGCGCTCCTATCCGCGAAGGCCGCCGTCATTCATGCCCCGTCCCGCGGACTCGTGGATACCACTGCCGGGTGAACAGCCCCGAACGGACGTGCGTACGCCGCATGGACGGCGGGGCGGGACGTACAGGCCCTGCGGGAACGCCGCCGATCAGGGCGCGGGGCGGCGGACTTCCAGAGGGTGCGTCAGGGCCTGTTGACCTCCCGAGGCCAACATCCGCACCTCACCTTGATCGCTGATCTCGGCACGGACGATCCCGGTGTCATCGGCGTAGACGGGATGGCCGCCCGGACCTGTCTGTGCGGTGCGAAAGACGATGACGGTGTCCCCGGCTGCCGTCCCGGACTCGGACTCACCACTCTCGAACACCAGCTCGTAGCGATCCTCGCGGTCGTCGCTCACCACGTACCTCCAGGTCCCGCCGCCGCGCGGCGTGCGCAGCCGACTGCGTATCAACGTGCGCCATGCGCGGCGATGACATGCCGCACCACGCGGTACGGGGGTCCGACCGGGGGACGCGGAGGCCCGAGTGGGTCAACTGGAACGCTGGGGAAGGCGTCCGTTCGCCCAGGTCGCAGAGGGGCGTTCGAGTTCGCGTTCGGCCCCGGCTCCGGGCCGTTGCGCTCGACGCGGTCCTGTCCGGGCAGAGCCGGCGGTGTGTAGACGGCAGTCGGTGGCCGGCAGTGGTGGGTCGGCAGTGGGGGAGCCGCGAGCCGCCTCGCCCCGGAGTCTCTCAAAGGGCGTTTTATCCCTGTTGAGGCGTTTGCTTGCAATATGGGTAGTGGGCTGGGATGTGACAGCTGAGGTTGGTTGAACCCGCTGTGATGAGTGAGACGGATGGCTACTCGCGAGGGTCCGTTTCAGTCCTTTCGCTCCTGTCTGATCCCAAGGCGCCCCTACTCACCCCCGGTTTGCGCCCTGTGGCGAAGTGGCGGCCAGCGGTACTACCGAAACATGCGCCAAAGACAGCGGCCGTATCCGAGCGACCTGTCCGATGCCCGATGGGAACTGCTTGAGCCCATTCTGTCGGCCTGGCGGGCCGAGCGGAGAGGGAAGGGCCTGGACATCGGACGGCCACCGGAGCATGACCTGCGGCGGATCATGGACGCGGTCCTCTATGTCGACCGTACGGGGATCCCGTGGCGGTACCTGCCGCATGACTTCGCTCCGTGGGAGACGGTCTACGGGTACTTCGCCGCCTGGCAGAAAGACGGCATGTTCGACCAGCTCAACGGCCTCCTCCGCCGCCTCGTGAGGGAGGCCGAGGGCCGGGACGCCGAACCGAGTGCGTGCGTCCTCGACGCGCAGAGCGTCAAGACCTCCGCCAACGTTCCGGCCGCCGGTCAGAGGATCGACGCCGGCAAGAAGATCGCCGGCCGTAAACGCCACATCGGCGTCGACACCCTCGGCCTGCTCCTGGCTGTCTGGGTCACCGCGGCCAGCGTCTCCGACAACACCGGCGGCATCCACCTGCTCTCCCGCATCGCGAAGGTTCACCCCCGCGTCACCAAGGCATGGGCAGACACCGGCTACCGCACCAAGGCCATCGAATACGGCGCCACACTCGGCATCGACGTCGAAGTCACACGCCGCGAGCCAGGACAGAAGGGCTTCAAGGTGATCCCGCGAAGGTGGGTCGTCGAGCGGACTTCCGGCTGGTTCATGCACCACCGCCGCCTCACCCGGGACTACGAAACCCACCCGGGCCGCTCCGAGGCCGTGATCCACCTAGCGATGATCGACCTCATGAGCAGACGACTCACCCGGGAATCCACCTCGAACTGGCGCGACGCCTGATCAGCAGGCGTCACCGTCCACGCGCCCCGTGCCCGCCTGGGCGCCATGTGATCAAATGAACCCATGGGGGATACACACACGGCCCTGGGGCCGCTGGAACTGATTGACGAACACTGGGTAGTTGGAGATTCTCGCCGCCCTGGCGGATCCTGGCTCGAATTCCGTGTAGAGGGTCTGTACCGGCAGGGGCACGACGGGGAGGGCGAGTTGATCCCGTGGTCCAGGATCATGCTCGGGGTCAGGGTCTACATCGGGCGCGGGTACCCGACACATGGGCAGTACTCGCTGCTGGGGATGGTCGGCAACCTGCCCGGTCCCTTCAGGGGGCGTGGCGCTGGTCACCTCGACATGACACTCCGCCACCCCTACGAGGACCGCAAGCTGACCTTTGACCGGCACGCGCGCGCGTACCGGCTCCTCGACACCTTCCTCCTAGAGGAAGTGCTGTCGCAGGTCGTCGCCGCGGACGAGGCGCACCGGCTCGGTGACCGTGACTGGCTGAGACACGTGGTCGCCCGCCTTGCACTGCTGAGCCCCTGGCTGACACGCCGCCGGCTCAGCGAAGCGGTGGAAGAAGCCTGGCGGGGCTGAAGCAACCGGCACCCAGCCGGGGCGTCGGGGCCACGGAACACCCGAGACGCCCCGGTCCGAATCGGCGTGCGGTCTCACTGAGGCGCCGCCACGTCCAGGCGGGGCTTCGCCACTGAGCTGTCCGCCTACGAGCCTGTACACGCGGGTGCCCGCCCAGCACGGGGACGGCCAGATCAGCCTGCCCCCGAGCAGGTCAGAAGACCCTTTACCAAACACCCCTGCCTGGACAAAACGCTCTTTTAGGCTTGGCGCAACTTACCGAAGCAGAAACGCAGTTCGGAGGGACGCTCGTGAGGGACCTGCCGTTCAACCGGCCCGGCCGCTTCTGGCGGGGGAATCTGCACACGCATTCCGATCGGTCCGACGGGGCGCTGCCACCCGAAAAGGTCGCGCTCCTCTACCGGGAAGCCGGGTACGACTTTCTGGCCATCACCGATCACTTCAAGGCCGCGTACGGATTCCCCCTGACGGACACCCAGCACCTGCGCACCCCGGAATTCACCACACTGCTGGGCGCCGAGCTGCATGCCCCGCGCACCGAGTTCTCTTCGGAGTGGCACATCCTTGCCGTGGGGCTGCCGCTCGGCTTCCCGCCTCCCGAGCCCGGCGAGAGCGGACCGGAACTGGCTCGCCGGGCCCGTGCCGCGAGCGCGTTCATCGGCATGGCCCACCCCGCGGCTTCACTGCTCACCGAGGCCGATGCCGAAAGCCTGGACGCGGCCCACGCCGTCGAGGTCTACAACGCCCTCTCGGCCCGCGAGGAGCGGGGCGACAGCTGGCACCTGACCGATGTCCTGCTCAACCGGGGCCGCAGGCTGAGCGCCTACGCCGCCGACGACGCGCACTTCCAGCCCCAGGACCCGCCGGGCTGCGCGGCCTGGGTCCAGGTACGCGCCGAATCCCTCGACCCCGAGGCGCTCCTCGCGGCCCTCAAAGCGGGCCACTACTACGCGAGCACCGGCCCCGAGCTGTACGACGTCCAGGTCCATGACGGTCTGATCACGGTGCGCTGCTCGCCGGTGCGCAAAGTGCTGATCACCGGAGGCGCCCCGGGTACGCAGGTGAGAGAGGGCGAGGGGTTGACGGAATGTTCCCTGCCGGTTGCGATGTTCGGGGACGGACACTGCCGCGTCACCGTCGAGGACGCAACCGGCGAACGCGCCTGGAGCAACCCGATCCACCTGGGACCGCCGCCGCAGTCGCCGCCGCCCTCAGCCTGACGCTCACCGCCTGCGGAGGCCCGAAGGACGAGGGGGCCGCCGCGTCCGCTGCCCAGGCCGCCTCCGACGGCGGGGCACGGAGCCGGCGCCTACCGCCCCCGCGCACCGGCCGAAGCCCCTTCGCGGGTCCGGACACCGCTCCGCCACCATGCGTGCGACGGTCCATAGGGTCCGCGTCCGCCGCTGAGGGCCCCTCGTCGCACAACGGCGAGCCGGCCCCGTCCACGGCCGTCCGGCCCGGCGGTCGCCGGTACCCGCCCACGCGGTCTTCTTTGCGCCGTCTGGCGTAGGGCACCAGCTTGGCGGCGGATGTGGAGCCCACTGCCGCGCGATGATCACAACCTGCTCCCGTCAAGGAGTAGATCGTCAAGGCCGACTGCCCGCACCCGAGCGCACCAGCGACCGCGTCAAGGCGCACCTGGCCGCGATCAAGGAGAAACCACACCGATGACCAAGCACTCCGACGGCAACGAGTCCTCTCCCACTCCCGAGCAGCTGCGAGAGCAGATCGAGCACACCCGCGCCGAACTCACCCAGGCCGTCGAGGCACTGGCGGCCAAAGTCGACGTCACTGCCCGCGCCCAGGAGAAGACCGCCGCCGTCAAGGAGCAGGCCGGCGAGAAGGCCGTACAGGTCACCGCCCAGGTCCGCGAGATGGCCGCCAAGGCGGCGACCACGGCGCGGGCCAACCGGACCCCGCTGCTGGCAGCGGGTATCGCACTCGTAGCCTTCCTGCTCATTCGCCGCAGTCGGCGGCGCTGCTGAAGGCATCGAAGAAGCTGAAACCGACGAAAGTCAGGCTCTCGGCCGTCATCAGGGCGCTCGACGCAGAGGGAGTCAACACCGGCATGGAGAGGAGCGGCCACAGGCGCACTTGAACACGAGGGGGGACCGGTCTCCGCAACAGATGTGTGGAACCACCGCTCGCCTTACGGGCAGTGCCCGGCCCGTCCGCAGTGTCAGTTAGCAAACGTCCAGACCGTTGAGCGGGGAGGGGCTGGCCGAAATCGATCGATCACGCGTGCGTCCGCCCCTAGAGTCGGACGCATGAGTAACATGAGCGGCAGGAGCGATATGAGTGGCCTCGTCGGCACCGGCGGGCAGTCGCGGCGCGGGGTCCTGAAGGCGGCAGTGGCCGGGGCGGGGGCGGTCGCCGCGGTGGGGACCGGAGCCTCCGTCGCGCACGCGGACGGGCGGCGGCGCGGCGCGCCCACCTTCGTCCTCGTTCACGGCTCGGGGAGCAACTCCTACAGCTGGTCCGCCACCTTGCGCGAGCTCGGCCTGCGCGGTCACCGGGCGATCGCGGTCGACCTGCCCGGGCACGGGCCCGGCGCGTACTTCCCGGTCTCCTACCAGGCCCCGCAAGACCTGGAACGGCTGCGCACCGAGCCGTCGCCGATCGCCGAGGTGACGCTGGCGGACTTCGCGGCGCATGTCGTGGGTGTGGTGCGGGCGGCGTACCGCGACGGCCCGGTGATCCTGGTCGGGCAGAGCCTGGGCGGGGCGACGGTGAACGCGGTCGCCAATCAAGTGCCGGAGCTGCTGTCCCACTTGGTGTACGCCTCCGCGTTCTGCCCGACGCGGCACGGCTCGGTGCTGCAGCTCATGATGACCCCGGAGGCGTCCTCCAGCGCCCTGTACTGGATACCCGGCGTGAAGACGCCGCCGGAACTCGGGGTCAGCCGCGTCAACTGGCGCTCGGGCGACCCCGCCTTCTTCGCTGCGGCGAAGGAAGCGCTGGCCAGTGACTGGCCGGACGCCGAGGTGCGCGCGCTCCTCAACATTCTGGAGCCGGACGAGTCGGCGGCGATCGCGACCGGTGATGCCCGGGGGCTCCCGGACAGGTGGGGGCGAGTGCCGCGTACGTACCTGCGGTTCACCGAAGACCGCTCGATTCCGTCGGCGCTGCAGGACCTGATGATCCGCGAGGCGGATGAGACCACGCCGCGCAACCGCTTCCGCGTACGGTCGCTGGCCGCGCCGCACATCGGTCCGCGGGACGTTGCCGTGTGGGCGGACGAACTGGAGCTCGTGGCGCGGATGTGCCGCTGAGGGCAGGGGATCGTCGGGCAGGGCCCGACCGGGGAGCAGGTGTGTCCCCATCGCCGCCGTCGCCCACCACCGCGGGCCGAACTCCTCGAACCACCCGTCTACCAGCGGCGCCTACCTCGCGCCCCCATCCTCATTCCCCGCTGGGCCGCTGCCGTTGCCGTTCCCCGCTGGACCGTTGCCGCAGCCGCAGCCGCAGCCGCAGCCGCAGCCGCAGCCGCTGACCGAGAACGCTCCGAACTCGCCGCCGCCTGCGCGAGCGCGAGAGGCGGCAGCGGCCGGCCCGGCTCGAACTCCCCAGTAGCCGCCATGCTTATCGCTCGCGCGGTGCCCGTTCGCGCGCCGGCCTCCGCCGCAGCCCTTGACGGCTGTGACTCGCCCTCACATACTGACGGCCAAATCGATTTGGCCAAATCGATTTGGCTCTCCGTCCAGGGCCGGATCGCGGCTGAAACCCGAGCATGCCGAACGCCGAACGGAGCTCAAGCGTGTCCAGTCCCCGCCAGACCCTGCCCGGTACGGAACAGCCACCGGCACCCGAGCCCACCCACCCCGTCGACGAGTCCCGCCCCCTCGGCAGGATCATCCTCTTCGGAATCCAGCACGTCCTCGTCATGGCCGCCACCCCGATCTCGGCGATCTTCCTGATGAGCGCCACCCTGCGCCTCGACCCCGGTCTGACCGTCAACCTGCTCTCCGCGGCCTTCGTGCTCTCCGGCGTCGGATCCCTGATCCAGTCGCTCGGGCCGTGGAAGTTCGGGCCACGGCTGCCGTTCGTGATGCTGCCGGGCGGCGCGCCGCTCATCCTCTTCATCGCCATCGCCGAGCAGCACGGCCTGCGCACGGCCACCGGCGCGGTCATCCTCACCGCCGTCTTCTACTTCGTCGTCCTACCCGTCTTCTCGCGGCTGCTCGCCTTCTTCCCGGCCCTCGTCATCGGCACGATGATCGTCATCGTGGGCGTCAACCTGGTGAAGGTCGGCGCCGTCCTCGTCACCGGCCGTCCCGGCCAGCCGGGATTCGCCGACACCACCAACCTCGCGCTCGGCATGGCGACGATCGGGTTCACCGTCGTCTTCTACCTGCTCTTCACCGGCGTCCTGCGCCAGCTCGCCGTCATGCTCGGCCTGCTCGCCGGCACCGCCCTGGCGGCAGTGCTGGGCACCATCGACTTCGGCCGCGCCACCGAAGGCGGTCTGGTCAGCGTGCCGCAACTGCTGCCGTTCGGCTCGCCCGAGTTCAACCTCGTCGCCGCGCTGCCGCTGATGCTCTACAGCCTCGCCTCCATGGCGGAGGCCACCGGGCAGACCGTCATCAACGCCGAGGCCGTCGGCAAGGAGATCGACCAGCGCACCGACGTACCCAAGACCGTCCGCGGCGACGCTCTCACCTCCCTCTTCGGCGGCTTCTTCGGACTGCCGCTGATGGTGACGAGCGGCGAGAACATCGGCATCGTCCGCGTCACCGGCGTGCGCAGCCGCTTCGTCACCGCCGCGGCCGGAGTGGTCCTCATCGTCATCGGATTCCTCGCGCCCGTAACCCGAGCGATCAGCGTCATCCCGTCCGCGGTCATCGGCGGCACGGCCATGGTGGTCTTCGCCGTGATCACCGTACTCGGGGTGCAGATGCTCGGCCGCTCGGACCTCGACAAGCACACCAGCACCTTCATCTGCGCCGTCGCCCTCGCCCTCGGCCTGCTGCCCATCCTCATCCCGGGTGTCTACGCCGGCTTCTCGCCGAACATCCGCATCCTCCTCGAAAGCGGCGTCGCCGTCGGCGCGTTCGTCGCCGCCGTCCTCAACATCCTCTTCCACCACGTCAGACCGGGCATCGCCGCCCGCCTGACCACCCACCGCACGGAAAGCGACCGATGAACCAGCTCACCCGCGACCTCCTGGACAGCCCCGGTCCACTCCTGCTCGTACCGGATGCCGTACTGCTGCCCGAAGGCCCCGCCGAAGGCTTCGCGGTCGTCGTGGCCGACGGCTCGTTCCGCGCCGTGGGCCCCGCAGCGGAACTCCAGCGCACCCATCCGCACCTCGATCCCGTACGGCTGCCCGGCCACCTCCTGATGCCCGGCTTCGTCGACGCCCACCACCACCTCACGCAGAGCTTCGGCTCCGCCCTCGCCTTCGGGGAACCGTCGGAGATCTTCCGGCGGGTGTGGGTGCCGCTGGAGGGCGCGCTGGACGAGGAATCGGCCTACGTCGCAGCGAAGTTGGCGGCCTACGAGGCACTGCGCGGCGGATTCACCACCGTCACCGACGCCGGCACCCGCGCGGACGTGGACGTGGATGTCGTCGCCTCCGCCGCCCGCGATGCCGGAATCCGCTGCGTTCTCGGGCGCGTCTGCGACGACGCCGCGAACGACGACGCCCCCGGCACGCCCTCCGCCCTCGAAGCCGCGGAGAAGCACCTCGCCCGGTACGACGGAAACGCGCTGGTCCATCCCTCCCTTGCCGTCTCCATACCCGAGGCGGCCACCGCCGCGACCCTGCGACGCACCGCCCGCCTCGCCGCGGAGGCCGGGGCCACCGTACAGATCCACGTCAACGAGCACCTGGCCGGTGTCGAGCGCTCCCTGGTACGCCACGGCCTGCGCCCGCTCGAGTACCTGGAGCACGTCGGGGCGCTCGGCCCACAACTGCTCGCCGCGCATGCCACCTTGCTCACGCCCCGCGAGCTGACCCTGCTCGCCGATACCGGGACCGCCGTCAGCTACAACCCCGTCGCCAGTGCCTGGAAGGGCAACGCCGTCGCCCCGGCCACCGCCATGGCGGAACGCGGCATCCGCTTCGGACTCGGCACCGACGGTACCCGCGGCGACGGGTTCCGGCTCGCCGAAGCGGCCGAGTTCGCGCAGCGGCTCGCGTACGGCCTGGCCACCGGCGACTCGTCGTGCGGCGCCGGTTGGACCTGGCTCGAGCACGCCACGCGCGGCGGCGCCGACGCCGTCGGCCTCGGCGCCCGCACCGGCACCGTCGCCGAGGGCCTGGCCGCCGACTTCCTCCTCGTCGACGTCACCAACCCCGAACTCGCACTCTCCTGGGACCTGCCCTGGGAACTGGTACGACGCGGCAACCGCGACCAGATCACCGCCGTGTTCGTCGGCGGCCGCATGCGCCTGTGGTGCGGCCGGCCGACCGCCTGGGACGGCCCCGCGCTCGTACGGCAGGCGGCCGAAATGGCCCGTGCCGCCGTGGAAGGAGCGCCGATCGTCCGGGTGCACCCCACCTCCACGGTGGCACGTGAGCGGAGCACCGCACCATGAGCCCCGAGACACTGACGATCCTGGCCGTCACGGTGGCCGTCGCCGCATTCGTCCAGGGCAGCAGTGGGCTCGGTTTCGCCCTGATCGTCGCACCCGTCGCCGGGATCCTCGATCCCGGCCTGCTCCCGGTGTTCGTCCTGGCGTCGATGATCCCGCTCAATCTGTACGTCGCCTGGCGCGAGCGCGCCTCGCTCGATCTGCGCGGCGCGGGCTGGATCACCGGGGCGCGGCTCGCCGCCACCCCCGGCGGACTGGCGCTGCTCTGGCTGATCCCGGACCGCAGCCTCGGTCTGTTCGTGGGCATCGCCACCGTCCTGGCGGCGGGCGTGAGTCTGGCCGCGCCCGCGTTCACCCCCGGCCGGGTCGCCTATGTCGCCGCGGGTGCGGTGACCGGGCTGACGGAGACCGCGACCGGTATCGGCGGCCCGCCGCTGGCGCTGGTCTACCAGCACCGGCCGCCGGCCGAGCTGCGTTCCACCGTCGCCGCCTGCTTCCTCATCGGCGAAGTGGCTTCGCTGACACTGCTGTTCGCGACGGGGGAGGGGCAAACCGGGGATCTGGGCTGGGCGATCGCGCTGCTCCCGGCGATCGCCGCCGGAGCGTGGGCGAGCCGCCTGGTGCACCACCGGATGGACGCGCGCCGCATGCGTCTGTTCGTACTCGTGTTCGCGCTGGTCTCCGGGCTGGTTCTCATCCTCGGGTTGTGACCCTCAGCGACGAGGCCCGCGCGATCACCCGCGGCTCGGGCGACGTGACCACCGCACCGGTGGTCACGTCGCCGCGCAGCCGCGCCAGCAGCAGCTCGACCGCGTCCGCGGCCGCCCGGTCCAGATGAAGGTCGACGGCCGTGAGGGGCGGCTCGCACGTGCGGGCGCGCAGTCCGTCGTACCGGGTGACGACCATGACGTCCTGCGGCACGGCGCGCCCGCTGTCCTGGATCGCCCGGACCGCACCCACGGCGAAGGCGTCCACCAGCGCACAGACCGCGTCGATCCCGGGATGCTCGGCGAGCAGCGCCGCACAGCGCTCGTAGCCCACCTGCTCGCCACCCGACTCGGGCGCGGTCGCCACGATCGGCGCCCAGCCGCGCTCCTGCGCGATGCGCTCGTACGCGGCGCGCGCGTCGACCGACGAATGCCGTGCGCCGGATCCGATGATCAGCGCCGGCCGGCGGGCGCCCTGCTCGTGCAGGTGGGCGAGGAGCAGTTCGGCGACGTGCCCGCCGCGCAGATCGACGTACGGAGCGCTCTCGTCCGGCGAGACGGGCCTGCCGAGCGCCACGTACGGCAGCCCGCGTTCCTTCAGATGGGCCGCCGCCGCGTCGTTCACATCCGGCTCGACGACGATGGCCCCGTCGATGTCGACGGAGTGCAGCCCCGAACCGGACTGCACGGGCGGTACGAGCACGAGCGCGTAGTCGTGCAGCAGGGCGCTCTCGGCGGCAGCGGCGGCGATCTCCATGTAGAAGCCGAGCCGGGACGGCCCTCCGGCCACCGCGAACGGCATGGACGAGGCGAGGGCGATGGCCTTGGCCTGCCCGCGCCGCAGCCGCTGGGCCCGCAGGTTGGGCCGGTAGCCGAGCTCGGCGGCGACCTGCTTGATGCGCTCCCGCGTCCGGGGGTCCACCTTGCCGAGCCCGTTGAGGGCGTGCGAGACCGTCGTGCGCGACACCCCGGCGACACGTGCGACATCGGCGATCGTGGGTGGCCTTGAGCCGAAACCGGAAGTGGGCATCTGCGCGGACGCTCCTCACCTGCTGAGGACGGGGGACCCCCCTATCTTCCCCGACCGGAACGGCGGCCGAGTCCAACCCCCCTTCGAGAGGGTGCTGTCGCCGCTGGCCGGGGATTCGGAGTACGAGTGGGAAGACCTCGCGGACAGGCGGCCGCGGCTCCCCCGCGCGCAGTTGCCGAGCGGTGCCATGCTGGGGAGCGACCAGCGGGTGGGTTTCGAGTACAGGGGGCGGGACGTGCCGGAGCTGTCGGCGATCGAGGTGGCGGCCGTGACGGAGAGGCTCGTCGCGCTCGACGTGACCGTCGGGGCACAGGGGGCGGTCGGAGCGGCTCTGGAGGCCGTCCGCACGGTCGGCCGGTGCTGCGGAGTGCGATGCGACGGCGACTTCGGCGATGGGGAGCGGGCCGCGCTCGCGGAGCTGTTCCAGGTCGCCGCCTGGATCACCTTCGATGCCGAGCGGCACGCTACCTCGCAGCGCCTCAACCACCGCGCACTGGAGCTCGCCCGTGGTGGTCGGGGCGGGCCGTCCGCTGTCGAACCGTTGATCCTGGCCGTCCTCTGCATGCAGGAGGAGCACCTCGGCCGGCCCGCTGCCTCGCTGCGGATCGCCTCGTCCGTCCTGGCCCGTGAAGAGCTTCCCGGCCGCGTGAAGGCGATCTTCCAAGTACGGGCCGGGCGCGCCCTTGCCCGCCTGGGTCGTGGGCCGGAGACTCTACGGGCGCTGCGCACCGCCGCCGAGCTGCTCGCCGATCGCCCCACGGTCCGGGACCCCGCCTGGGCCTGGTGGTTCGACCGGCAGGAACTCGACGGCCACCACGGTCTCGCGCGAGCTGCGCTGGGGGAGCTGGACGTGGCAGCCGAACTCCTCCACCGCGCGGCACACGCCGACGACGACGGGCCCGCCTACCGCGTGCTGTTCGACGCCGAGCTCGCCCGGGTCCTGGCCCAGGCCGGTGACTGGCGCGAGGCCGACACGGTGATGTCGGCGCTGATGGGCACCGTACCGGCGGTCGGCTCCGTGCGCGCACTACGCGCGGTCGGCCACGCGACCCGCCTTGTCCGGCACGGCCACCGCGTGCCGCGGCGCACCCGCGACACCGCCCAGCACCTCGCCCGGCTGCTGCGCGGCACCAGCCGGACGGATCGCTGAGGGATGATGGCGAACGTCCCTCCTCACCGACGCGCGAGGCGCCGGGAGTCGAGAGCGATACGCATGGCGGAAGGGCCCGGATCCAGCAGGATCCGGGCCCTTCCAGGCAGTAGCGGGGACAGGATTTGAACCTGCGACCTCTGGGTTATGAGCCCAGCGAGCTACCGAGCTGCTCCACCCCGCGTCGGTGAACCCCACCCTACGGCACCACGGGACCAGTACTCACCAGACCCCGGAGGCGAGGCGGCAGTCACCTCCCCGGTCCCGTCGCACGCGATCGTGCCGCATGGCCGGTGCCGACCGCTTCGCGGTCCGGCGGCATCGCCCGCGGGGAGCGGTCGGGGAGGTAGCGGAACAGGGCTGCGGCGGTGAGCGCGGTGACGGCCCCGGCGGTGAAAGCGGTGACCGTCATGGCGTCGGTGAAGGCTTCGCGGGCGGCGCTCACTACGAGGGGGCGTACCGCCTCGGGGACTTCGCCCGCCCGGGCGGGGGCGCTCAGGCCACTGTGGCCCACGATGCCGATGAGGTGGGCGGGGGCGTGTGCGCGGGTCAGGGAGTCGGTGAGGTGTGAGGTGAAGACGGCCGCCAGGACGGAGCCCTGGACGGCGACGCCGAGGGCGGATCCGATTTGGCGGGTGGCGTCGTTGACGGCCGAACCCAGGCCCGCGCGGTCCTGGGGGACGGCGCCCATCACCAGGTCCGTGGCCGCGGCGGCCACCAGGCCTGCCCCGAAGCCGACGATGAGCTGGAAGACGGCGTTGCGGGGGTAGGCGGAGTCCGGGCCGGTACCCGCCAGGACGACGAAGCCGGCGGTGATGACGGTGAGACCGCCGACGATGGGCGGCTTGTGCCCGAGCCGGGCGGCGAGGGGGACCGCCGCCACCGCGCCGACGGCGAGTCCGCCGGGCAGGGGAAGGGTCCGCACGCCGGCCTGGAGCGGGCTGTACCCGAGGACCCCCTGTAGGTAGAGGGTCAGGACGAACAAGGCGCCGAACATGGCGAACGACATCAGGGCGAGGGCTGCCGCGCCCGTGCCCACGCCGGGCCGGCGCAGGAGGGCCGGTGGCAGCATGGGATGGGGGATGCGTCGCTGCCGGGTGAGGAAGGCGGCCAGGAGGAGGGCCGCGGCAGCGAAGGCGGTCAGGGTCGCGCCGCTGGTCCAGCCGCGGTGAGGACTCTCGGTGACGGCCCACACCAGAGACAGCAGACTGCCGGCCGACAGGGCGGCGCCCGGCAGGTCGAACGTCGAGCGCTGTGTCGAGCGGGATTCGGGTACGAGCGCGAGGGCGAGGGTCATGGCCACGGCGGCCAGGGGCAGGTTGATCCAGAATCCGGCGCGCCAGGAGAAGTGCTCGACCAGCCAGCCGCCGACGACGGGCCCGCTCAGGCCGCCGAGGCCGCCGATGGCGGCCCACGCGGAGATGGCCCGGCGGCGCAAGGCGGGTTCGGGGTAGAGGTGGTGGAGCACGGCGAGGGTGGCGGGCATGAGCAGTGCCGCCCCGGCGCCCATGACGCAGCGTGCGGTGATCACTTGGCCCGGAGTGGTGGCCAGGGCGCCGGCGGTGGAGGCGGCGGCGCACACGGCCAGGCCGCACAGGAAGGAGCGGCGGCGGCCCCACCGGTCGGTGAACGCTCCCAGGGCCAGGACGGTGCCACCCAGGACGAGTGCGTAGGCGTCGACGGTCCACTGCACCTGCGCGGTGGTGGGGGCGAGATCGCTCTGGAGGTCGGGGACGGCGACGTTGAGGACGGTCAGGTCGAGACCCAGGATGAACAGGCCCAGACAGACGGCTGCCGCCGCACCGGCGCGGTGAAGGCGAGGGGGACCGGGGCCCGGCGCGACGGGAGCGAGACTGCTCATGGCCGGGCGAAGGCGAGGAGACGGCCGCCGTTCGGTGTGTCAGGAGTGGCCGGGTCAAGGGTGGCGGGGTCAGGAGTGGCGGTGTCACGGATGGCGGCCGAGAGGTCGTCCAGGAGCCGGCCGACGAGTGCCGGGGCCTGCGCCGTGGGATACATGTGGCCGCCGGGGAAGTAGTGAGGGGTGGCGGGGCGGGTGACCAGGTCGTTCCATGCCGTCAGGGCGTCGGGGTCGGTGACGGGGTCGTCCTGCCCGCCGTACAGGGCCAGGGGGACGTCCAAGGGCGGTTCGTCGCGGTGGTGGTGCTGGAGGAGCAGGAGGAGGTCCGCGAGGACAGGGGTACAAGCGGCGGCCAGGAGTTGGTGATTCTCGAGGAGTTGCTCGGGGACGGGCCCGACGAGGTCGGTGAGGCCGTCCAGGCCGGCGATGAGCCGGCAGGGCAAGGCAGTGGCGTACGTGCCCAGGTGGGGTGCCGCCATGGAGGAGAGCGCCAGCAGGAACGGCATGCGCCCGGAGCTGCCCCGCAGCCGGCGGACGGCCTCGAAGGCCAGCAGGGCGCCGCAGCTGTGGCCGAAGACCGCGTAGGGCCGCGGGTCACCGGGATCGTCGAGGATATGAGCGAGGCGGGCGGCGAACTGGACGGAGTCGGTCACGGACGGCTCACCGCTACGGGGACCGCGTCCGGGCAGGCTCACGGAGCACGGTTCGACGCTGGGAGGCAGGAGTCTCTGCCAGGAGTGGAAGAATTCCGGCCCGGCGCCGGCGGGCGGCAGGCAGTACAGGCGCAGGTCCGCGTCGGGGCGGGCGCGCAGGACGACGCGTTCGAGGCTGCTCAGCGGCGGGAGGTCCCCGGCGGCGGGCGGCGGGGCGACTGGCATGGGAATCACTTCTTTCGACGGTTGGCAGCGCTGGGCCCTGGCCGGTGGTGGCCGGTCGTGGACCGTCCTGGTCGGTGCCGGGTTGCCGTGGGGCGGTGCGGCGGCGATCAGGGGGTGGTGATGACCAAAACGGCGTTCTGGCCGCCGAAGCCCAGGGAGTTGCTCAGAACGGCCCGCATCTGCCGGGCGCGGGGAACCTTCGTGACGACGTCGAGATCGATACGCGGGTCCTGGCGCTCCAGGTTCGCGGTCGGCGGGATCACCTGGTGTTCCAGGGCCAGCACGCTGAAGGCGGCTTCGATGGCGCCCGCGCCGCCGATGGCGTGGCCGATGATGCTCTTGCTGGCCGTGACCGGCGGGGGGCTCTTGAAGACGCGGCCCAGGGCGGTGGCCTCGATCAGGTCGTTGAGCTGCGTGGAGGTGGCGTGGGCGTTGACGTGGTCGATGTCGGCCGCATCGAGGCCCGCGTCGTGGAGCGCGGCGCGCATCGCCGCTTCCAGTCCGCGGCCGCCCGGCTCGGGGGCGGTGGGCTGGTAGGCGTCGGCAGAGGCTCCGTAGCCGGCGAGGTGGGCGCGGACCGGGGCGCGACGCGCGCGGGCGTGCCGGGCGCGTTCGAGCACGAGGACACCGGCGCCCTCGCCCAGGACGAAGCCGTCGCGGTCGGCGTCGAAGGGACGTGAGGCCCCCGCGGGGTCCTGCGTACGGGTGGACAGCGCGGTCATGCGGGAGAAACACAGAGCGGTGACTGGGCACGCGCGGGGGGCTTCGCTGCCGCCGGCCAGCACGATGTCGCAGGCATTGCTGCGCAGAAGGGCCATGGCCGTGCCCAGAGCGGTGGCACCGGAGGCGCAGGCCGTGCAGGTGGCGAGGTTGGGCCCCTGCGCGCCGAGATCGATGGCGATCTCGCCGGCCGCCATATTGGGCACACTGCGCGGAATGGCCAGCGGGGATACCGCCGCGGGGCGACCGGCGTGGACCTTCGCGGACTCCGTCATCCACGTCTCCATGCTGGTGGACCCGACACCGATGACGACGCCGACGCGAGGAGCGTCCCAGGTCCCGGGGTCCAGGGCGGCATCGGCCACTGCCTGGCGGGCGGCGGCTACGGCCATCTGGACGAAGCGGTCCATGCGCCATGCGGTGCGGCCGACCGCCTGACGGGGATCGAAGCCGGGAACGGCGCAGGCGAAGTCAACCGGCATGCCGGCCATGGCCGGTTCGGTCCGGGCGGTGGATTCCCCCCGCAGGAGCGTGGCCCAGTTCTCCTCGGCGCCGGTCCCCGCGGGGGTGATGAGGCCGATTCCGGTGACGGCGACGTCGTCCGGCTTCACCGGCTGGTCCGACCCGCCCCGACGGTGCTTTCGAACCATGCGGCGAGATCGCCGAGAGAGGTGTCGGGGCGCGGGAGGTCCTCGCGGTCGACGATGCGTACGTCGTACCGGTCCTCGAGAATGGTCACCAGTTCCAACAGGGCGAGGGAGTCGAGGCCGACTTCGGTGAAGGTGATGTCGGGGTTCAACTCGTCGCCGGGGACGCTGAAGTGCTCGGTCAGATGGTCGACGAGAATCTCGTACATTTCTGCCATAGCCGCCCATTATGGTTTCTCGGATACGGCAGGAACCCTGCGCCACGCGGTACCCGCCCCCGTTCACCCCGCCGGCCCCCGCCGCTGTCCTGTCGGCTTCCGAGCGACTCGCCCGTCCGGTTCGTACAGTTCTGATATGACGTACGTGACAGCTGCTGTCGTACAGGCCGGCTCCTCTCTCTTCGACACCCCCCGGACCCTCACGAAGGCCCAGGACTTGATCAGTGACGCGGCGCGGCAGGGCGCTGGGGTCATCGTGCTGCCCGAGGCGTTCTTGGGCGGCTACCCGAAGGGTCTGGACTTCGGAGTGACGGTCGGTTCGCGTTCCGCGGCCGGGCGCGAGGAATTCCGCCGGTACTGGGATGCGGCGATCGACGTGCCCGGGCCCGAGACGGACGCGCTAGCCGCGCTGGCGGCGGATCTACGCTGCGACCTGGTCGTCGGAGCGATCGAGCGAAGTGGCAGAACCCTGCATTGCGTCGCCCTGTTCTTCGGCCCGGGCGGCCTGCTGGGCAAGCACCGCAAGCTGATGCCCACCAGCGCCGAACGGCTCATCTGGGGTTTCGGTGACGGCTCCACGATGCCGGTGATCGACACGGGTTCGGCCCGGCTGGGCGCCGCCATCTGCTGGGAGAACTACATGCCCCTCTTCCGCACCGCCATGTACGCCAAGGGCGTGGACATCTGGTGCGCGCCGACGGTGGACGACAGGGAGACCTGGCAGGCCACCGTGCGGCACGTGGCGCTCGAAGGCCGCTGCTTCGTGCTGAGCGCCGCCCAGTATCTGTGCCGGGCCGACGTGCCCGCCGATGTACATCCCATCCAGGGCGAGGAACCGGAGACCGTACTCATCAACGGGGGCAGCACCATCGTCTCGCCGCTCGGCGAGGTTCTGGCCGGACCGCTGAGGGGCGCAGAAGGCGTTCTCACCGCCGAGCTCGACCTCGGTGAGCTGGTCCGCGCCCGTTTCGATTTCGACGTGACGGGCCATTACGCACGGCCGGACGTGTTCACCCTGCACGTCGACGAGCGGATCAAGGACAGTGTGGTGCGGTGACGCCGGCTCACACGCCTCGCTCGGCGGTCGCGCACTGGTAGAGCCAGTCACGGATCTGGTCGGTTCGGTCACCTTCGAGCAGCACGCGACCACGCACCACGGCATGACGCCGGTGGTCGGAGGCGAGCGGCGCCTCGTCGTCCGGGAGGAGTTCCTCCGGGCCGGCCGGTTTGCGGGTGAGTTCCACGTGTACGCCGGGGTGGGAGGCGGCCAGGTCCCGGGCGCGTTCCAGTTGGTGCGCTTGCGTGGCGACGAGTTGTCCGACGGCGCGCCGGCCGTTGCCGTACGGCGCTGCGGGCGGCTCCAGGCCGTCCAGGTGCGTGGAGAAGACGAGCTCGGCCCAACGCAGTCCGGTCGCACGCTCGACGAGGGCGACCAGCCCGGAACCGGAGAGCCGGAATCCCATTTCCAGGAAGTGCGGTCCCACGCCGTTACTGATGGCATCGATGTGGAAGGGGCCGTGCCGGTAACCGGTCGCGCCCAGACATGATTGGGCCAGGTCCTGAAGGGCCCGTGGAGCGACGGCTCCGGAAGCGGCGATGTGGCCGGCCTCCCGGAACCCCCGCAGCCCGTCGGCGTGGTCGGCCTCGGGCAGGATGACCTTCTCGCAGAAGGACAGCAGCCGTGCTTCCCCGTTCCAGGCGATGCCCTGCACCGAGTACTCGGTTCCCTCCACGTGCTCCTCCACCAGCAGGCCGGTGAAGGCCGCGCCTCCGTAATTCGTGGTGGCGGCCGCGGCGCGTACGGCGCGCTCCCGTTCCGCCGTGTCGCGGACCTGGAACACGCCGAGCCCTCCGGCACCGTCCACCGGCTTGACGACCTGGGGGAAGGCCATCCCTTCGAGGGCTCGCGCGTGTGCCGGGCCGAGTTCGCCCCGGGCGGACAGGGGCAGGTGCACGTGCCGTGGTTGCAGGACCTCCGGGGCGTACCGGGTCAGGCCTGTCCGCTGCTGCAGCTTGTCGGGCGGAGCGAAGTCCGCACCCACGTGTGGCCACGGGGCGACGCGCAGGGTGGCGGCCAGGGAGAAGGCGCTCTCGGCGTAGCGTTCGAATCCGGCCAGCAAGAGGGCGGGTACCACCCGGTGGGTACGCAGTGCGGCTGCCACCTGTTCGGCGTCCTCCGGTTCGGAGACGGGAATCTCGATGCCGAAGGGCTGCCTGTGCAGGACGCGGCGCCAGCGGAGATAGGCCGGAGTCTCCACCAGTACGGTCGTCATGTCCCGCCGGGCCGCGCAGGCCAGATACGGGTCCAGACCGTCCCGGGTGGCGCCGAGTTGGACGAACGCGCGCTTGACTGTCGCTTTCATCCCCGGTCACCGCCCTGAGAGGGTTTCGGTGACTTCCGGGCCGTCCGGGGAATGCCGGGTGCGAATCCGCTCCTTGTGCGGGTCACCTTCGAGGATGCTCTCCAACAGCACCGGTACCGGTCCCCGCGGGACCTGGTCGGTGAGTTCGCTGTGGTACAGCACCCGCAGCCGGCCGAGATCCAGACCACTCAGATGTTCCAGAAGCACGGCCAGCTCGTCGCTCGACGTCCGCCCGGCGCGGTTCCCCTCGTCCGTCTCCTGCTCTCTCTCCTCATCCTTCTCCTGCCCGAGCAGCGCATGGATCGCAGCCTCCTCACCGGCCAGCTCCGGATGCCGGCTCGCCAGGTAGCCGCGCAGGTGGGCACCGCGGGCCGTGAAGGGGGAGTAGACCATGCAGACGAGCTGCCGCTCACCGAGCCCGTAGGCGTCCTGGGCGAAGTCGTTCATCCGTGACCTCATGACCGTGTGTGCGTCGCTGCCCGCGTACCGGGCGGCCATCTGGTCGATGAGCCGCTGCGGGAACTCCTTGCGCCGCATCATCCGCAGCGCGAAACCGACGTATTCCTCCAGCCCCTCCTGGTAGCTGCGGCCGAAGACGTACTGGCACTTCAGGCCGCGCAGATGCGCCATCAGCGCCGGGTTGGCGCAGTCGGACTCGGTGAAACTGAACGCCAGGTCGTCGAAGACGAAGCCCAGGTGCCGGGTGAGGAGGTCCCAGTGGCTGCCAGCGTCGTAGGCGGTCTCCCCGTAGATCGAGAAGAACTCCAGCTGGGGCGACACGTCGGTGTGGACACCGTGTTCCGCCACCGTCGCCTGCGCGTCCGGGCCGTGGATGTCCCGGAAGTAGGCCTGGGCGATCCCGTCCAGCGCGCCCAGCAGCCGCGGAAAGCCGGGTGTCCGCCCGGCCGGCTCGCCCCGGGACACCTGGCGCGACAGCCGGCTGATCCACATGGCGTAGGCGCGCTGCTCCTCGCGGGAGTCGCCGGTGATGATGACGTCGACCCCGTCGCCGTGGGCTGCGGCGACGCCGAAGGCGTTGGCCATGCTGAGATTGCACGCGTTGCAGAAGGTGGGGCGGGCGTCCGCACGGGTCCGGTGGCCGGTCATCAGGATGTCGATCCGGTTGCGCGCGGCGACTTGCTCCGAGGGCGGGGCGTCGGCCCGGAACGATTGCACGGCGTCGCCGTCGATGAGCAGCAGCTCGCAGGCCGGATCCTGGTGCATCCCCAAGGCCGTGTAGGCACGGTCGATGTTCTCCATGACGGCACGCGGCATACCGGAGTGCCGGTTGGTGGCCGCTCGGAGAGTGAACAGCCATCCGTGCTCCCGTGCGGCCGTGAGCTGGACGGCACGGACGAAGGCGAGGGTGTAACTGCTGTCCTTGCCTCCGCCGTACCCGACCAGTACATTCCCGCCGTCCGTGGCGTTCCGCTCCCGCAGCAGCCTGTGGAGGCGCTCCGCGGAGCAGCGGACCGCCGCACGGTCCTGCGGCGTCAGGAAGCCGAGCAGCCGCTCCAGCGAGCGCTGGCGCAGCGCCTTGAGCGCCTCGCCGGAAAGAGGACCGGAAAGAGGACCGGAAAGAGGAGAGGGAAGTTCGGAAGGCCCCATGGCTTCTCCGCCCGTGATGAGGGATCGACGACTGGATGGGTGGCCACTCCTCCAATCTTGGGAGCCCTGCGGAGATGCGCATGACCGGGCGATGGGGCCCGTGGTGATTCCCTCCGCCACAGGTACGGATCCAGGCGTGGGAGCACAGGGCAGAAGGGCGGCCGAGTGCGGCCCGGTGCCGTTCCGCCATCCAGGTGAAGCCAGCCGAGAGCGTGGAGCCGAGCGTGGTCTGGGCCCCAGCGGGTCCTCGTCGCTGCAGGCGGGGCTGTAGGCGGGGACTCCGCCGGCGCCGACGACGGCCCGCGCGGGTTTCCGCGCGGGCATGTCGGCCGGTTCGCCGGGCATGAGCGGGGCCGTGCCCCTCGACCAAGGGGAGCAAGTGGCGGACTTCTTCTGACGTTCCGCCACATCTGGTCGGGGTACCTCTCCTTTCCGGGGCGAGGCGTTTGGTGTGGTCCGCGGTGGCTATACGCGGCAGAGAGGAAAGCGATGGCCAGTACATCCGAAAACGAGAAACCCGATCAGGCGGAAAGGGAACAGGAGCCGGAGCAGGAGGAGCAGCGGCTGCCGGGAACGGTGGAGATCATCCGTTCCGCCCGCCGGCAGCTGGTGGAGCTCATCGGCGTGGAAGCCGAAACCGTCAGCGCCTGCGAACGCACCGCGGAGGGATGGACGCTGTCCGTCGAGGTGGTGGAACTGGAACGAGTTCCGGACACCATGAGCCTGCTCGCCTCCTACACCGTCGAACTGGACCGGCAGGGCGAGCTGACCGGCTACCGCCGCCACCGCCGCTACGAGCGGGGCCGCGCCGACCGCAAGTGACGTGCCCCCGCGGCTGCCCCCGCCTCGACCACGAGAGAGGGAACCGAGAAGATGACTGTTGTCCCCGCCCAGCCCACCGCCCAAGGCGGCGGCTCCAGCGGACTGTACGACGTGCTCGAACTCGTCCTGGACCGCGGTCTGGTGATCGACGCCTTCGTACGCGTCTCCCTGGTGGGCATCGAGATCCTGAAGATCGACATCCGGGTGGTCGTCGCCAGCGTCGACACCTACCTGAGGTTCGCCGAGGCCTGCAACCGGCTTGACCTGGAGGCCGGACCGCGCAAGAGCCCGGGCCTGCCCGAGCTGGTGGGCGAGATCACCGAGTCCGGAGCGCGCGGTAAGTCGAAGGGCGCCCTCAGCGGCGCCGCACAGACCATATCCGACGCCTTCCACCAGGCCCGTGACGAGGGCTCGGAGGAGAAGAGCGAAGCCCGGCCCCGCAGCCGGCGCACCGCGCCGCGCAGGGAGGAGAAGGAATGAGTACGTACGTCTACGGAATCGCCCGCGCCGCTCAGAGCCTGCCGGAGCAGCTGGACGGCATAGGGAATCCGCCCCGGCCCGTCCGTACGGTCACCAGCGGAAGGCTCACCGCGCTGGTCAGCGAGGCCCCCGAGGAACTGAAGGCCAAGCGCCGCGACCTGGTGGCCCACCAGAGGGTGATCATCGAGGCGGCCGCGTCCGGGCCCGTCCTGCCGATGCGGTTCGGTGGTGTCTCCACCGACGACGACACCGTCGCCGCCGTCCTGCGGGAACACGAGGAGCACTACCTGGAGCGCCTCGACGCCTTGCAGGGCAAGGACGAGTACAACGTCAAGGCCTCGCACGACGAGGAAGCCGTCCTCTACCGGGTCTTGGGCGACGACGCGGAACTGCGCGCGCTGAGCGAGGCCAACCGCGCCGCCGGGGGAGGGAGCCACCAACAGAAGCTCCAGTTGGGTGAGCGGGTCGCCCGCGCGGTCCAGGAGCGCGAGAGGCGTGACGCGGAACTCGTCGAGAGCGTTCTTCGCCCCCTCGCGGCCGCCGTCAACCACGGTCCCGAGAGCGGCAGCTGGCTGGCGAACATCTCCTTCCTGGTCGAGCGGGAGCACGACCGGCGGTTCCTGGACGCCGTCCGGCAGTTGCACGTCGACCATCCCCACCTCGCCGTTCAGGTGTCCGGCCCGCTGCCGGCCTACAGCTTCGCCGACTAGACGGCGACGAGGAGAGGGAGCGCCATGGGCTTGCTGAAGGAACTCCTGCTGCTGCCGGCGGCGCCCGTACGCGGCACCGCGTGGGTCCTGGGCCAGGTGGTCGCCGAGGCGGAGCGGCAGTACTACGACCCCTCCGTCGTGCAGCGGGAGCTCGCGGCCTTGGCCGCGGCCCTGGACGAGGGCCGGATCGACGAGGACGAATTCGACCGCCGGGAGGACGAGCTCCTGGCCCGACTCGAAGCAGGGACGCAGCAGCGATGAACAACCGGATCGCGATAGGGCTCGCCGTCGGCGCGGGATACGCGCTGGGACGCACGAAGAAGGCCAAACTCGCGTTGGGCGTGGGCACCCTCATCATGAGCAGGAACCTCCCGTTCGATCCGCGGGCCGTGGCCGACCTCGCCGCCACCCGGCTCCAGAAGAACCCCCGGTTCAAGGAGCTCGGGGACCAGTTGCGCGAAGACTTGCGCGGCGTCGGCACCGCGGCCTCCGGAGCGGTCCTCGGCCGGTACCTCGACGGCTTGGCCGACCGGCTGCACGACCGGACCCAAGGCGTCCAGGAGCGCCTGTCGGGTCTCGCCGGCACCTGCGACCCTGAACGGCCGGACCGCGACGGCGAGGAAGCGGACGACGCCCAGCGCCCGAAGCGGGCCGAGGCGCAGAAGGCCGGGGCGGAGCAGGAAGACGACGAGCACCGGGAAGACGACGAGCAGCCCACCCGCAGCCGGCGGCCTGCCCGCCGCCCCGCGGGGGAGAAGGCAGCGGGCGCTGGCGCCGGCTCCGGGGGAACCCGGAGCGCGCCCGCGCGCCGCACCGCCCAGAAGAAGACGGCCGCTCCCGAGGCGAAGAAGTCCTCCGGAGCCCGGCAGGCCAAGGGAGGTCGCAGCCGTGCCTGAGCGCATCGCCACCCTCCTCAAGGACAACCCCGCCGCGGACCGCGCCAAGGAGGAACTGCGGGCCTACGTGCTCGCCCAAGCCGAACGCATGCTCGTCGGCGCGGGCCGCAAGCTGGGACGGTCCACCGCCAGACTCAACGACGTCGCCGAGGGCAAGGGCCTGGTGCGCGGCGCCGTGGGGGCCGCGGCCTCGCACGTGAAGGGCACCACCGTCGGCGCCCTGAAGAACCTCGGTGGCACGCACGAGGGCCGCGCGGGCCGCAAACCCACGGTCATTCTGGAAGCCGTCGATGTCGGTGTGCCCGTGCAGGACGCCTACGACCAGTGGACCACGTACCGGGACCTCGCCGACTTCGCCAAGGGCGACGAGAGCGCGACCGCACAGGACGAGGCCTCCTCCGAGGGGAACCTGAAGATCTTCTGGTCCCGCCGCAGCTGGAAGGCCCACATCACCGAGCAGATCCCCGACACGACGATCACTTGGACCTCGGAAGGGACCAAGGGAACCACCAAGGGCGCGGTCACCTTCCACGAACTCGCCGACCACCTCACCCGCGTCCTGCTGGTGGTCGAGTACCAGCCCAAGGGGCTCCTGGAGAAGGCGGGCAACCTGTGGCGGGCCCAGGAGCGTCGGGTGCGCCTGGATCTGAAGGAGTACGCCCGCTACACCACCCTCAAGGGCGAGGCCCCTGAGGGGTGGCGCGGTGAGACCCGTGACGAAGAGGTCGCCGTCGCCCAGGAGGACGACCCGGAATCCCTCCCGGAGGCGGAAGCGGAGGACGACGCTTACGAGGACCGCCTCCCGCAGGACGTGGCGCGGGACGAGGACGAGGACGAAGACGAGGACGAGGCGTTCGCCGACGCCGACGCGGCCGACGGCGATGCGGAATACGACGACGCGGAATACGACGACGCGGAATACGACGAGGAAGACGAAGCGGCCTACGACGCCGATGCCGTCGACGGCCGGGGCGCCTACGAGGACGAACCCGACCCGGACGAGGGCGGCCAGGACGGCCGCGGAAGGCGTAGCCGGGCATGACGACACCGTCGAGCCTCCCCCGCCCCTACGACGAAGGCGGCAGTGCGAACCTCGCCGACATCCTCGAGCGCGTCCTGGACAAGGGCATCGTCATCGCCGGTGACATCCGGATCAACCTGCTCGACATCGAGCTGCTCACCATCAAACTCCGGCTCGTCGTCGCCTCGGTGGACCGCGCCAAGGAGATGGGCATCGACTGGTGGGAGCAGGATCCCGCCCTTTCCTCCTCCGCCCGCCAGCGCGAACTGGGCCGCGAGAACGAAGAGCTCCGCCACCGCATCGCGGAGCTGGAATCAAGGCAGGAACAGACATGACCGCCCATGACCACCTCCTCTACGTGTACGCGGTGCTCCGCGGCCGGCCCGGCCTCCCCGCCTTCGCCGAGCGACTCGGAGAGGGGCCCACGGCGCTCCACCACGACGGCTTCACCGCCGTGGTGGAGCGCGTCGCCGCCTCGGACTTCGACGAGCGTCCCCTGCGCGCCCACCTCGAAGACCTCGACTGGCTGGCCGCCACCGCACGCACCCACGACCACGTGGTTTCCGCCCTCGGCGCCGTCACCACGGCCGTGCCCCTGCGCCTGGCCACCGTCTGCCGGGACGCAGCCGGGGTCCGCCGCCTCCTCGACACCGGCCGGGAGCAGTTCGCGCAGGCTCTGGAACGCCTCGACGGATGCCTGGAATGGGGTGTGAAGGTGCACCGCACACCCACCGCCCCACCCGCACCCACCGCCCCGCCGGCACCCACCACGCCGCCCGGGCCGGCGGACGGCGCCCCCGCCGGGGCGCAGCCCGGGGGCAAGGGCACCGGCCGCGATTACCTGCGGCGCCGCATCGAACACCGCCGCACCCAGTCCGGCGACGAGCGACAAGCCGCCGAAACGGCCGGCCGGCTGCACGAGGAGCTGGCCCGGCACGCCTCCGCGGCCACCCTGCACCCCCTGCAGAGCCCCCGCCTCTCCGGCACCACCGACCAGAACGTCCTCAACGCCGCCTACCTGGTCCGCCGCGACGCGTCCCAGGCCTTCCTGGACCGGATCCCCGCCGGTGATGCCCTTCCGCCCGGTCTGCGCATCGAGACCACCGGCCCCTGGGTTCCGTACTCCTTCGCAGCGCTCACTCCGGGCACGGACGTGCGCCCGTGAACCCGCATCAGGACGTGGCGCTGGTCGACCTCCTGGACCGGCTCCTGGCCGGAGGCGTCGTCCTGGCCGGAGACCTCACCCTGCGCATCGCCGATGTCGACCTCGTCCGGATCGACCTCAAGGCCCTCATCAGCTCTGTGAACGACACCGTGCCTTCCCCCTGGAAGGAGCCACTCCTGTGAACCAGCCGCGCCGCGTCGACCTCGACCCCGACACCGTCGAACGCGATCTGGCCTGCCTCGTCCTGACCGTCGTCGAACTGCTGCGCCAGCTGATGGAACGACAGGCCCTGCGCCGGGTCGAGGCCTCGGACCTCACCGAGGAGCAGGAGGAGCGCATCGGCCTGACCCTGATGCTTCTGGAAGACCGCATGGAGCAGCTCCGCGACCGGTTCGGTCTCTCCCCGGAGGATCTCAACATCGACCTGGGTCCCCTCGGCACCCTGCTGTAAAGCCCACGGCATTCCCGCGGGGCGGGGACCTGCCGGCCGGCTGCCCGGGCGGGCGCCTGGGGACGACATCGCCCAGGCTGCCCGGGTCCTCATCACCCAGGTCCCCACCACCCACGTCTCCAGGCGGAGCGACTGACCTCCTGCCGGGTTCAGCCGGCCCGTCCTGGCTGGGTCGGCACGAGTGCGGATTCTCCCCGGGCCGGAGCCTGCGTCCCCGGGATTCCTGCCGGTCGGGCCGTACGCGGCCACAGCTTCCCCAAGGACCGGTAGAAGCGGTCCGGAAGGAACACGGCGTCCGCGACGATCATCACGCAGGAGAAGAGCGGCAGTCCCAAGACGACCGCGATCCCCACGTGGAGGCCCAACAGCATGGTCAGGACGGGGTATTTGAGCCGGCCGAACAGGACGAACGGGAACGCGACCTGGAGCAGCACCGTCAGGTAACCGGCGATGGCGATCACGACCGAATGCTCGTCCAGCAGAAGGGACAGCGCGGGCCATGGCCGGAAGAGTTCGAGGTTCAGTACGTAGTGGAGGGCTGTCCCGTTGCCCCACGAGCTGCCCTGCACCTTGTACAGGCCTGCGGATCCGTAGAGGAAGCAGACCTGGGCGGCGATAACGAACATGCCGCAGTTGTGCAGCACGGTCGCCACCGTCCGGCGGAACCGGAGGAACCCGAGGAATCTGTGGGGGTACCGGCGCCCGTCCGCTGCCGCGCCCGCCCGCCTGCGTGCGTCGAGGGACCAGCGACGGCCGCAGGCGGTGAAGACGAGGTAGACGGACATCAGGAGGATGAGGTTGTCGCCCCCGTCCGTCATGAAGATCGACCGGGCGTGGAAGGACGCCACCACGACCGCGAAGAGCACGGACACGGCCCTGGTCCGCCAGCCCAGCATGAAAAGTGCGGAGGTGACGAGAGCGGCCGCGTAGCAGGTCTCGAAGTACGCACGGTGGTCGGAGAGGGTGAGGAGGCTGAACCATCCGGTCTGGTCGAAGAGCTGCCTCGCGAGCGCGGGTGACCACGGCGAATCCGGACCCCAGATCTCGTGGCGGTGCGGGAACTCGCGCAACAGGAAGACCAGGTAGAGCAGGCCGTACCCGATCCGGAGGACCGCTGCGGCGTACAGGGAGACCGGCCGTTCGATCAGGAGGGCGAAGAGCACGCCCACGCGGTCGAGCACCCGCTGCCGCAGCGGGCGTGCGGGCGCGCCGGTCGACGTCAGCTCAGTTCGTTCCACGGGGCTCCACCTTCCACCAGGGCAGGTAACGGGTGTCGGCGGGCACGGCGGCGGCCGTGGCCGGGTGGCGAGCGGCCGTGGTGGCCGAGGCGCCGACGGGCAGCGTGACCACCCGCAGCTGGATGGAGTCGAACGAGCCGCGTCGGTGGGCGGCGACGCGATCCACCGCGATGTTGCGCAGGTACGTCTGCATCATCACGGCCCGCTCCGAACGCGGCTGGTCGTCGGTACCGAACACCTCTAGGTAGGAACCCCAGGCTCGGCGCAGCATGTTCTGCGCCGTGTGGCTAGGGAAGGGATTGTGTTCGATGGCGGAAGCGTCCACGGCACTCAGGTCGAACCAGTCGCTGACCTCCACGGTGCCGTCGGGCGTCGTCCGCCCGGTCCTCGCCGAGATCTGCCGGTTGACCGACTCCGGGTCCGGGGCGAAGAGCCGCCAGTTCTGCTCGAACAGCGGGTAGACCCAGGCGTTGATCGGCCGACTGTAGAGCTGCGAGACCGGGTTCGCGGGCGCCACGTGCAGAAAGACCAGGAGGACGTGGGCCAGCGCCGTTGCCAGACACAGGACGACGACGGCCGCAGTTCCCGCGTTCAGCGGGCCGCACGGCTCCGGATCACCCCCGTCCGCGTGCCGACCGCCGCCGCGGTCCTCGGCGGACCGCCCGGCCGCTGACTGCTCCGGTTCCGTCACGTCCGCTGCCTTGACTGCCTTGACACCGCCCAGCACGGCCCCACCCGGCCTTCCCGTCGAGACTGCTCATGTATCCGCTCTTTCCGGCTCCTGCGAGCGGCGTGCGACGGAATCGAAGTTCCGCCGCACGCCGTCGTCCTCGCTCGCGCACGGGCGACTGCCCCGGCAGTCAGCCCGCCATGGGTGCCCGTGCGCGACCCACTACTACGATGACAAGTGCGTGCGGAGCACTTACTTGTCGCCGCCGTGCCCGTGGTGCTCGCCGGGCTTGCCGGGCTTGCCGTGCTCGCCCTGATGGTCGTGACCGGGCCTGCCCGGCTTCTCGTGACCCGGCTTGCCGGGCTTGTGGTGACCCGGCTTGCCGGGCGGCTTGGGATGACCGGGCTTCCCGGGCGGCTTGGGGCCGCCTCCGCCTGTTGTGCCACCCAGGGTTCCGCCCGTGATCGGGCCGGCGACTGCGCCGCCCGTCGCTCCGCCGAGTACGCCGCCCAGCACCCCGCCTGTCGTCGCCCCGCCGAGTACGCCGCCCAGCGCGCCGCCGCTTGTCGTCGCTCCGCCGAGTACGCCGCCCAGCACGCCGCCGGTCGTGGTACCGCCGTTGGTGGTACCGCCGGTCGTGGTGCCGCCGTTGGTGGTGCCGCCGTTGGTGGTGCCGCCGTTGGTGGTGCCGCCGTTGGTGGTACCGCCGTTGGTGGTACCGCCGTTGGTGGTGCCGCCGTTCGTGCCTGTGTCACACGTCGCCCGGGTGATCCGGTTGGTGTCCAGCGTCACGGCCTCGGTGATGGCCAGCGCGCGGCCGTCGATGGAAGCCCCGGTGGTCGCGGTGACGGCCGCACCGGCCATGATGGTGCCGACGAAGGTGGAGTTGGTGCCGAGAGTGGCGGAACTGCCGACCTGCCAGAAGACATTGCAGGGTGCCGCGCCGTTGACGAGGAGCACCCGGCTCGCGGAGGCTGTCGTCAGACCGGAACCGACTTGGAAGACCCAGACGGCATTGGGGTCACCCTGGGCGTCCAGGGTGAGCGTGCCGGTGAGCCCGAGGGTGGACGATGCGGTGTAGACGCCGGGCACCAGTGTCAGACCACCGGCGTCCGGAGGAAGGGCGCCGTCCGTGGCCTGTCCGGCGGCGTTGTTGTACGCCGCGACCAGGTCGGTCTTGGCTTGTTGGGCCACGCTGTCAGCGGAATGCAGAGTTCCGAGCACCAGCCCGGGCGGGAAGCCGGAAATGGACGTTCCCGGGTGCACTCCGACGTCTCCGGTGATGACTGAGGGGCCGGTATTGGTGACGGCCGCGCCGGCCAGCACCGCGAAGCTGGTCGCCGTGCCGAGGGGAACAGGTGTGGCGAGCGCGTCCGCCCGGTTCGGTGTCACGGCGACCACGGCAGAAGCGATCACCGTGGCGAGTACCGTCGCGATCCATACCGGCGTTGTGCGCCGTAGTGCCGCGCCAGAGGTATTCAGCGTCATCGAGGGGCCATCTCCTGTAGGTGGACGGTGGCGGCGTCATTGACGGTCTCAGTCACCCAAGACCGTCTCGCCGTCGCTGGCATATTACGTAGAAACGTGCATCGCGCCGGGATTATTAGGGGCGTTTCTCGCAATCCACCATTTATATTCGGCGGAAAATAATACAAAAATTGAATGGGCTTAATGACCCTAGTGGGGGCGCGAGAATTTCCATGGTTTCGCGGAATGGTGCTGCGAAAGTCCATGAGGAAAGAGGCGGGGCCGGACCGTTTGGCGGCACTGCCCGTCAGCGGTGTGTGGGCCTGCACGACACGGTGCTCATCCGGGTCCAACGCCCTCCGGACCGTGGCAGTCTGCTCGCCCGAGCAAGATCTTCGGAGCGGAGGAACAGGCCTCGTGGGTGTCGACACCAATCCCACCGTCAGCAGGCGCCGGCTGGGATCGGAGCTACGCCGGCTCCGGCACCGCAGAGGCATGACGACGCAGCAGGTGGCGGCGAGCCTGCTCATCTCGCAGCCCAAGATCAGCCTCCTGGAGAACGGCCGCCGCCTCATCAAGCCGCGCGATGTGCGCGATCTGTGCCGGCTGTACGGAGTCCAGGACCAGGGGCTCGTCGAAGACCTGATGCGACTGGCCCGCGAATCGGGCCGACAGGGTTGGTGGAACGCCTACGGCGACATCCCGTACGGCGCCTACATCGGCCTGGAGGCCGAGGCCGCCGCGATCCGGACCTACGAGCCCCTGGTGATCCCGGGCCTGCTGCAGACCCCCGCCTACGCCCGGGCGGTCATCGCAGGAACGGTCCCTCACGCCACCGCCCAACAAGCTGCCACACGCCTCCAGGTACGGCTGCGCCGCCAGGAGCGGCTGGGCGACCCGGACAACCCGCTGCGTTTATGGGCCGTGTTGGACGAGTCGGTGCTGTGGCGAGTCGTCGGCAGCCGCGATGTCATGCGCGAGCAACTGGAGCATGTGGCGCACCTCGGTACCCAGCCGCATATCACCGTCCAGGTTCTTCCTCACGACGTGGGTGCGCACCCTGGTGTTTCGGGGCAGTTCTCGCTGCTCGAGTTCGCCGACACGACCGATGCGAGCGTGGTGTACGTGGAGAAGTTCACCAGCGATCTCTACTTGGAGAAACGATCCGACGTGCGGATCTACGCCAACATCTACGCGCACGTCCAAGCCCAGGCGCTGAGCCCCGACAGCACCCGGCACCTCATCAACGAAGCCGTTAAAAGGTATGCGGGCGGGGAATGAGAGGCGGGAAGCCCGCCCGCGTCCCCAGCTCACCCGTGACCGCCGTGCGCCGAGGGCCGTGGCTTCAATGGCGCCGGATGTGGTTGCGGCCGTCGTAGATGCCCGGATGCCCGTACGTTCCCGTGCCCGGAGGTCCCCATGCTGGGGGAACGGAACGACGGTGTGGCGCAGGACCCGTGCCGGGGCGCGCATGAAATCCCTCCGCCGCAGCATGCGCGGTACATGGTCCGCCCACCTGTCCGCCGCCACGACGGCCGGCACGTGCGCCGGGGATCATGCCTGCCGACATCATTCACCGAGGAGTTATGAACAGCGTTCTGTGTTTGCTGACCGTCCTGGGTGGCGCGATCCTGCTGACGTTCGCAGTCGGCTGGATCGCCGACCTGCTGCTGCGCCGTGCGGACGCGCGCCATCCCGAAACGCCCTTGTGGGGCCTGCTGCGCCGGTGCCGCCTGGCGCTTCGGATCGTACTGCTGGCCGCGCTGCTCAGAGCCGTCCACCAGCAGGTCCCGTGGAGGCCGCTGCGGGAACACGAGGCGGCCGTGGACCGGGTGCTCTGGCTGGTCCTCATAGCCGCCGGGGCGTGGCTGGTGGTGCACATCACCTCCGCCGCCGTCGAGTCGACGTACGCCCGCTACGCGACCGGGACGCGTGATCCCGCCCGGGTGCGCCGCGTGCGCACCCAGGTGACTCTGCTCATGCGCGTCGTCACCGCCGTCGTCGCCGTGGTCGCGGCGGCGGCGATCCTGCTGACCTTTCCCGGCTTCCGCACGCTCGGTACGTCCATGCTGGCCTCGGCCGGAATCATCGGCATCGTGGCCGGCGTGGCCGCTCAGTCCACCCTCGGCAATCTCTTCGCCGGCTTCCAGATCGCCTTCGGCGACATGGTCCGCATCGGCGACACGGTGGTGGTGGACGGCGAATGGGGTGTGGTCGAGGAGGTCACCCTCACGTTTCTCGCCGTGCGTACCTGGGACGAGCGGCGCATCACCATGCCCGTCTCCTATTTCACCGCCCGCCCCTTCGAGAACTGGTCGCGCGGCGGCATCCAGATGACGGGCACGGTCTTCATCCACTGCGATCACACCGCGCCCGTGGTCCTCATACGCGAGAAACTGCTGGAGATCCTGGAAGCCTGCCCGGAGTGGGACGGCCGCGGCTGGGATCTCGCCGTCACCGACACCTCACCCAGCACCATCACGGTGCGGGCCATCGTCACGGCCAAGGACGCGGACGATCTGTGGACCGTACGCTGCGCGGTACGGGAACAGCTGGTCGCATGGCTCGCGGAGAAGTACCCGTACGCCCTGCCGCACATAGCCACGACGACCGCCCCCGCTCCGCCCGGCGAGGAGACGGCCGAGCGCTTCGGTGCACTCGACCGGGACCGCGGGACCCGGTGCCGGCCGGGTGTCTCGCCCTCAGGGCGCCGAGGCGGTTAAGCCGCTCGCGGGGTGCACTGCCCGACTGCCCGACTGCCCGGCTTCCTGGCCGCCGTCACCCGCCCTCGACCGAGCCCGGGAACGGCGGATGCCGCCGCCCGTCGATGGACGGGCGGCGGCATCCACGGGGACGGGAGCGCCGTTCAGGCGCTCTCGGCCATGAACATCCAATGGTGCTTCTCGAGGTCGCCGGTGAGGCCGATCAGGAGGTCCTGGGTCACCGGGTCGGGGTCGTCCGTCGCCTGGATGCGCTCGCGCATGCGGGTGATCACCGCGCCCAGAGCGTCCACCAGGATCCGTACCGCGTCCTCGTCCTTCACCCACCCCTCCGGCACGCCGGAGATCGCGCTCGTCGAAGCCACCGTGGCCGCCCGGCCGTCCGGGGTCACGCCGAGGGCGGAGGCCCGTTCGGCCACCACGTCGGAATGGGTACGGGCCGAGGTGACGACTTCATCGAGCTGGAGATGGACGGACCGGAATCGGGGGCCGACCACGTTCCAGTGCACCTGCTTGGCGGTGAGCGCCAGGTCGACCAGATCCACCAGCGCGCCTTGCAGCGCTTCGCCGACGACCTTCAGGTCGGCATCCGGGAGGGCGCTCTTGACGACGGACACGGAGATCTCCATTTCGTGAGGTCGCCGACGGCACGCGATGCACTGAGTACAGGCTTGCCGCCGACAGCTGAGCATATGGGACGAAATATTGTTTACCCGGACTAGTCGGATGGAAACGGGTGGTCTGTTGGGGTGGGGCGTCGGCTGGTCGGACCCGGCGGGCGCGCCCTGCCCGGTGAACCCGTATGACCGACCAGGTCGGCCGGGGTGTGGCGGTTCAGCGGACCTGGCACGGGTACAAGACGCTCTGTCGTGAAGGACTCACGCTGGGAGGATCCATGCCGGGACTACTCGCCAAGATCAAGCAGTTCGGCCGCAGTCCGCAGGGCCGGCGGACGATCGCCTCGGCCCGCCGTGCGGCCGCCGATCCACGGAGGAGGGCGCAGGCCCGCGGACTGTTCGCCCGCCTGCGCGGCAAGCACTGAGAAGCGGCGTGCCGGGGGGCGCCCCCCTGGGCGGCGGCCAGATGGGCCGCCGCCCGCCGCCCGCCGCCGCCGCCCGCGCCTCAGCCGGAGGCGCGTAGGGCCGCCGTGTGGGAGCGGACCTGGTCGGGCGTCAGGTAGACGTCGGTCTGCTCGAACTCCCGCAGCGTGGGCCGCCGCGCGGACTGGAAGCCGGTGCGGACGAAGTCGTCCCCGGCCGTCGCGTTGAGGAGCCAGTTGGTCAGGACCCGGGTCTTGGCCACATTCGTGCGCAGCGCCGACCAGTGGTAGCCGCGGGCCACCGCTTGGGCGGGCAAGCCGCGCAGGGGCACGCCCAGCGGTTTCGAGACGGCGTCCTTGCCCCCGAGGTCGACGACGAGGCCCAGGTCCTTGTGCTCGTACGGCCGCAGCGGCCGGTGCCGCAGGGTCGCGATCAGGTTGTCGGCGACGGTGCGCCCCTGACGCAGGGCGTGTTGCGCGGTGGGCGGGCAGATCGCGCCCTCCTCGCCCTTGGCGAGGTCGGGCACCGCCGCCGCGTCCCCCAGCGCGAAGACCCCGGCCGCGCCGGGAACGGTCATCTCCGGGGTCACCACCAGCCGGCCCCGGGCGGTCTCCGCGCCCAGGGTGCCGATCAGGGGGCTCGCGGCCACCCCGGCCGTCCAGATCAGGGTCCGGCTGGGCAGTACCCGCCCGTCGGTCAGCGTCACCTCCTCGGCGCCCGCCTTGGCGACGCTCACCCCCAGGGACACCTGGATTCCGCGACGGCGCAGGATGTCCAGCGCCGCGCGACCGAGGGAGTCGCCCAGTTCCGGCATCAGCTTCGGGGCGAGGTCGAGCAGATGCCAGGAGATCTGCCGGGGATCCAGGCGCGGATAGCGCTTCACCGCGTGATGGGTCAGCCGCTGGAGGCACGCCACCGTCTCGGTGCCGGCGTAACCCCCGCCGACCACGACGAAGCACAGCCGGGCCGCCCGCTCCGCCTCGTCCTCGCTCGCGTCCGCGAGGTCGAGCTGCGCGATCACGTGGTCGCGCAGGTACGCGGCTTCGGCGAGCGTCTTCATGCCCCGCGCGTGCTCGGTGAGCCCGGGGATGTCGAAGGTACGGGTGATGCTTCCGGGAGCCAGCACGAGATGGTCGTAGGCCCGCTCGGCGACCTCGCCGGTGATCTTGCGGATGATGCACAGCTTCGCCTCGGGGTCCACGCCGATCGCGCCACCGGGAACGATTCGGGTCCGGTGGCGGCTGCTGCGCCGCAGCGAGACGGCGATGGACTGCGGGGTCAGTACACCGGATGCCACCTGCGGCAACAGCGGCAGGTACAGCTGGTAGGAGTGGGGTGTGACCATCGTGATGTCCGCTTCAGCGGGGGACAGCCTGCGTTCCAGCCGGCGGACGCACTCGACTCCGGCGAAGCCGGCGCCCACCACGAGAATCCTCGGTCGTGCCACGGTGTCGGTCCCTTCTCGGGCCTGCCAGTTCCCCCTCGCACCTGCCCCGTTCGGTGGCCCCTGCACGCCGAAGTGCCAGGCGGCCGGAGAATCGACTCGAACGGCCCGGCCGGCGGCCGCCCGGTCCGGTTCCGGCTTCCGGGCCGCACGTGGCGTGAGCGGCGCTGTCTAGGGCGGCGCTGTCTAGGGCGGCGCTTCCGGGGCAGGCGGCAGAACATGACTGATACCGAGAAGACTGCCGCCAGCAGTTACAGCGTCACGGTCCGTGGGGAACGGTTCACCTGCCGCGAGGTGAACGGGCTGGGGGCTCAGGGGGACGGCGGCCTGCCCGGCCAGGTCCTCACCATCACCCTCGCCGACTGCGTCCTCACCGACGTCCCCGGCGCCCGGGAATGGGCGCTCTCCGCTGGTGGATCACCAGTCGCGCAGGACGTGACGATCGACGAGACGGCGGCCGACGGAGAGGCTCCGCGTGCCGTCTGGCATCTGACCGGTGCCCGTCCCGGCGACATCGCCGAGCCCAGCACGACGGCGTCGAACCACGAGACCCGGATCCAGCTGCTGACCGTATACGCGGAGAAGATCACCCCGGACCTGCCCCGGACGGTCTGAGGCCGAGGCACGTCCGGTGCATCCTCGGGCCCCGAGGGTTTCGGCCGCGGCCTGGCGGTCACACGGGCAGAGGTAACGCTCCAACGAGGAGAGGAATCCCTCATGGGAACGATGATCCTGCTGATCGCGCCGATGCTGCTGGCGCTGCTGCTCGTCAACTCCCGGGGCACGCACCGCCCGAAGCACCGGGCCGACCGGTTCTGAGACCGGCCGGGCAACTGGGAAGCGAGGTGGGTGCGTTGTCGCTCCGTGCGGTGGGGTGGGCCAAGTCGTTCCCGGTGTACCGGGGGCCACGGGAAGCCCGTCGGTGGTGCCTGGAGCATCTGGACGCGCTCAGCTGGACCACGGACGCCCGCGATACCGTCCACTCCGTCCTTCTAACGGTCTCCGAGCTGGTCACCAACGCGCACGTCCACGCGCACAGCAGCGCCCACCTCGTGCTCACCTGGGACGGCCGGTGCCTGCACGTCAGCGTCGCCGACGCCGACCCCCGCCTGCCCGCCCCGCGCGAGGCCCCGGACGGAGCGACATCCGGGCGGGGTCTCGCCATCATCGACGCCCTCGCCGACCGGTGGGACGCCCACGCCTTCCACGGCGGCAAGACCATCACCGCCTGCTTCCACCCACCGGACCGGCCCGACCCGGGCTGCGGCGTGGGAAGGCGGCGGAGCGGTCCGCCTCCCGCATCTCCGTGAGAGGCGGACCCGGCCTGTTGGCGGGGTGTCAGCCCGGGCAGGAACCGGCGCAGAGCGAGCCGATGGTGTAGGTCCCCGCGAGATTTCCCCTGGTGCCGGCGGTGGTGCTGCCGATCCGATCGGTGTAGTTGGTGTTGTGGTAGTAGTGGAACCTGCTACCGGTGTGGTTGTACACGGACCGCGTGTTGGTGCCGGCTCGCATCCACGAACACTGGGAACGGGTGTCGGTGGAATTCCGGGACCACTGGCACTTCTGCCCGCCCCCGTCCCTCTCCGAGTAGAAGCAGATCCATCCGGACGCGCAGTTGTCGTAGCCGCTGATCGATACGTCGTCGGCCTGGGCGGCGGGCGCGAGCGCGAGCGCGGCACCGACGAGTCCGGTCGTTACGGCCAGGCTGAACTTGGTCCGACGGTTCATGACCCCTCCTTCGTTCGGCTGAAGCGAGACTGCCGTGGCAGCGCGGCGCGCACGGTTGAGGCTCGGCTGCCACCGAGGAGTCTGGCGGGTACATCGATCGAGCGGCTACGGAGGAATCGGCCATTTCGTCGACGTTCGTTCCGCATGGGGCGTGTTCGAGGCGCTTCATGCCGTCAGAGCCTGAAGTCGGCATGTGGGCGGTTTGTCATCTACTGACCCGCTGGCGGCTGTTCGTATTGCCCCGATCGGGACCAATCGCCGTGGCCCGAGGCGAACCGGTGGCGCCGAAGAGCCGGCGGAGGGGCATCGGGTGCCCGTGAGCTCGGACGATGACCAGGCGAGCAGGTGGGGCCGGTCGGTTGCCGAGCGTGAGCGTGATCATGGCTGAACCTGCTGTCCCCCCGTCAAGCTGACCGAGGTCACGCGCTATCGAGTGCGCGGTCCTGTAGCGCTGGGAGCTCCGGGCAGTGCGGATCACCCAACCGCACGGCGCGGGTTACGGGCGCTCCGCGCACGGCTCGCGCATAGTCGTGGCGGGCCCGGGCCTGTGACCGCGGCTCCAGGCCGGAGGGAGTCAGTGTGGTGGATGTCGGACGACGCACGGTCATGGGCGCTCTTCTGGCGGCGGGGCTGACCCCCTGCTCAGGCGCCGAGGCGGCGCCGGAGCGCCTGGCAAACCTCGCCGGTGCTCCTCCTGCCCGGCTGCCCGGTGGATCACGGTCGAAGGCGGGCCCGCGGCCACCGGCGGGGCTCCTCGGCACCGAGATCCGCCGACTGCCCACGTCCCGAAGAGTCATGGCGCTCACCTTCAACGCGGCATGGGACGAAAGCGGAATCGAGACCGTTCTGGCAGAGCTGCGGCGACGGAAGCTGTCCGCCACGTTCTTTCCGACCGGCCAGTTCGCCGAAGCCCACCCCGCAGCCGTTCGCGCCATGGCCGTCGCACACCCCCTCGGCAACCATTCCTACAGCCATCCCTACTTCGACGACCTCAGCACAGCGGAACGGGCCGACGAAGTGCGCCGCGCCGACGCGGCGATCCGCACGGCCGCGCGGGCCGAGCCCCTGCCGTTCTTCCGCTTCCCCTACAGCTCCACCACCCCGGAGTCCATCGCCGACATCAACGACCTCGGGTACGCGGCGATCGAGTTCACCACCGACACGAACGGCTACCTCGGCCCGGAGGGCGGCGTGAGCGTGGACGACGCAGTCGAGCGAGCCATCGATGCCTTCACGCCCGGCGCGATCATCCAGATGCACGTCGGCAGCACCGGGAACGGCATCGTCACCGATGCCGAAGCCCTGCCTCGGATCATCGACGCAGCCCAGTCCGGCGGCTACGAGATCATCGACCTCCGCCGCTTCCTCACCAGCGCGCCGGCCATCGGCTGACGGGCCGCGGGCGCTCTGTCGAGCGGACGTCTCCGGGGGGACTGCCGTCGTAGCCGGTACGCGGTACTCGGTAGGGGGCGTGCGGCCGGCCCGGTCACCGTACGGCGGCGGGCCGCGCGGGCGCATGTCCAGGCGCTGTCCCAGCCCCGCAGCCGAGCCCAGTGTCAGGATGTCCGCCCTTGTCGGCGACAACGCGCCTGCGCGAGGCGCGGCGTGGACGCCCGCGCCTGGGGCTGCGTTGCCCTGGGCGGCGGTGGATCGCCCAGGGCAACGAGGGTGTCGCGGAACCGCCTCGGGGGGAGCGGTCATGCATCACGCGACAGTCGGATAAACGATTCAGCTGCCTGATGGACACGCTTGCATGCCCGGGTCGGCGGGCGACGCACACGACGGCGAGTCGAGGGCACTTCGCGCATACGTCGCTGGGCGACACTCTGCGCGGTGACTCGACCCATGCAACCCCGTGTCCGCCCGCAGGATGGAGAAGTACGCGCCCATGCACCCGCCATCGGTCTGGCACTCGGCGGCCACTTCGGCACCGGCCGGTGGTCGGCCCGCCGGACGGAGCGAAGCTACGACGGGGGGCGCCGCGGGAGATCGCCCCCTACCCACCCGACCTCGGTGCCAGCGGCCAGGGGCAGGCGGAACGGTCATGGGGCCAGGAGGGGACCGAAGGGCTGTTTCGCGATCTCCACTGCCCGCTGGGTGACGGTGTCGTGCACCGCCCCCAGCCCCCGCTCGCCGGGTTCCGCGGCGCCCCCGGCCGGCCTGGCCGACGACGACGAGCGGGTCCGTGTCGCAGCAGGCAACCGCTGCTGAGGGCGGGGGAAGACCCGCCTCGGTGAGAGCCACGCGCAGGGCGGCTTCGCTGGGCACCCCGGATACGGCGTCGTCCGGGTTCCGGTACAGACGGCAGGACCTGCTCGGTTCCGCCCCCGCGGAGGCGCACTACGGCGGGGATGGCTACCGGCACCGGCTGATACCCGTACGGCGGCGCGACCCGGCCAAGGGAGCTGACGCGGGGGCCGGCGGTCCTGCGGGCCGGAGTACCCTCGGCGCCGGCTGAGGCCATGCCGTCACCACGCGGTCTCGCGCGGGTCGGCGGCGGCGCCGGCCGGAGCCAGGCCGGTGGCGCAACTGGAGCGCACCGCCAAGCGGGGTGCCTGGGGCGCTGCCCATGGCGCGGCAGGCGATGCCCTCTCCGCGCAGCGATCGCACTCGCCCCTCGGGATCACCGAGAAGGAAGTCCGGTAGCGCTTGATCCTCTACGTGCTGTGCGCCACTGACCTGACCTGACCCGATGATGGATGGCAGTTGGCGGAGCGAGGGATCGTTTCGCTGGTGAATTGAGCGGTCCGACCGGGTGAGTTGGCCACGGGTTCCCTGTCGGGCAGGGGTGGGGCGCGCTACACCAAGGGCCGTGATCAAGCACCTCATGCTGCGTGGCCCGCCAGCGCTCCCTCTCGTAGCCCTGCCCCTGCTCACACCGGGGGTGAGGCGTACGCGAACGACCAGGCCTGCCGTGGACAGTGATCCCCGTCGACACTGATCGTCGTCACCACCAAGTGATGTGCCCCAAGGCGGACAAGGGCGCGGCGCAGCGCACGGCGACGAAGTTCCGCTGGAGCCCGGCCGCGGACGAGGCTGAGCGGGAAGCGCTGCTGCGGCTGTCGGAATACTGCCTTGGGTTCCACCGTCCGTCCGCTACGGGAGCGCCGTGTAACACCGCAGCTGCTCGCCCCCGACCGAGCGCGGCCGACGAGTGATATGCGGGCGTTGCTTGTTCCGGCTCTGTCGCGCGGGCCCGCCACCGCGCCTGCCGCCCCGCTGGGAGCAGGCGGCGTCTCGTCCCTCGCCGGGGGCCGGCCGCCCAAGCATTCGCCTCCGTACCAGGCCCTGCTGCACCTGTACCTGCACCTGCCGTTTCGGCTGTCGAGGCTTCCGAACCGCCGACTACTCCTGAGAGGACCCTTCTGTGTCTGTCCCTACTGCGATCGACCACCACACCAAGGACTACAGCGTCGCGCACGCGTACTGCCTGGCCCAGGTAGCCGATGTGGCCTACAAGGCCGAGCCCGTCATCGAGGAGAAGGCCCGGGAGTGGGGTTTTGACCGAGTGCGTCATCACCACACCCGGTTCACCCCGCCGTTCCCGCTGCAAGACACGCAGGCCTTCACCATGGCCAGCGATCACATGATCATCACCGCGTTCCGCGGGACCGAGCCGGCTCAGATCCGCGACTGGCTCTCCGACGCCACGACCCCGCCGTGGCCGGGCCCGGGGAAGACGGGCTACATCCACTACGGCTTCGGCGAAGCCCTCGAATCCGTCTACCCCGAGGTCAAAGACACCATCGCCGAGTTCCGCACCAACGGGCAGAGCGTGTGGCTGACCGGCCACAGTCTCGGCGGCGCCCTCGCCATGCTTGCCGGCGCACGCCTCCACCTTGAGGACCCAAAACTCACCGCCGACGGCATCTACACCTTCGGCCAGCCCCGTACCTGCGACCGCCTCCTTGCCGCTGCCTGCAACAAGGGCCTGGCCAAACGAATCCACCGCTTCGTCAACAACAACGACATCGTCCCCCAACTCCCACCCGAGCCCGCCTACACCCACGTCGACACCCTGCGCTACATCGACGCCTCCGGAAAGGTCCGTGAGTCGACCACGCTGCTGGGAGGCCTCGCGGACCGGGCGAAGGGGCTGACGGCCGATCCGTTCGCTCCCGCCAGTGACGGCGTGCGTGACCACTCGATCGGCAAGTACATCGCGGCGCTCAAGAGCAACCTCCGCTGACCCATGCCCCGTACCGGCCTGTACGGGTGGGAGGCCCCGTACTACGAAGTGCGCGGCCTCGACTTGTCAGGCCCGTGTCCGCTCCGGGCGTCGGTGACCACTCGTTGACGAGGATCCGGCCGCCGCCCGGCAGCGCCAGGGTGCTGTTGGGCTCGGTCGGCTCGGGCGACACGGTCACTGGGGACCCGAGACGCGGAGCGTCATGGTCGCCGATCCGGTCGCTGACCCAGGCACCGGAGCTACGCGGGACGACGCCCGCGGGCCCCGGTGGGTTGGCCGAGGCCGCGGAACGTCGTGGTGCACGGCGGCAGAAGGTGATCACGTCAATCGAGGACAACGGCTCGATCGCCTCCCACCGGAGCTTCGGCTTCGCTTCGGCTTCGGCTTCGGCTTCGGCACGAACGTCGCCGACGAGAGGGGCGGCCCCGGCCGGGCCATGGCTGTCGTTCACACGAGTTCTGCCGCTCGACGTCTCGTGGTCGTGACCGGCCGGCCGTCACTGGTAACCGCTCAGCAGCGGGTCAGAGTTCCTCGTCACGCACGCCGGGCTCTTCTCCCAGCAGGTCTTCCTCGCGGCGCCGCTTGCTCTCGCCGGGGCTCTTCCCGCGCGACGGCTGGCTGGGCTCCGGGTGGACCGGGTCCTGGCCGGGGCGCCGCAGGCGCTCCTGCTCCTCGCGGCCCTTGCCCGGCTCGTGGCGCTTGTCCTGCATACCGCCCATGACGGCGACTCCTCGTGTTGTGTGGGGTGCGGATTCTTCCGGGATCACGCTGACACGCACCGTGACGGTCCGCACCATTTCGGCTGCCGACCGTGGTGCACGAGTCATGCCTGCCCCTGCTGTGGCTGCGCCGGACGCGGGCCTTCCGTCCGGGGCACACCCCTACGGGCCGGATACGTATGGCGGCCCTTGCGACCACACCCGGAGGCAGGTGCTCCGCCTGCGGGCCGGCAGCGGCACAGCTCCCCGTGGACCGTCTGCCAAGGGTCCGTACTCCGGCGGCAGATCCCGCCAGCGGGTCCGGCCGACACCGGTCGGCGGATCCCGTCGAGCAGCTTTCGCCAGCGCACCGATGGCCTGCGCCCTCGGGCGCCGGTACGAGACAGGACCGTTTCGGTAGCCTCTAGCCATGGTTGATCAGCATCCCGCCGTCTACGAGACGCACTTCACCCGCAGCCCCTTCCAACTCCTGTCCCGAGCCGGGTGGAAACGTCTGGTCGCATTCCGAGCCGACAGCGCAGGCGTCCTACTCGGCGGTGCGCCGGCTCGTTACAAGGCGCAGACAGCGTTCGTGCCGTGGGAGGACATCACGTCCATAGTCCTCTGGCAGCAGCACACGGCCGGCACCCCAATCAACTACATCGGCGTCCACCGCCGTGCGGGAACCCCAGAACTACCGGGGCCGAACCGCATCATGTCCCCCGAGCAGGCGGAGCGCACGGTACCGCACGTCGAGTATGCACTCCTCCGTGCTAGCCGACCCGTCAACCTCTGGCGTCTTGACACCGAGCGCCTGCAGACCGCAGTCGACGCCTTTGCCCCAAACGTTCCTGTCCTCGTGTATCAGCAACGGCCCGCGTAGCTAGCACGCGAGGTTAAAGAACAAGCTCAGCTTGTTCTTTAACCTTGGGGCGTTCGATGGGTTGTCAGCGGTGGCTGGCAGGATCACAGGCGTGGCAGAACTCGGTGATCTTGTGGAGCGGGCAGCAAAGCGCGTTGGTTCGGAAGCGGAGGCACTGACTTCTCCTGTGACCGAGGAGGAGCTGGCTTCTGCAGAAGCCGCTCTGGGTATGGCACTGCCCCCTCTGCTCGCCAGGCTGTATCGAGAGGTCGCCAATGGCGGCTTCGGCCCTGGCTACCAGCTCTTTCCGTTGGTGGGGCAGGGACAGACTGCCGTCGAGGCATTCCGTACCGAGCGAGCTCAGTCGGCGGGTGAGGATGATCCGCACGGGCCGCCCGGGATTCTGCCGATCTTGACCTGGGGTTGCGGGATGTTCGCTGCCGTGGATTGCCAGAGTGAGGCGGGAACCGTACTGCTCTTCGAGCCGAACGCCGGCGAGGACGGCTGGGAGCACGCCTGGTACGTCGATGCCGGGAGCCTGGACGCGTGGCTGGAGACGTGGCTCTCTGGCACCGGGTGGTACGAGGCGGAGGCATTCGAGGACACTGAGGCGGGTGAGCCGCAGCCTTGGGAGCCCGCCGCTGCCCGGCTGTCCGCCTCCACTTGAGCCGATCGGGCACTCAGATTGAGCCTGCGGCCTCGACCGGCACCTCGAACTGGGTAGCTCACCTGGTTATTCGCCGGACGTGCGGGCGGCCTCCGTCTGATCACGTGCTCCGACCAAGGTGCACGTGACCACGACGAAGGCCGTGACGGTGAGTCTGCCGCCTGACGATGTCCGCAGGGAAGCGTTCGGAAGCGTCACGCTTCCGGAGCGAGTGCTATTCGTGTCTGACTGCCCGGCGCGATGAGCTGTTCGAGCTGGCGGACGCCGTGCTGTGTGCGGATGGTCGTGTGAGGAACGGCGCTCGACATCAATGGCTAGAGCCTCCGCATAAGTGCTGTTCCAGTCGATGGCGAGCCCGGCCATGTGGCGGTCCGGCTCCGCTCGGTACTGTCTCGGACCGAGACCGTGGTTCAGCGCGCTGATGGGCTTGTCGACCAGGAGGGCCGCCGGGGCGTTCATCAGGGGGCCGCGACGTTCACCGCGCTGCCGCTGCACTGGGAGAGCCCGAGGTTGCGCTGGCCGCTGCCAGCCGGCCCGGGCGGCAGCGATGCGGGTGACGCCCAGCTCGACCGCTTGGGCGGGTAGAAGGAGGCGGGAGGGGGCGCAGGGCCGTGGGGCTCGTGCCTTCGCCGCGTGCTCCGCCGGCCCCCAGGCGCGCCGGGAAGACTTCACTGTCTGGTGTGAGGCCATTCCGGCGTCTTGCCGCCCCGGCGGGAAAGTACGCGGTCGTGCGGGCAGGCGGCTGTCGGGTGCCTGCCGATGCCGTCCTGGGCCGGTTGGCACGGGCGCGGAGGGACAACCGCAGTCGTCGGAAGGTGGGCCTCCGCGGAAAGTCGGCCTTCGCAACCTGGACCGTGACTCGCTCGTCCATTCGACCCACGGGGTGTTTCGCCGCCCTCCGCAGAGGTGATCTCTGAGGAGCCCAGTACCCCTTCACTCCCTTAAGGAGCAGTCATGCGCATCCGGGCCGCAGTCACCACAGCCACCTTCGTCGCCACCTTGGTCCTCGGTGGCGCTGCCGCCGCCGTGGCCCACGGTACGGACGACGACCAGCCGAACGGCGGATCCGTTCACTACGGCGCCTGCGAGATGTCCGCCGGTGTCGTCGGGGGCAACCCGCTCTACAACGCTGGCTGCGTGGGCGGCGCCATCGACTGGCGCTAACGAGCCAGAGCAGAGACGAGGAGGGCGTGGCCTGAGGACTACTCCGGGCCGCGCCGTCCTCGCGTTGATGAGGTACGACCGTGCCCTTGGGCACCGGAGCCGGGGCCAGCAGCCGGGACCGCCGGAACCGATGGGACCGGCGAGGGAGCCAACAGCAAGGGACCGCACACGTCACGCTAGGCTGCGCACCGCCGGGGGATACGCAGACAGGCAAGGTGAAACGTGATCGAGTCGCCGCAGGAGAATCCGTACCCCGACAGCCACGTCCTCGGGGAGGGACCCGATCCGCACCCCCTGCTGCGGCCGGTGCTGCCTCTGCTGGGGCGCTGGCACGGCCGGGGGCGGGGCCAGTATCCGACGCTTGAGCAAGACTTCCAGTACGAGCAGGAGATCACCTTCAGCCACGACGGCCGCCCGTTCCTGCGCTACGAGGCACGTGCATGGCTGATCGACGAGTCCGGGGCCCCGATCCGCCCGGCCGGGCGCGAGACGGGGTGGTGGCGGGTGACCCCCGATGCCGGCCTGGAAGTCGTACTCGCCCACCCCACCGGCATCGTCGAGACGTACGTCGGGCACGTGTCCGATGCGGAGATCGAGATCGAAACCAAGGACGTGGCCCTCACCCCCCTGGCCAAGGAGGTCACCGGCACACGGCGCCGGTACACCCTCCACGCCGGGGAAATGACGGTGGTTCAGGACATGGCGGCGGTGGGTCAGCCTCTGCAGCACCACCTCACGACGCATCTGCGCCTACGCTCTTCCTGATCCGCGGTACGGCCCCTGACACCTCTCGCGGGACGTGGCTGCCAGCGTGCCGGCCAGGCCCGGAAGGACCGCCGGCCGGCGGTCAGCCGCCCCGCGGGGGCGGCCTGGCCTCCGGCCCCGGGTTACGGCGGGGCATCATGGGCATGGCAAGGGGCATGGGAAGGGCTCGGTCCATCCCGATGTCCCGGCTCGTCCGCTCTCCCACCCGTCCGGCCGTCGAGGAGACCCCGCCCCATGAGCACCGATGCGCGCAAGAACTTCCAGGAGCTTCCCGTCCGCACGCCCGACGACCTGCCGGACGGCTTGCCGCTGGCCTGGCTGGCCGAGCGCTACGACGACCACGGTGACCGGCTGTCCAACAACGCGCTGCCGGCGGACTTCGACCGCAACGCCGAGCGGGGCAGCGCTCAGGACGCGCTGGCTCGCCTGGCCTTGGGCGAGGCGATTCGCCGCACCGTCACTGCCCATTACGGCAACCGGATCCACGAGGCGGCGCTGCTGGGCGCCACCTGGAACGAGGTGGCCGCCGCCCTCGGCGTCACCGCTGACGAGGCCCGCACCGCGCTGCGCACCCACGCGGACCAGCAGCGCCGACTGCGCCAGCAACTGGAGGCCGAGGGAAGCACGCTGGGCCTGTCCGCCGAGGAGCACGCCCTTGCCTGGGCCCTCGCCGGGCTCGGTGACGACCAGCCGTACATCGCCGACGCTGAACAGGGCGGCCGCTGACCGAGCTTGCGCGTACGGAGGTCGCCGACGCCGACGCTGACGCCCACGCCGACGCCGAGCTCGTTGAGGGGGCTCAGCCGTCCGCCGGGCCCCGCCCTGGAGGTGGACGACCTGGCGGTGGCCCCCGTTCTCACGCCTCTGGACCCGGCCGCGCAGGAGCACCGAACGGAGCTCGGCCCGGCAGTGCCCAACAATCGGCGGCGCCGGGCGGGGTGAGACGTGTCTCACCGGGGTGGTAGCGCTTGTCTATGCAACAAGTTGCATAGAAGGATCTGGGTATGGCGCTTGAGCACGCGATCCTCGTCTCTCTGCTGGAGAAGCCGGGTTCCGGCTATGAGCTGGCCCGTCGGTTCGACCGGTCCATCGGTTACTTCTGGACCGCCACCCACCAGCAGATCTATCGCGTGCTCAAACGCATGGAGGGCGACGGCTGGGTCGACGTCCTTGAAGTGCCACAACAGGGGAGGCCGGACAAGAAGGAGTACTCCGTCGCCGCGGCCGGCCGGGCCGCCCTCTCCGCTTGGCTCCACGAGCCGATCCAGCCCGACAGCGTCCGGCACGAGCTCGCGGTGAAGATCCGCGGCGCGGCCTTCGACGACCCGGCCGCGCTGATCCGCGAGGTCGAGCGGCACCACCGGGCGCACACCGACCAGCTCACGCACTACCTCGCGGGAGAGCTGCGGGACTTCACCGGCCCGGACGTTCCCGCAGCGTCAGACGCCGGGCGGGAGCTCCAGCACGTCGTACTCCGAGGCGGCATCGCCTACGAGCGGATGACGTTGGCCTGGCTCCAGGACGTGCTCGCCACGCTCCAACGGCTTGCCGAGCGCTGAACCGGTGCGGAGCGGCGCCGTCGGCGCCAGACAGTTCGGCGCCAGACGGTCCGGTGCCACATTCCCGGCGCCGGCGCCCTCCGTACCCGCCGCAGGCATCGGAAAGCAGGCCGGCCCCGCCCTCCGCACGGCCCGACACTCCCCGCAGCCGGCGACTCAGCACCACCTCTCAGCCCTCACCTCCGATCCCTCGATCTCCCGCCCCCTCGACCTCCCGCCCCCTCGCCCCCTCGCCCCCTCGATCCCTCGACCCGAAAGGTGACCACCCATGACCGACCCGCTGCTGTTCAACCCGCGCACCTACGACCCCGCGCACTTCGACCCCGAGACCCGCAGGCTGCTGCGCGCCACCGTCGACTGGTTCGAGGACCGCGGCAAGCGCCGGCTGATCGAGGACTACCGCTCCCGTGCCTGGCTGGCGGACTTCCTCGCGTTCTCCGCGAAGGAGGGGCTCTTCGCGACGTTCCTGACTCCGGCCCCCGCCGCCGGTCAGGAGGAGCCGGACAAGCGCTGGGACACCGCACGGATCGCCGCCCTCAACGAGATCTTCGGCTTCTACGGCCTGGACTACTGGTACGCGTGGCAGGTCACCATCCTCGGTCTCGGCCCCGTCTGGCAGAGCGACAACGCCGCCGCCCGCAGTCGCGCGGCGGAACTCCTGTCCCAAGGCGAGGTGTTCGCCTTCGGCCTGTCCGAGAAGGCCCACGGCGCCGACATCTACTCCACCGACATGCTGCTGGAGCCCGACGGTGACGGCGGCTTCCGGGCCAGCGGCTCCAAGTACTACATCGGCAACGGAAACGCCGCCGGTCTGGTATCCGTCTTCGGCCGCCGTACCGACGTCGAGGGCCCCGACGGCTACGTCTTCTTCGCCGCCGACAGCCGCCACCCGGCGTACCGGCTCGTGAAGAACGTCGTCGACTCCTCGAAGTACGTCAGCGAGTTCCGCCTTGACGACTACCCGGTCGGTGCCGACGACGTCCTGCACACCGGCCGCGCCGCCTTCGACGCCGCCCTCAACACCGTCAACGTCGGCAAGTTCAACCTCTGCACCGCGTCGATCGGCATCTGCGAGCACGCGATGTACGAGGCCGTCACCCACGCGCACAACCGAATCCTCTACGGACGGCCCGTCACCGCCTTCCCGCACGTGCGCCGCGAGCTGACCGACGCGTACGTCCGCCTCGTCGGAATGAAGCTGTTCAGCGACCGCGCCGTCGACTACTTCCGCTCGGCCGGACCCGACGACCGCCGCTACCTCCTCTTCAACCCGATGACCAAGATGAAGGTAACCACGGAGGGCGAGAAGGTCATCGACCTCATGTGGGACGTCATCGCGGCCAAGGGCTTCGAGAAGGACACCTACTTCGCCCAGGCGGCCGTCGAGATCCGCGGGCTGCCGAAGCTGGAGGGCACGGTCCACGTCAACCTCGCGCTGATCCTCAAGTTCATGCGCAACCACCTCCTGGAACCGGCCGAGTACGCGCCCGTGCCGACCCGCCTCGACGCGGCCGACGACGCGTTCCTCTTCCGCCAGGGGCCGGCTCGCGGGCTGGGCTCCGTACGCTTCCACGACTGGCGCACCGCCTACGACGCGTATGCCGCCGTGCCCAACGTCGGCCGCTTCCGCGAGCAGGCCGACGCCCTGTGCGAGTTCGTCACGACGGCCGCCCCCGGCGAGGAGCAGAGCCGCGACCTCGATCTCCTCCTGGCCGTGGGCCAGCTGTTCGCACTGGTCGTGCACGGCCAGCTGATCCTGGAGCAGGCGCGCCTGTCCGGTCTGGACGAAGACGTGCTCGACGAACTGTTCGCCGTCCTCGTGCGGGACTTCTCCTCGCACGCGGTCGAGCTGTACGGCAAGGACTCCGCCACCACGGACCAGCAGAGCTGGGCGCTCGGCGCGGTCCGGCGCCCGATCGTCGACGCCGACCGTTCGGCACGCGTCTGGGCGCGTGTAGAGGCACTCGCCGGGGCGTACGAGATGGCGCCGTAACGCCGGATCGGCCCGAGAGCAGAAACGGACGAACGGACGAACGGACGGACGAGCGGGCGGCTGCCGGCAGCGGGAGCCGCCCGTTCCTCGCCGACCGGTCAACACCACGCCACGCCCCGGTACGGGCAGCGGCCCCGTCCGCACGGCCGCTCCGCCCGCACTACTCCTCGGCGGCCGCCGCCTGTGCCCGGGCACGTTTCCCGACCACCGCGGCCGCCGCCAGCGCGCTGCCCGCGAAGGCCAGTACGAGCGTCCACGGCTGGTCGAAGCGGTGACCGGCGGCGTGGTCGACGGAATAGCGGCCGGCCCCGGCGAGGCCGATGGTGGCTGCGGTGAAACCGAGGAAGGCGGGATACTCGTACCCGCCTTTCTGGGCGAAGAACCCGGCGGGCGCGTGGACCGCGACGGCCCCCGCCATGGCTCCCGCCGCCGCGGCGCCGGCAGCGGGAGTGGCCAGGCCCAGCGCCAGTAGTACCCCGCCACCTGCCTCACCCAGTCCGGCGGCGATCGCGCTCTGGCGCCCGGGCCGGAAACCCATGTGCTCCATCGCGGCCGCCGTCCCCGCCAGGCCCCCGCCGCCGAACCAGCCGAACAGTTTCTGCGCCCCGTGTGCCACGAGCACCGTTCCGGTGCCCACCCGCAGGGTCAGCAGAGCGAGGTCACGTCGGTTGATACGGCTCATCGATGTCTCCCGGTGGGTGGCTGTGCGAAGAGGGATACGGATATCCGTATCCCTCCCGGCCCCACCTCCCCCCGCATCAGCCCGGAGATGAGCCATCCGGGTCAGGCCCTCCAGCGCGGCGCCTGGAACCGCCGCGCGACCAGGGCCTTCGCCGACTCATTCGCCGACTCAAGCGAGGTCCCCTGCCACCGCCGCACCAGAGAGGAAGTGATGGAGCCCAGCCCGGCGGGCCGCGGGCACTGGCTACGCTTCCGGCGTGAACAGCGCAGAGTTCAGCCGCCGACGGGTGATGCGCGCCGGGCTCGGGGCCGTCGCGGCCGCGGCCGCGACGGCATCGGCATCGGCGTCGGCCGGATGCTCTGCGGCCTCCGGGCCGGTGCGGCGACTGCGGCTGGCGACAGGGCCGGAGGGCGGTCCGTACAACGCCTTCGGTAAGGCCCTGACGCACGCCGTCTCCGCGAGCGGCCGCCGACTGGAGATCGTCCCGGTGAGCACCGCAGCGAGCGTGAACAACCTGCGGAAGCTGGACGACGGCTCCGTCGAGTTGGCGCTGGCCATGGCGGACGTCGCCGAGGACGCGGTGCTGGGGCGTCAGCCGTTCTCCCGGCCGGCCGCGGTGACGGCGCTGGCCCGGGTCTACGTGAACTACACCCACCTCCTCGTACCGGCGGCCGGGCCCGTGCGGTCCGTGAACGACCTCGCCGGGCGTCCGGTCGCAGCGGGTGCGGAGGGGTCGGGGGTGCAGGTGGTGGCGGGACGCGTCCTGCGGGCGGCCGGGCTGAGCGGCGGCCCCTCGCCGGCAGACGAGCGGGACCTCGGGCTCGCAGCGTCGGCGAAGGCGCTGCGCGAGGGAACGGTCGACGCGTTGTTCTGGTCCGGAGGCGTACCCACGCCGACGCTGTCGGGGCTGGCGGGCGAGCTGCCACTGCGGTTTCTGCCGCTGGACGGCTACGTGGGCGCCCTGCGGGAGCGCTACGGCCCTGTCTACACGGCCGTCACGCTGCCGGCCGGAGCGTACGGGCTGACAGAGCCGGTGGAAACCGTCGGGGTCGGCAACTACCTCCTGGCCCGTGCGGACGTACCCCGGAGTGCCGTGCGCGACCTCCTCCACGTCGTCTTCGACCGGTGGCGTGACCTGCTGCGGGAGGTGACCGCGGGGGCGCGGCTGGAGCCCCGCTTCGCCATCTCGACCGGGGAAGTGCCGCTCCACCCGGGCGCGGTCGCGTACTACCGGTCGCTGTACGGCTGAGCCGTCACGAGGAGGGGAGCCGGAGCTCGACGACCAGGCCGTGCGGCGTATTGCCGGTGACGGCGAGCCGGCCGCCGCTCACGCGGGCGATGGCCAGTCCCAGCCCGCTGCCGGGAACGTTCTGGTGCTCGGGGCAGCGCGCGAAACGCCGTAGCAGCAGCGGCAGTTGGTCATCCGGCACTCCCGGCCCGTCGTCGGCGACCCGTACGACGGCATCCCCGTCCGCGCCGTGCCCGGCCCACACCTCGACGCGGCCGTCGCGCGGCACGAACTTGACGGCGTTGTCGAGGACCGTGTCCAGGATCCGGCCCGCCGCGTCGGGCAGTGCCCGTGCCCGCAGGTCGTCCGGAAGGCCGGTGTCCCTCAGTTCCAGTCCGGCGTGGCGGAAGACCGGGGTCCAGGCCTTCACCCGTTCCCGTACCGCCTGCGACACGTCCTGCTCCCTCAGCTCCACCGTGCCGGATTCCACCCGTGCCAGGGCCAGCAGGCCGTCGAGCAGCTCCTCCAGGCGTTCAGCCTCGTCCAGGGCGCGGGTGTGCTCGGCCCGGCCGGGACCGGGAGCGATGTGCGGTTCGACGTTCTCCAGCTGCAGCACCAGAGTGGCCAGCGGATTGCGCAGTTGGTGGGAGGCATCGGCGACGAAGTCGCGCTGGCGGCCGATGGAGGCCGCCACGGCTTCCGCCATGGTGTTGAAGTGCTGCCGCAGATGGCGCAGTTCCGGCGGCCCGGTGTCGGAGACGGCCCGTGCCTGGAGGCTGCCGGCAGTCAGGCCCTCCACCGCCCGGTCCAGGTCGAGGACCGGGCGCATCAGCCAGCGTGCGATGCCCGCCGCGACCAGGGCCGCCGCCGCGAAGGCGGCGGCCGCCCCCGCGGCGATGAGCGCCCAGCGGACCGTCACGTCCCGGCGGGCGGCATCGGTGGGCGCGGCCAACAGGACTGCTCCGCTGACCCGCTCGTCCCGGCCCACCGGCTCGGCGAGCACGACGGTCTTCGGGCCCCAGGGGCGGATGGTGGGCAGCCGGTCGGTGGAGCGGCCGGTGAGGGCGCGGCGACGGGCGTCCGCCGAATCGGCCGGGGCGTTCGACTGGGTGCCGGTGCCGGTGCCGGTGCGGGTGTCGGTGGTGCCGGTGGCGGCGGTGGTGGCGTCCGTGGCTGCGCCCGTGGGGGCTGCCGCGGGGGTTTCCGAAGAGGGCCCCGCTCCGGCCCGCGCGATGGTCGCTCCCGCCGTGTCGACCACGACCACCCCGGCTCCGTACAGCTGGGCGTACCGGCTGATCTCGGCGAGGAGCTCCGCCCGGTCGGCGTCGGTGCGCATCCGCTCGGCGAGATCGGCGAACCGCACCGCTTCCGAGCGCCGCTGCAACAGCAGGTGTTCGGTCCGTCCGCGAGCGTAGGCGTCGGCCAGGGGGACGCAGAGCAGCAGCGCCGCTGCCCCCATGAACACCATCAGCACGGCAAGGAGCCTGCGCCTCATCGCTCGCCGTCCCGCCCGTCGTGCGGGGACGGGGAGCCGAGCTGGTAGCCGAACCCGCGGACGGTACGCACCAGGCCGGAGCGGCCGGTCTTGGCGCGGATGCCCGCCACATGGACGTCCAGTGAGCGGGAGGCGGCGAGGAAGACGTCACCCCATATCCGGTCCAGGATCACCTCGCGGGAATGCACCTCGTCCGGGCGGGCGGCCAGGAAGGCGAGCACATCGAACTCCCGGCGCGTCAACCGCACTTCGGTGCCCGCCACGGTGACGGTGCGGCCCGCCAGGTCGACCTCGACGTCTCCGGTGCGCACGGCCCGTCCGCCGGTGTCCGCAGGGCCGGCGCCCGAACGGCCGGAGTGCGCGCCCGTCCGGCGGCGTACGGTGTCGATACGGGCCATCAGCTCGGCCATCCGGAACGGCTTGACGACATAGTCGTCGGCGCCCGCCCGCAGGCCCTGCACGATGTCGCGCTCCTCGCAGCGCGCGGTCACGACGATCAGCGGAGCGTCGCAGACGGTACGCAGCCGCCGCAGCAGTTCCAGCCCGTCCAGGTCGGGCAGGCCCAGATCGAGCAGGACGAATTCGGCCTCGCGGACGTGCCGCAGGGCGTCCAGGGCACGGCCGACCCTGCGGACGGTGTGACCGCGCTGGGCGAGGGCGGTGCCGAGGGCCTGGGCCATGCGGTCGTCGTCCTCGACGAGAAGCGCGTGCATAGACAGTTCCCTCGTGACCCGTGACCGTGACCCGTGACCCGTGACCCGTGACCCGTGACCCGTGACCCGTGCGTGACCCGTGACCCGTGACACGTACCTCGTGACTCTTGACCCGCGACCGGGGGCAGCAGCTTACGGGAGCCGCCGTCCCAGGTCACCGGGGCAGATCAGCGCGCGGCCTCGGCGGGAGCCGCCGGCTGATCCTGGCCGTGGCGCTGGCCGTTGACCTGCTCGGCATCGGCATCGGCCTCGGCCTCGGCGCGGCTGAGCGCGACATTGCGGGTGTCCGGCATCAGAACGTAGGTCACGAGGGAGATCAGTGCGCACCCGGAGACGTACCAGAAGAACATCGTCTCGTGGCCACTGCTCTTGAACCACAGCGCCACATACTCCGCTGTGCCGCCGAAGAGCGCGTTGGCGATCGCGTACGGCAGCGCCACGCCCAGGGCCCGCACCCGGGTCGGGAACAGCTCGGCCTTGACCGCCGCGTTGATCGAGGTGTAGCCGGTGATGATCACCAGGGCCAGCAGGGAGAGACCCAGCGCGGACCAGTACGAGGACGCCGACCCGAGAGCCGTCATGATCGGGTACGTGCCGACGGTGCAGCCCACAGCGAAGGTGATCAGCAGGGGACGGCGGCCGATCCGGTCGGACAGCATTCCGGCGAAAGGCTGCAGGACGGCGAAGAGGGTCAGTGCAGTGAAGCTGACCAGCGTGGCGGTCGTCTTCTCCATGCCGGCGCTGCCGACCAGATACTTGGTGAGGTAGGTGGTGTACGTGTAATAGGCCACGGTGCCGCCGAGCGTGAGCGCCATGACCAGGCCCGCCTGGCGCCGGTACTGCCACAGGGCCTTCAGCGTGCCGCGCGTGCTGTCGTCATGAGCGTCCTCGCCCGACGACTCCTCCTTGAACGCGTCGGTCTCCTGCAGCCGCCGCCGCAGCCAGAAGACGACCACCGCGAACAGCGCCCCGAGGACGAACGGAATCCGCCAGCCCCAGCTTTCCAACTGGGCCGTCGTCAGCGTGTGCTGCAACGTGATCAGGATGCCGAGACCCAGCAGCTGCCCGCAGGTCATCGACACGTACTGGAAGGACGAGCCCAGGCCGCGCCGATTGCGGGCCGACGCCTCGGTGAGATAGGTGGCGCTGGCCGCGTACTCGCCGCCGATGCTCATCCCCTGGAGCAGCCGCGCGAGCAGCAGCACCAGCGCGCCGAAGTAGCCGGCCTGCCCGTAGGTCGGGGCGACCGCGATCAGCAGGGCGGCCACCGACATCATGGTGACGGTGAGCGTGAGCGCGCTCTTGCGGCCGTGCCGGTCGGCGGCGCGGCCGAGGACCCACCCGCCGACGGGGCGCATCAGGAAGCCGACCGCGAAGATCCCCGCCGTGTTCATCAGCTGCGTGGTCGGGTTGTCGCCGGGGAAGAAGGAGTCGGCGAAGTAGATCGCGAAGCTGGCGTAGACGAACCAGTCGTACCACTCGACGAGGTTGCCGAGCGACCCGCCGATCAGAGCGAGACGGCGCTTCTTGCGCTCGTCCCCGGGCGGCGACTTGGACATGACGGCGGACGAAGACATGGCGGCTCCAGACGGAAGTCCCTGAGGGGGCGGAAGTCCCTGCGGGGAGGCGGCGAACTGCCCCTGCGCCCCCCGCCGCGGGGAAGTATCCAGAGCATGCGTCCGGCGCCGTAGCCGGACAAGGATCGGCACGCAGATCTAACGTTCCGCTAAGGAAGCCCGTGCGGCGGTGGCAGCGCCGCGAGAGTGGCCCGAGGGCCGGTACTCCCGCGCTCGCTCGTTCGGGGAGGAGTACCGGCCCTCCGGCCTGTGTTCGCCGCCCGTCGGGGCGTCCCTGGGGGCGCTGGCCGTACAAGGTCCGCTTCACGTGGTCACGCGGCATGAGTCTGCGCAGTACGCCACGTCTCCATGCCGTCGGCGAGCCGGCCGTTCGTACACTGGCCTGGTGAGCGATATGAGGTGCACCTATTGCGGCGCTGCCGGCAGCCTGGAGCCGGGGTTCGTCGAGGACTCCGGCGAGTCCGCTCGCGGCTACGCCCGGTGGATCGCTGGGCCGTTGGAGCGGGGCCTGTTCGGCGGGGCGAAGCGGATGGGGCGGCCTCGCCGCCAGATCGACGCCTACCGCTGTCAGCAGTGCGGACATCTGGAGCTCTTCGCCACCGACCTCAACTGAGCCCCGTCCGGCGGCGGTCCTCACCCTGCGGGTGCGGGCCTCGGCCATCGAGCACGACCGCTCCACCCCTTCCATGCCCGGCACTTCACGGACTGCGCCGCGCGGACCCGCCGGGACAGGGAGCGCGGCAGGCAGCATCCCCCGGCCTTTAGCCGACGACGAGGCCCCAAGGCCCCCGGCAGCGACGGCCTGTGGTGCGGCGGCGGTACTTCGGCCGCACCCACTCCCGCGAGGCCGCGCGGGTCGACGCCACCCCGGGGAGTCGAACGCGGGCGGCTTGTCGAGATCCCAACCACCACACGAGTGAGGCGTATGTCTGTCATGGGCGATACCGATTTAGAGGATGCGGCCCCAGGAGAGCAGGGTCTCCTCTTCCGAGGGAGCGACGTGGAGGAGCTGCATGACTTGATCAGCACGAGGTTCGGGCCGAACCGCATGTCGGTGCTGGCCGATCACCCACTCGACGGTCATTTCCGGTGCGCCCATCAAGGGAAGTTCGGGTTGTACGAGCTGGCGTACGGCGCCGACGTCGAGGTCACGCCCGCAGGGCCGTTGGACTTCTACAACATTCACGTCCCGCTCGCCGGCGGCGGCGCCGTCACCGTGAACGGGGAGGCGCTCTCCTCGCCGCTCAGCATCATCGGACCGGGACAGAGGATATCGATGCGCTGGAACCAGGACAGCGTGAACCGGGTCCTGATCATCCCGCGTCCGATGGTCGACCAGGCTCTCGGCCTCCGGCTCGGCGACCAGCCGGGGAGGGCCCTGCGCTTCGCGCCCGTACTTGACGAGCGGTCGGAGCCGGTCAGGGCGTGGCTGGGTCTGGTGAAGCACTTCGCCGAGTTCGCCGACTCCGCCCTCGCCGTCCGTTCCCCCCTGGCGGTACTGCATTTCGAGCAACTCCTCGTGAACGGGCTGCTGGACGCACAGCCGCACACGCTCGTCGATGCGGTGGCGGGCCGCGGCCCGGGGGCCCTGCCCGCCGCGGTGCGACGCGCTGCGGACTTCTGCGGCGACCATGCCCACGAACCGATATCGGTGGCCGATATGGCGCAGGCCGCCGGGGTGAGCGTATGGAGTCTGAGAGAGGGCTTCCGGACACACCTGGCCGTCAGTCCGCTCGCGTATCTGCGCAGCGCGCGGTTGGTCCGCGCCCGCCGTGACCTCCTCGCCGTCGCCTACGGCCACACCGCGGAGACCGTCACCGAGGTGGCTCTGCGCTGGGGGTTCACGCACTTGGGCCGATTCACCGGCCATTACCGCGCGGCGTACGGGGAGGCTCCCTCACAAACGGTGCGCAACGCCCGTGCGAGACAGTGAAGCCGCAAGCCGGTGTCCGCTATCCGGAAACGTGTCGGGACTTCAACGGAAGTGGATAGCCAGCCACGTTGTGTCAGGGCCATGCTGTGATCCTTGTCGGTCGAACACCAGTCCGGAATGGGCGGGGGGAGCCGGCGGGGCCGGTACGGGGTGACACCTGCGGCGGCACGCACGGGGGACAGTCGCAGGCACGCCCTCCGCAGCGACCGGGGCTTGACGTCCTAGGTGTACGACGCTGCCCCGGCTGGCCTTCGGTTTCGCTTCCGGTGCGTCGGGCGACCGTCGGGTGAACATCGCGTACAAGGACGCACTGGTCTGAAGGCGTTTGCGCCAAAGAGACCGTGAAGAAGAACCGTGAAGAAGAAATACGAAAGGGAAAAGTGAACAAGCGTAGCTCGTACCGAAGTTCCGTAGTCTCGGTCTTACTCGTCTCCGCACTCGGCCTCGGCGCGGCCACCACCGCCACCGCCATGCCATCGGCGGAACCGGAGCCGCTCGCCGCGTCCGCACAGCTCGAGAACGCTGACGCGGACTACCCCGGCGCCGGCCAAGGCGAGATAACCCCCGTGCCGCAGGGGTTCCGATCGGAGGCGAGCCTGGCCGCCGCCGCCATGACCCGCAGCGAAGCGATCAAGCGGGCCAAGTCGTGGGTGGGCAAGGGGCTTGATTACAGCTGGACCAATTACTACCAGGGCTACCGGATGGACTGTTCCGGATACGTCTCCATGGCGTGGGGGCTGTCCTCGTCGCTCACCACCCCGGCCTTCGTGCCCAACGGTGTCGCCGAATGGATAACGAAGGACGAGCTCAAGCCCGGTGACGCGCTGCTGGACGACGATTCCGGTGCCGGTGGCCACGTGGTGCTGTTCGAGGCCTGGGCCAACAGCGCCAAAACCTCGTACTGGGGTTATGAATTCACTCCCAGTGGTGTGCATCACCGCACCATCCCCTATCCGTACTTCAGCGGTAACGGCCCCTTCCAGCCGGTCCGGATGAAGAACATCGTCGACGACGCGGTCCCCGTCCCCGAGAAGCAGCAGGACGACACCGCTACCCGCGTGAACGCGGACTTCAACGGTGACGGCCGGGACGACGTGGCCGCGATGTACGGCTACGACGACGGCAGCGTCGCCCTCTTCACCTTCCTGGCGAAGCCCGACGGCGGCTTCAACGCCCCGGTCAAGTCCTGGGCGGTCGGCCCCAAGGAGTGGTGGTTCGAACACGTCCAGCTGACGGCCGGTGACTACAACGGCGACGGCAAGGCCGACCTCGCCGCGATGTACGACTACAGCGACGGTTCGGTCGCCATGTTCACCTTCACCGCGAAGGCGGACGGCGGCTTCAACGCCCCCGTCAAGTCGTGGAACGTACCGGCGGGCCAGTGGTGGCCGGAGCACGTGCAGCTTGCCTCGGGTGACTTCGACGGCAACGGACGCGACGAGGTGGCGGCCTTCTACGGGTACGACGACGGGCGGGCCGCCCTGTTCACCTTCAAGCCGGACGCGACGGGCAAGTTCGCCGCTCCGGTGAAGTCGTGGAACGTACCGGAGAAGTCCTGGTGGGGCGAGCACGTCAAGCTCGCCGTGGGTGACTTCGACGGCAACGGACGCGACGACGTGTCGGCCCTCTACGGCTACGACACCGGAGCCGTAGCCATGTTCACCTTCAAGTCGACGGCCGCCGGCGGCTTCACGGACCCGGTCAAGTCCTGGACCGTGGAGCCCGGTAACTGGACCTTCGCCAACGTCAAGCTGACCGCCGGCGACTACAACGGCGACGGACGCAGCGACGTCGGAGCCTTCTACGGCTACAGCGACGGCCGCGCGGCACTGTTCACCCTGACCGCCCAGACGGACGGCGGCTTCAACGCCCCGGTCAAGTCCTGGAACGTACCGACCGGGCAGTGGTGGGCGGAGAACGTCCAGATCGCCTCGGGCGACTCCGACGGCAACGGCCGCAGCGACATCGCCGCCTTCTACGGCTACACCGACGGCCGGGCCGCCCTGTTCACCTTCAAGCCGGACGCGACGGGCAAGTTCGCCGACCCCGTGAAGTCGTGGAACGTACCCGAGAAGTCCTGGTGGGGCGAGAACGTACAGCTCGGCTGACGGACTCCACCCCGCAGCACTTCCCACCGGAACGCGCCGCGCCGGAACGCGCCGCGCCGCCGCCCGGAGCGTGCACCGCAACTCCACGACAAGCACCCGGGGGCGGGGCGGGGCAGGACGCCCGCCCCGCCCCCGGCCTCCGCCCATCGGAAGAGATCACGCACCCATGACGCCTACGACGCACCGCCTCAGACCCCTGATCGTCGCCTCGGCCCTTGCCGCCCTCACCCTGACTGGCCTGCCGATGGCGCAGGCCGCGGCCACCGGAGCCGGTGCGCGGAGCGCCCACCAGGACACCGTGCCGGTCAGCTACCGGGGTCTCACGCTGGATGTTCCCCAGCAGTGGAAGGTCGTGGACCTCGAGAAGGCCCCGGCCACCTGTGTCCGCTTCGACAGCGCCACCGTCTACCTCGGCCACCCCGGAACCGAGCAGTCCTGCCCGGCCGATCCGGTAGGTCAGAAGACCGACGCTCTCGTCATCGAGCCGCTCGCGGGAGCAACCGTCCTGGATCCCGCCGCCGTGATCCGCGTTCCCGCGGGCGGCAGGCTTCCCGACCGTCTCAAGGAGAACACGGACCGCGAGGTGAGGATCGCCCTCGAAGGGGCCGGACTGCTGATCACCGCCTCCCACGGCACCTCCACCGAGGCGATCAGCGCCGTGGTCCGGTCCGGCAAGGTCGGCGGCGGCGCCCGCCCCGGCGCTCTCGCGACCGAGCCGGCGGCCGGGATGGCCGCGCCGCGCACCGCGCTCGCCGCCGCGGCTCCCACCACCGGATACACCGGCAAGGCGTTCGACGCCTGCGCCGCCCCCTCCGACTCCGCGATGACCGCGTGGCAGGCCTCACCCTTCCGCGGTGTCGGCATCTACATCGGCGGGCCCACCCGGGTCTGCGCCCAGCCCAACCTCACCGCGGGCTGGGTCGGCGACCGTACCGCCGACGGCTGGCACATGCTGGCGATCTACGCCGGCCTGCAGGCCGGCGGGGTGTCGGCCACCAACGGCATGCAGCAGGGAAGGGCGTCGGCGGACGACGCGGTCGCGAAGGCCAAGGGGCTCGGGTTCGCGCCGAGCTCGGTGATCTACACCGACATGGAGCCGTACTCCTCCACGGCGTACCGCACGCGGGTCATGGACTACGTCTCCGGCTTCAGCGCGCGGGTGCGCGAGCTCGGGTACCGGGCCGGGGTGTACGTGAACGCCAGCAACTCGCCCGACATGGCCGCCCTGCACAACAACTCGCGCTACGCCAAGCCCGACGTGCTGTGGAGCGCCAACTGGAACGGCCTGGCCGACGTTTCCAACTCCTCGATGAACCTGCCGGGCAGCACGTACTGGGGCGGCAGGCGACGCGTCCACCAGTACCGGGGCGACATCCCCGAAACCTTCGGCGGCGTCAGGATCAACATCGACTACAACTACGTGGACGTCGCGGGCGCCGCACTGCCGTCCGATGTGGTCCGGGACAACGCGGCATCCCGCGTGAACGGAGACTTCAACGGCGACGGCCGCGACGACGTGGCCGCCATGTACGGATACGAGGACGGCAGCGTCGCCCTCTTCACCTTCCTGGCCAAGGCGGACGGCGGCTTCGCGGACCCCGTGAAGTCGTGGAGCGTCCCGCCGAAGGAGTGGTGGTTCGAGCACGTCAAACTGTCCGCCGGCGACTTCAACGGTGACGGTCGGGCCGACCTCGCCGCGATGTACGACTACTCCGACGGCAGCGTCGCCCTCTTCACCTTCCTGGCCCAGACGGACGGCGGCTTCAACGCCCCGGTCAAGTCCTGGAACGTACCGCCGGGGCAGTGGTGGCCCGAACACGTCCAGCTCGCCTCGGGCGACTTCGACGGCAACGGCCGCGACGAACTCGCCGCCTTCTACGGATACGCCGACGCGAGGGCCGCCCTGTTCACCTTCAAGACCGACACGGCCGGCCGGTTCGCCGCGCCGGTGAAGTCGTGGAACGTCCCCGAGAACTCCTGGTGGGGCAAGAACGTGAAGCTCGCCTCGGGGGACTTCGACGGCAACGGCCGGGACGATGTGGCCGCGTTCTACGGCTACGACGACGGGCGCGCCGCGCTCTTCACCTTCAAGTCGACGACCACAGGCGGCTTCAGCGATCCGGTGAAGTCGTGGAACGTGCCGGAAAGGTCATGGTGGGGCGAGAACGTCAAGCTCACCGCTGGTGACTACGACGGCGACAAGCGGGCCGACGTGGCAGTGATGTACGGCTACGACGACGGCGCGATGGCCCTCTTCACCTTCAAGTCCGCTGCCGACGGCGGCTTCGCGGCCCCGGTGAAGTCCTGGAACGTCGCCCCGGAGAACTGGTGGGCGGAGAACGTCCAGATCGCCTCCGGAGACTTCGACGGCAACGGCCGGTCCGATGTGGCCGCCTTCTACGGATACACGGACGGCAGGTCCGCCCTGTTCACCTTCAAGTCCGACGCGGGCGGGCTGTTCGGTACGCCGCTGAAGTCGTGGAACGTCCCCGAGAAGTCGTGGTGGGGAGACCACGTCAAGCTCGGCTGACCACGCGCCACCGGCCCCTCAGTACGGCCACCGGCCCCTCAGTACGGCCACCGGCCCCTCAGTACGGCCACCGCGCAGAGGCGGCGGCGCCCCCGGCGCCGTCGCCCCTTCCCCTGCCCGGCGCGTGCCCGCCGTCGCGTTCACGCCTTCCGCGGGCCGCCCGGGCGACATACAGACAGGACCTCAACATGACGAGATACCCCGACAGGACCGAACCGGGCGCAGGAAAGCGCGGCCTGCGCGCCGCGGCCGCCGCTACGGCCCTGCTGACCGGTGCGGCTGCTCTGGTGGGCGTTTCGACCGCCCCCGCCACCGCCGCCTCCGTGGCGACGTGGGACAAGGTCGCCCAATGCGAGAGCTCCGGAAACTGGAGCATCAACACCGGCAACGGCTACTACGGCGGTCTCCAGTTCTCGCTCAGCACCTGGAAGGCCTACGGCGGCAGCCGGTACGCCGCCTACCCGCACCTGGCGACCAAGAAGGAACAGATCCTCATCGGCGAGAAGACCCTGGCCGGGCAGGGAGAGGGTGCCTGGCCCAGGTGCGGCCCCGCCGCCGGTCTCGGCAGTGACCACACGGACCCGTATCCCGCCGAGCCGGTCGAGCCCGCCTGGCGTGAGGACGCGGCGTCCCGCGTGCACGCCGACTTCAACGGCGACGGCAGGGACGACACGGCGGCCTTTTACGGGTACGCCGACGGATCCCTCGCCCTGCACACCTTCCTGGGCAGGCCGGACGGCGGGTTCGCGGACCCGGTGAAGTCCTGGCGGGTGGCCCCGGGCAACTGGGCGTTCAAGCGCGTCAAGCCGGTCGCCGGTGACTTCAACGGCGACGGGCGGGCCGACCTCGCCGCGATGTACGACTACGCGGACGGCTCGGTGGCGATGTTCACCTTCCTGTCGACGGCGGACGGCGGCTTCGCCGATCCGGTCAAGTCGTGGAACGTACCGGCGGGTCAGTGGTGGCCGGAGCACGTGCAGCTGGCCTCGGGTGACTTCGACGGCAACGGCCGCGACGAGGTGGCGGCCTTCTACGGGTACGCCGACGGGCGGGCCGCCCTGTTCACCTTCAAGCCCGACACGGCCGGCCGGTTCGCCGCTCCGGTGAAGTCGTGGAACGTACCGGAGAAGTCCTGGTGGGGCGAGAACGTCAAACTCGCCTCGGGTGACTTCGACGGCAACGGCCGCGACGACGTGGCGGCCTTCTACGGATACGACGACGGCCGGGCGGCCCTGTTCACCTTCGCGTCCACCGGGGCGGGCGGATTCGAAGCCCCCGTGCGGTCGTGGAACGTTCCCGAGAAGTCATGGTGGGGAAAGAACGTCAAACTCACCTCCGGCGACTACGACGGCGATCAGCGAACCGATGTCGCCGTGATGTACGGCTACGACAGCGGAGCAGTGGCCCTGCACACCTTCCGGGCGCGGGCGGACGGCGGCTTCGCCGACCCGGTGAAGTCGTGGAACGTCGCCCCCGGAGAGTGGTGGGCGCACAACGTCCAGATCACTTCAGGCGACTTCGACGGCAACGGCCGGTCCGATGTGGCCGCGTTCTACGGCTACGACGACGGGCGCAGCGCTCTCTTCACCTTCAAGTCCGACACGTCGGCCAGATTCGGTACGCCGATGAAGTCGTGGAACGTACCCGCGAAGTCCTGGTGGGGGGACAGCGTGCGGCTCGGCTGACAGCCGGCACGTGCCCTTGACGAATCCGGCGACAGCGCGGCCCACCACGCCCGAGGTGGTCGGGGTGGGGGTTGGGGCGGTAGGGCTGCGCTACGAACGCGGCAGCCTCACCGACCGACGTCCCGACCCTTGAACCAGAGCGTTTCCGCAGGGGAGGATGTCGGTGAGCCGGTTGGATTGCCGGTCCGGGGGGTTGATGTGGCGTTCCTCTTCCTGCTGGCCGGCGCCGTGATGAGCCTGGCCGGCGCTGCCACCGGAAACGACGCGCTGTTGAAGGCCAGTTGGTGGCCTTGGGGCCTCGGCGTGCGCACCACCGTGCAGGCCGCTCGGTGTGTGCGGGCCATGGTGCTCACCGCTGCTGGTCGTGCAGCGCCTGTGCGCCGGCTGCGATGACCTCGGCGAGCTGGTTGGCGAGAGCCGCACTGCACCCTCCGAGTCTGACGAAGCCGTGGCCGGCCACCGGTCCGTCGTTGCCCAGGGAAGGAAGGGTCAGCCCGGCCAGCGCGAGCGCTGCCTGGAGACGGGTGACGGCTTCCTCGCCGGCCTGGTACGCGGCGTCCTGACGCTGCTGGTACTCGATGCGCTCGGCGCGGGTGAGCTCGTGCGTCATGACGCTGCCCTCTCGTAGTCGGCGGGGGAAACGGGTAACGGGTACTGAAGCGCGTCGCGGAACCGGTCGGCCCCGATCGGCGCGGAAGACGAGTTGTCGCGTGGTGTGCTGACCCAGCGGGCGCAGGGGGTCCCGTGGTCGGCGGCGTAAGCGATGAGCAGCTCACCACCCAGGGAGAACGGGCGCAGGCAGGGGAGGGCGACGGCCGTGCACCTGCTCCGGGGGCCGCCATGACGTGGGGGACGTTGCGCAGATGCTCGGCGAGGACCCCCTCTCGCATCCTCGCCGGCCCGTCCGCGTTCCTCGGTCATTGCCGCCTCCCTGATCAGTCGTCACGCCCCACCTCCCCGCACCAGCGCAAGGAGACAGTCTGCGACGCCTGCGCGATGCGAGAGCGCTGCAACTCGGTCCCCAACGGGTGAAGAAGGGCCAAAGGCAGGGCATGACAGACCTGGGGGCTGTACCGTCACCCGCGCGGTGCACCGAGTCGACGATGAACGAGCGCGTCCCCGCACGCTCATGCAGGTCGGTCAGGTGAGCTTGAAGAAGAGCGTGTCCTGGGTGTACCAGTCGACGTTCTTCGTGGCGTCCTCCCACTCGTCATGCTCGAAGTCGAGCTTCTCGATGAGCTCCTGGACGTCGAACCGGAAGTCCGGGTCCATCCGGTCCAGGACGGCACGGTAGGCGTCGGCGGCGGCCTTGGTCTTGGCCAGCGGCAGGTGGCCGATGGCCGGGTAGCCGTCCACCGAGCCCGGGATGTGGGGGAAGTCGTCGGGCAGCCCCCCGTAGAGGTAGCCGTGAGGCAACAGGTCGGCGGGCACGCCGAGGCGGCGCATCTCGTCGTCCACCAGGCCGAAGAACGTCGAGGGCTTGGAGTAGGTGCCCAACTGGTAAGGGTCGGAAGCGTTACGGTCGATGATGTGCTGCAAAGCGGAGTTGTAGGCATTGCCCGCGCACTCCGCGGGCGAGTCGGTGCGCCCGGCGATGAGGTGATCGAGGGCGTCGGGGATGGACAGGCCCCAGTCGACGCCCTGGTGGTCAAGGTCATCCTGATCGGCCCGGGCAGCTTTGAAGGGCCTCAGGTGATCGAGGTGTCGCCGTGGGCCTCAAGGAGGGTACGCAGGGCAGCGGACACCGTTGCGCAGGTGGCGGGGTCCAGGGGGGCGAGGAGACCAGCGTAGTGACGCAGGTGCTCAGCCATCACGGTTTCCGTGATCTCGTGGCCGTGCTCGGTCAGGCGGATCCGGACCGAGCGGCGGTCGTGGCCGTCCCGTACCCGCTCGACCAGGCCTTTGGTCTCCATCCGGTCGATGCGGTTGGTGATCGCGCCCGAGGTCACCATGGCGGCCGGGATGAGGGCGCCGGCGGTCAGCGTGTACGGGGGGCCCGACCGGCGGAGGGTGGTGAGGACGTCCAGCTCGCCCACCTCCAGGTCGCGTTCGGCCACGAAGGTCTTGAGCTGCTTCTCGATGATCCGGTTCATCCGCTGGATCCGGGCCAGTACCTCGATGGGCCACAGCTCCCCGGCCAGGTCAGGGCGCTCCGCCACCCACTGGCCGACGATCACGTCCACTGCGTCACTCATGATGCTCCTCGCTTCCGCTGCTCGTCCCGCGCGCTGCCGACTCGTCCAGGATAGCTCAACGTTAAGAGACTTGACATTGAGACGACCGTCGTGCTTTTATCTTAACGTTGAGATTGTTAATTTGAAGATGGATTGGAGCGGCGCCCATGTCCACCGCCACCGCCCACACCTCACCCACCACCCCCGCGGCAGGGCGCACCCTCATGGCCACGGCCCCAGGACCGGTCCCCGTCTTCTGGCTGGCGCTGCTGGCCACACCCATCGCCGCCGGAGCGAACGCGCCGGTACTGATCCTTCCGGACATGGCGCGTTCGCTCGGGGTGGGCACCTCGACCGCGGCCTGGCTCGTCGCCGCCTTCGCATGGGCCATGGCCGTCGGCACCCCGCTGATGGCCGGGCTGCTGCGCCGCCGGGGCCTGCGGGCGGTGCTGAGGCTGTGCCCCGTCCTCGTAGTGGGCGGCACGCTCCTGGTCGCGGCCTCCCCCTGGTTGCCCCTGACCCTGCTGGGCCGGGCGGCGCAGGCGGCCGGCGGCGCCGGGCTGGTGGCAGCGACGATGAGCCTCGCCGGCTCGGCCCGCCGGATGGGCGTCATCAGCGCCGGCTTCGGGATGCTCGGTGCGGCCGGTCCGCTGCTCGGTGCCCAGCTCTCGCAGGCCGTGTCCTGGCGGCTCTCGCTCTGCGTGTCGGCGGTCGCCCTGCTGGCGGTGCCGGCGGTGAGCAAGTACGCGAAGGCGGCCGCGCCCGCCCCGGGCAGGTTCGACGCGCGCGGCGCCGGCCTGCTGACGGTGCTGGCCACGGCGCTGGTCCTGCTGCCGCACGCGCCGCTGGCCGCGCTCGGCTCGGCGGCCGTCGCCGGGGCGGTGCTCGCGCTCCACGTACGACGGCGCCCCGACGGCTTCGTACCGGCCGCCCTGCTGCGCAAGCCCGTCTTCCTCACCTCGGCGCTGCTGGCCCTGGCCCTCTCGGCCTCGTACTTCACCCTGCTGTTCGCCGTGCCGCGGCTGCTCGCCGACCGGGCGGGCTGGGACAGCGGCTCGGCCGGAGCCGGGCAGCTCGTGGCTCTGCTCGCCGGCTCGGCGCTGTCCTGGCTGCTGGCGGCGGCTTCGGCGCGGATGGGGCGGGCGGCCGTACTGACGGTGCTGATCGGGATCGGCGCGCTGGCCGCGGTGGTGGCGGCGTTCAGCGGCTGGGGGCCGCTCCTGCTGGCCGCCACCATGGGCGGGGTGTTCGCCGCCACCGCCGGCAACGCAGTCCTCTCGATGTACGCCGCGTCAACCGCCCCCGAGCCCCAGCGCCCCACGGCGATCGGCCTGTTCGCCCTCTGCTACCAGCTGGGCGGCGCCTTCGGCCCGGCCATCGCCACCGCCCTGGTTCTCGGCGGCTGACCCACCGCTGGCTCTGCATCCCCGGCTCTGCACCACTGGTTCTGCGCCACCGGCTCTCCGTGACGCGCCCCGACTCGCCTGTACGCGCCCGCCCCGCCGCCACGGCGGAGGCGGGCCAGACCTGGTTCTCCGCGATGAGGGCACACCGTCGCCCCCACGCCAGCGTGCGCGCAAACACGGGCACGCGAAGCCCGCAGCACCATGGGCACGGCCGCAGTAGCGCGGTCACCGCCCCCGTCACTGCGGGCTCGGTACGGGCCGGCCTCAGCCCTCTCCCAGCACCGTGTGGATCACGTGCCGGGCGTTGTGCGCCATGGCCGGGTTCGTCCTGCGGTAGTACGGCAGCGCGATCAGCGCCTGCGACAGCGTCCGCCCCCGGCCGCGGTTCCAGGTCGCGTCGTCCACGCCGAGCGCCTCGCGGAAGGCCTTCCTCGCGTCGGCCGGCAGCAGATTCCACGCCGGGAACAGATCGCAGGCGGGATCGCCCACCCCCGTGCACCCGAAGTCGATCACCGAGGTCAGCCTGCCGCCGTCCACCAGCAGGTTGCCCGGCATGAGATCGGCATGCAGCCACACCGGCGGCCCGTCCCAGTCCGGGGCCCGCAGCGCGTCCTCCCATACGGCGGTCACGGCATCGCAGTCGATGCCCTCCTGCGGGATCCCGCGCAGTTCCTCGATCGCCGCCCGGGTCGGGGCGTCGAGCGAGGCGAGCGGACCGCCACGGTGGGCCTCCGGCGCCCCGGGCAGGATGACGCTCCGCATCGCGGCCACGAACCCGGCCAGATCCCTGGCCAGCGGCACGGGCTCGCTCAGCGCCCCCGCCCCGGGGTTCTCCCCGGCCAGCCACCGGTACACCGACCACGGCCACGGATACCCCTCGGCGGGATCCCCGGCCCCCAGCACCTCGGGAATGGCCGTGGGCAGCCGGGACGCGAGTCGAGGCAGCCACTCCCGCTCCATCGCTACGTCCTCGGCTCCACCCGTCACCAACGGCAGCCGTACGACCATGCCGTCGCCCAGCCTGTACATGGCGTTGACCGTGCCGCCGGACGGAAACCGCTCCACCGCCAGCCCCGCCCACTGCGGGAACTGCCCGGTGACCAGCCGCCGTACGAGGTCGTCGTCGATGGCGTGCTGGCCAGCATGCATCTGCCGTGTGCTCATGAGGCGCCATCCGATCGCCGTACACCGGCGGGGGTCAAACGCTTTACGGCCGGTACCGCAGCCCGCGGTGACGCTCGCTGTCATCTCCCCGCAGCCATGTGTCGAACTGAGGCCAGGCCGGCAACGGGGGCGGGCGTGCCGTTCCCTCCGGTGGACGGATCCTCCAACGCGTCGGGGAGGGCGCGCCTGGCTGCGCGCCAACGCCCCGGCCTCGCCGAGGCAGGACCAGCTGATCCCGTTGCCGCGTGTGCCTGCGCATCGCCCGCTCCCAGTGCTTCGCTTGACCGTCCGGTCCAAGAACCAGGCGTGACAGTTCTGTTCGCGAGCAGGAAGTACTCGTAGCCATCCCGGGCAGCCCCGGTAGCTGACCGCACATATCCGGTCAAGCTGAGTGGCCGTTGGATGAACCGCGCGCGGCCGGCAGCAGGTCAGCGGACTCAAGAGGGCACGTCACCGCCCACATCACCCGGCTCCGCGTGCGGCGAGGGTGCGACCGCACCCCGCGTGAGCTGGCCGAACGACCATTCGGTGACCGTAATACGAACACACTGTCCGTAAATCGGCCATGGGTATGCAACTCCCCTTCAAGTCAGACAGGCTAGGCAACATCAGGACGCGATACCGCAAGGAAAAATCGCGTTGAGCCTTCGAATCGAAAGGGAGTCCTCTCGTGCGTCACCGCTTCGCAGCTGTCTCTGCCGCTGCCCTCCTCTGTCTGGCCGGCGCCACCGGGATGGCGGCGGCCCAGCCCGCAAGCCTGTACGCCCCGTCTGCCCTGGTCTTCACGGTTGCCCAAGGGGACGACGCCGCCACGTCCACCGTCCTCCGGGCATCCACCCTCAGCTGCGCGCCGACCGCCCGGGGAACGCACCCCGACCCCAAGGCCGCCTGTGAGGCCCTGAAGTCCACCGACGGCGCGTTCGACCGTCTGCTGGCCACCCCGAACCCGGACCGGGCATGCCCCATGCACTACGACCCCGTCACCGTCACCGCGGACGGCGTGTGGCAGGGCAGTCGGGTCGCCTGGAAGCACACCTTCCCCAACGCCTGCGTCATGTCCGCGACCCTGAACGGCAACGCCGTCTTCGCCTTCTGACCCTGTGCCGGCCCGCCCGGCCCGGCCCGGCCACTGCGGCCGGGCCGCGGTGCTGGTAACCGACCCGCCGTCGCGGCCTGCCACGACGCGTGAGAGCGGTAACGACGGGCAATAGCGCCTCGTGACATCGAACAGTCTCCGCAGACCCCGGGGCACATCGGAAAGCCGCGCCGCCGAGCTCGTGGCGCGAGCACGCACGGCCCTGGGCCGTACTGCGGTCCGGCTCTGGAACGACAACATCGCCGACTACGCCGCGGCCCTCACCTACTACGCGGTGCTGAGTCTGGTGCCCGCCCTCCTCGTTGCCGTATCCCTCGTGGGACTTGCCGGTGCCGGCACCCGTGAGCGCCTGATCCTCGACATCACCTCGTACGCCCCTCCCGAGTCCGCTCATATGCTGCGGGACACGCTGGCGGGTCTGACCTCGGAGCCGTCTTCCGTGTGGGGGCTGCTCATCAGCGGCATCCTCAGCGCGCTGTGGTCGGCCTCCAGCTACCTGGCGGTCTTCCGCCGCGCCCTGCACACCATGCACCGGCTACCGGACACGCGGCCGCCCCTGCGCGCGGCACACATGCTCGTTCTTACCGCCGGCGTGCTGTTGGCCCTGCTCGTAGCGGGCGCCGCGAGCCTGGTGGCGACCGCACCACTGGCCCGTCGACTCGCGACGGCCGCCGGCTACGAGGGCATGGACACCATGGTCGTCCTGCGGTGGCCGGTTCTCCTGGTGATCGTCACGTCCCTGATCCTCATCCTTTTCCGGACCGGACCCCGCCAAGTTCGCGGAACGCGCCGGGGGCTGCCGGGCGGCGCCTTGGCAGCCTTCCTGTGGCTCGGCGCTTCGGTGCTCTTCACTCTCTACACGGAGTTCGGCACTTACAGCCGACTCTACGGTTCACTCGCCGGAATCGTCGTCTTCCTCGTATGGCTGTGGTTCACCAACCTGGCCCTGCTCACAGGCGCGCAGTTCAACGCGGTGCTCACCCGGGATGCCGCGTGACCCGGCACCTGGCAAGCACCCCGCGTCCCGGATCGCCGAACGCCGGGGCGGGACGTGCTTGCGGCGGAGACGTAGGCGGCGAGGGCGCCGAGGGACAGGCAGAGGGGAGTACAGGGCCAGGTCCCACCGTGTGAAGGTGGTGGGCTCGTCAGCGAACCCGGAGGAGACCAGACCCGCGCCGCCGCGGAGCAGGAGCACGCCCGCGGCGGTGGCGGCGCCCAGGCCGTCTCTTTCGGATCTTGCCGGGCCCGCGCTGTCCGGCACCGCACCTCGCTGTACTGCGTTCGCTTCGCTCACTGCGTCTCGGCTCCTCTTCGAGGACCTTGGCGGCCGAGCTGTCGGAAGCGCCCCAGTACGTCCAGTACAAGGACGCTCCTCCGCCTTGCGATGCACGGCACCGGTCAACGCGTGCTCGGCCGACAAGATCCGAAACTCCTCCTTGCCGGCGAACTGGTGATACACGGCGCCGCGGGAGTACCCCGCCTCAGCCGGGTGCGAGGGCCGGCTTGCGGGGCCCGGTTCAGCGGACGGGCGTGGCCAACGGCGCGGGGATCGCCGCGATGGCCGGGGGCAGTACGCGGGGTGCGGGCGGGGTCTTGGCAACCGGAGCCGTGGCGGTCGGGGCGCCGGCGGAACGATTCTTCGCGGCCGGCTCCTGGGTAGGCGGCGCGGTGGTGCCGCACAGGGACTGGTCCCGGTAGGCCACGATGGCGGCGTCGGCCGGGTGCGGGACGAAGGCGGTGTTGTCCTCGTTGAGACGCTGGTACTTCATCAGGTTGTACCCGAGCGCGAATTGCCGGGCCCCGTCCGGGCTGGACATGGCCCACGTGCCGGCGCCCCACACGCCCCCGTCGTGGCCCCAGGCCGGGCCGCACGGCGTGTCCATGGAGTAGATGCCGAGACCGTAGCGCATGGTCACCGCCCCCGTTTCGTCCTTGACGTCGACGGTGGTGCGCATCTGTTCCAGCTGCCGCCGCGGCAGGACGTCGCCGGTCAGCAGGGCGCGGTAGAAGGTGTTGAGGTCCTGCGGGGTGGAGATGAGGGCGCCCGCGGTGCCGGCCCAGGTCATGTTGTAGACGCTGTAGTCGCGCGGCGGGTCGATGAGCCCGTAGAAGTTCTCGTACATCTTGGCGTGGGCGCCGCGGATGTGCGGGTCGGGGCCGGGGAAGTAGGTGTCCCGTAGACCCGTCGGCCGGATTACGTCCCGGGTGATCAGCCGCTCCGGGTCCTGGCCGGTGACCTTGCGGAGTACTTCACCGAGCAGCAGGTAGTTGGTGTTGGAGTAGGTCCAGTCGGTGCCCGGTTCGAACAGCTGCGGCCGGGCCACCCCGTACCCGATCAGCTCGGCGGGTCGGACGGTGCGGAACCGGTGGTCGTCCAGGCTGTCCGTGGTGCCCTTCTGGAGGGACGGGAAGGCGTCCGCGATGTAGTCGTTGATGCCGCTGGTGTGGTTGAGGAGCATGCGTATGGTCACCTTGCGGCCGCGCTCGCCGGGCAGGAGCTCGGGCGCGTAGTCGCCGACCGGCCGGTCCAGGCCTATTCGGCCCTGCGCGGACTGCTGGAGCACGGCGACGGCGGTGAACGTCTTGGTGACGCTGCCGACGCGGTGCCGCAGGCCGGGGCGGGCCGGGCGCCCGGTGGAGACGTCGGCGAGGCCCGCGGCGCCGTCGAAGCGCTCGCGGCCGTCGCGGACGGCGGAGAAGGCGCCGTACACGCCCGCCTCCTGGATCGCCTTCAGCCTCGCCTGGAGCTGGGCCCGGTCGAGGTGGCGGCCCGAGGCCGGGGCGGGTGCCGGTGCGGGCGTTGGGCTCTGCCCGGCGGCGCTCGCGGCCGGAGCGAGGCCGGCCAGCAGGGCGACGGCGACGGCGCTTGCGGCCGCGGCGCGGCGCAGCCGCCGTGCGGGGCGGTCGGCGGGGCGGTCGGCGGGGCGGGTGTGGGGCACGGCGGCTCCTCGTCGGTGGCCCGGCAGGGCCTGGCGATCTAGGACACCTCGATTCTTGTCGCCGAGCTGCGGTGCGCCCTCCTCCGATAGGACGAACAAGGCATCAACCTGCGGAAGGAGACGCACCTTGACGAGGCATTACATTTGTCACGGCCCCGCCACCTCGATCGTGCTGTGAACGCTGAGATCACTGAGATCGCTGTCCTCGGCCGAGCGCCTACAGGGTTCCCGCTCGGGAGCAGACGTGGCGCTGCCACCGTTGTCGACGAGGACCGCCAGCTGCTCCGCGCTCCGCGTTCCGCGCCATCCGTCGCGGACGGCCGTTTCGCGGTACGGACTCCAGTGAGGCCGGGGGAGTGGGGGCTCAAGCCAGTCGGGCTGAAGGCTGCTGCCGCAGCATGCCTCGCTGCACTGCGCTGACCTCCGGGTTCAACGAGCCCGAGCCCGATAGGGAGTGTCACGCCATTCGACGCCCGGACCGGCGAGGGCGGTGTACGCGGCTGAGTGCATGCGCAACAGCGCCAAAGGAGCCTCCCAGCCGCTGAGTTGTGAAGGAATCGAGATTCTGAGAGCGCTCTCAGTTACATCTCTTGACGCCTCCCGCGGGCGTGCCACAGTGTGGGCACCGCAGGAGGCGCCCCACCCGCCCACCGGTACGCCGTGTCCCTCCGTGCCCCTCCCCCCACACACACCGCCCGGGAGAGTTTCGTGATCTCACGCAGAGCATTCCTGACCGGCGCGGCCGCCACCGCGACCGCACTCACCTACCCCGCCTGGGGCAGCGCCCTCAGCCCGCGCGCCACGGCGGCGCCCCTCACCTGTGAACTGGCCCTGGAGAACAAATCGTTGCCGGGCCAGGTCAACGCCTACGTCACCGGCCACGAGCAGGGGTCCGGCCGCTGGGTACTGCTACGGGCCAACGGCAGCGTCTACCGGCCGGAATCGCCCGCCCGGCCCCAGACGCCCCTCCCCGTCGACTGCGCCATCCCGCTGCGCGCCGCCGGCGCGGGGCCGGTCGTACTGACCCTGCCCCAGATGTTCGGCGGCCGCGTCTACTTCGTCCGGGACGGCAAGCTCGACTTCTTCCTCAACCCGGGCCCCTCCCTGGTCGAGCCGGCCTTCGCCACCTCCGCCGACCCCAACTACGGCCGGACCTGGTCGTTCTGCGAGTTCACCTTCAACCCCCAGCAGCTGTACGCCAACATCAGCTACGTCGACCTGGTCACCGCCCTCCCGATCGGCCTCACCCTCCAGGGAGACGCCACGCACACCGTCGCGCCGCTGCCCGCGGGCGCCCTGCAGAGGATCGCCGACGGGCTGGTGAGCCAGTCCGCCCGCGACGGAAAGCCCTGGGACAAGCTGGTGCTCCGCGGCGGCAACGGGGCCGTACTGCGGGTGATCTCGCCCCAGAACCTGATGGCCCCGTACTTCGACCGCCCGGACCAGATGCCGTTCCGCGACTCCTGGAACAGCTACATCGACCAGGTCTGGAACAAGTACCGCACCACCGACCTGCGCATCGACCTTCAGGGTGGGCGGGGCGTCCTGCGCGGCCGCGTCAGCGGGGACACCCTCACCTTCACCGGTGGGCACAGCTTCCCCAAGCCCACCTCGAAGGACATCTTCACCTGCAACCACGGCCCGTTCGCCAACAATCCGGGCGACCCGGACGACAAGAAGGCCCTGCTGGCCAGGCTGGCCGCGGGCTTCAACCGCAGCACCCTGCTCTCCCATCCGGACCAGCCGAACGGGGCGACGACGGCCGACTACTACCGCGATCCGGTCACCAACCACTTCTCCCGTGTGCTCCACGCCAACACCCCGATCGGGTACGCCTTCCCGTACGACGACGTACGACCGGACGGACAGCCCGACGTGTCCGGTGCCGCCCACGACGGCAATCCGCGCCGGTTCACCGTGCGCGTCGGCTCCTGACAGACGTACGCGACAGACGGCTCGGTGCGCCGGCGGCCCGCCCCTCAAGCGGATGCCCGGCGCACCACCCGGGTCGGCGTGACGAAGGCGGAGGCGTGAGGCGAGCATCAGGCCCTCCGGGCCGCGTGGGGCGCAGCCCGAGAGGCAGCTGCTCCGCCGTCAGGCACCCGATTCCCGCGCATCACCCGCTTGTGCGGCCTGTGCGTCAGGCCGTCGGCGTGCCGGTGAGCAGAGAGCGGACCAGCGTGGCGCAACGGGCAGCGTCCTCGAGCCAGGGGTTGTGGCCGGCGGGCACGACCGCCATGTGCGCCTGGGGGATCTTCGCCACGCTCGGACGACCCCGTAGGGGCGAACAGAACACGTCCTGATCGCCCCACACGAACAGCAGCGGTGCCGTGATGCCCGCCAGTTCGGTGTCGGTGAGGACATTTTCCCGGCGCGGTGCGTGTCCGTGCATCAGGCGGCGCAGCAACGCGCGGTACGAGGCGGCCTGCCCCGGCAAGCGGAGCGGCAGGCGGTGCAGGTCGAGCAGATCGGGTGACATGCCGTACGCCGTACCGGCCCCGAGCGCCTCCGCGAGAGCGGCACGCGCGACGAACCTGGGCGACGGCAGCCGTATCGACCCCTGTGCGGCCGGGCCCCGCACTGCGGAGGTCATCGCTGCCATCGAGTTGGTCCCGCGCATTCCGGGCAGCGCCGTCGCGGGCGCGCCGAAGATCACGGCCCGGGATAGGCGCGCCGGTGCGTCGATCGCCATCCATAGCGTGAACAAGCCGCCCAGGGAGCTGCCGACGAAGGCCGCCTGCTGGAGTCCGAGTGCGTCCAAAGCTCCTGTCAGCACACGGACGGCCAGGTCACGAACGGGTCGGCCGTCCCAGCGGTAGGGCGGTGCGAGGCTGTGCCCGGGCAGGTCGATCACGATGTGACGGTACCCGGGCAGCTGGGCGATCAGGGGCGCGAACCCCATGGCCGGAGCGGAGATGCCGTTGATGTAGATCACCGGTGTCCCCGCGCCTGTGGTCAAGAGGCGTACACCGACCGGCGGATCGTCGAGCACGAGGGGGTGTTCGGTTATCGTCAGCCCGTAGGTGGCGGCGACGCGCCCTTCCGCCGCCCGGATCCGTTTCTCAAGCCTCGTGGCAACACTCATGAACCCACTGTCACCATCGGAGCACGCGATTTCTTGGATGAATGTTCCAGCCGGTCCTCGGCTCGTAGCATGGGGTGATGCGATCCACCGTGCACGAGCATGACCCTGCGGCTCTGTGGGATGTCGCGCGACCTTCAACGCCCGGCCGGGTGGCGGGTGTCAGCATGGCCGGGTTCCGCGAACGGGGCACGGACCCGATCGACCTGCGGGCAGTCCCGCACCCCGCCGTCACCCTGGTTCTCGAGTTCGGTGACGGCCCCCTCGTCGTGGACGACGCCAGCGGCCGGCAGCAGCGGGGAAATCTCGTCGCCAGGCTCGCCTTCGATGCGGTCCGGGTGCGGGGTGAGAACGTCGAGTGCGTGCAGGTACGCCTCTCCCCGGTCGTTGCGTACGCCGTACTGGGCGCCCCTTCGGCGGGGCTGGACCACGCGCTGGTGGCCCTCGACGACCTGTGGGGCAGGGAGGCGTTACGGCTCGGGGAGCAACTCGGCGCTGCCCGGTCGTGGGAAAGCCGTTTCGCCTTGACGGACGCCTTGCTCGCCCGCCGCCGCGAGAGCGGGCCGTCCGTGGACCCAGAAGTGGCCTGGGCCTGGGACCGGATCACCGTCAGCCGCGGCCGCATCCGGATCGACGATCTCGCGGTCGAAGTCGGCTGGAGCCGCAAGCGCCTGTGGTCCAGGTTCCGGTCGCAGATCGGTCTCCCTCCCAAACGCGCAGCGAAGCTGGTCCGCTTCGACCACGCAGTCCACCGCTTGGCCAGAGGCGAAGACGCGGCCGGGGTCGCGGCGGAAGGCGGCTACGTCGACCAGTCCCACCTCCACCGCGACGTCCAGGCGTTCAGCGGAGTGACCCCGGGCACTGTGGCCGGGGAGCCGTGGTTGGCGGTGGACGAGATCGCCTGGGGAACATTCGTACAAGACCCACGCCGCTCAGGCACGTGAAGGTGGGGGCATGCGCCGACACGAGCCCATCGCCCTCGCCCAGAGCCTCTCACCGTTCGACTTCCGGGAACTCGCGCCGTTCAACGGCGCCGCGTTCTGCATGTACTACGGAGACCGGCTCGACCAGTCAGACTGGGAACTCCACCCCGACACCGACGAGTTTCTGATGGTGCTGGAGGGGAGTGTCACCGTCGAGATCCTCACCCAAACCGACCGCTATCGCGTGCCACTCACCGCTGGTCAGTTCACGATCGTGCCCAAGGGCCACTGGCACCGGCACATCGAGGTGCACGACGTCGTCGAGTTGTTCTACACGCCGGGCGCCACCGTGGAATCCACAGCCGACGACCCCCGCGCTTCCTCTTCGGCTCCGGCGGAGGCGTGAGACCTGCCATGCGGAGCACCCTGCGGGCGGGGGTTGTTGGAACAGGCGCCCCCATCCCGCCATTGCGAGAACATCGCACCTGGTCACGGCTCGTATGACGGCTGTGGCTGCAATCGACTCCGCGTGCCACGGTGAGGTGCATGGAGGGGAATCAGCACACCCATACACACCACGACCACCGCCACCATCACGGAGCCGGTCACGAGTCCGGTCATCCGGCTGGTGAGCGGGCCCGCCTACGCCACCGGCTCCGCCACCTGGTCACCCCGCACGGTCATGAGGCCGGTGACAAGGTCGATGCGGCGATGGAAACCTCCCGCGAGGGAATGCGGACACTGTGGATCTCCCTGGCCGTCCTGGGGATGACCGCTGTCGTCCAGGCCGTGATCGTCGCCCTGTCGGGATCGGTGGCGCTCCTCGGAGACACCGTCCACAATGCCGCCGACGCCCTGACGGCCGTCCCGCTCGGGATCGCGTTCCTCCTCGGACGCAGGGCGGCGAACCGCCGCTACACCTACGGCTACGGCCGCGCCGAGGACCTGGCCGGCATCCTCATCGTGGCGACCATCGCGGCATCCGCCGGCGTGGCCGCCTGGGTGGCCGTAGACCGGCTCCTCGACCCCCGCGACATCACCCACCTGTGGGCGGTTTCCGCCGCGGCGCTGACCGGGTGCGTCGGTAACGAATGGGTCGCCCGCTACCGCATCCGCACCGGCCGGAAGATCGGTTCCGCAGCCCTGGTCGCCGACGGCCTGCACGCCCGCACCGACGGCTTCACCTCCCTCGCCGTCCTCCTGGGCGCCGGCGGCGCAGCACTCGGTTGGCAGGGCGCCGACCCGGTCGTGGGCCTGCTGATCACCCTCGCCATCCTGCTGGTCCTGAAGGACGCCGCCCGCGAGGTCTACCGGCGCCTGATGGACTGCGTCGACCCCGCCCTCGTCGACAGCGCGGAGACGGCGCTGCGCGGAGTGGAAGGGGTGCTGGACATCGGGCAGGTACGGATGCGGTGGATCGGTCACACCCTGCGCGCCGAGGCCGACATCGTGGTCGATGCCCACCTGACCGTCGTCCGATCCCACGAGCTGGCCGTCGCTGCCGAACACGCCCTGATCCACGCGGTTCCGAGGCTGACCGCCGCGACCGTCCACACCGATCACGCCCCCACGGGCAGCAACGATCCGCACGCGGCCCTCGCCCACCACGGCGATCGGCCGCGGGCGCTGTCAGTGCCATCGGCCGGTTGAGCTCGCATCCTGTACCTAGGTACAGGTTTACCGTCGGAGGTGTCCCCGCCCGCACGGTGCGGGGACCCGACGAGGGGAGTGGTCACATGACGACCTGGGTACCGCAGTCCTGCACGCTGCCCACCACGGAGCAGCCACTGCGGGTCGCGGAGTTCGACGCGCTGTTCACCGAGCGGCTGACCGGCGCGGCCCGGCCTGACCGGCTGCGGCTGCAGCTGATCCTCACCGCCGGGCTGGGCGTGGAAGGGACGGTCCGCGACCTGGTGGCCCGCGAGAGCGGCTGCTGCTCGTTCTTCACCTTCACCGTCAGCTCCGGCCCCGAACAGGTTCACCTGCACGTCGAGGTCGACGCGGCGCACGAGGCGGTGCTGGACGCCCTCCAGGAGCGGGCCACCGCAGTCGCGGGCCGGGATCCGCGATGAGCGGCGACGGTTTGCGCAGCGGGCAGGTCGCGGACGCGGCCGGGGTGAACATCCAGACCCTGCGCTACTACGAGCGGCGCGGCCTGCTCGCCGAGCCGGACCGCAGCCCAGGCGGTCACCGCCTCTACAGCGAGGAAGCGGTGACCGTACTGCGGGTGATCAAGGCTGCCCAGCGCCTGGGCTTCACCCTGGAGGAGGTCGCCGAACTCCTGGAGGCGGGCCGCCACCGCCACGGCCGCCCCGTCGCGGGGTTCCAGCAGCGGGCCGCAGCCAAGCTCGCCGAGGTCGACGCGAAGATCGCCGACCTGAAGACGATCCGCGCCGCCCTGGTCAGTGCCGTCGACGCCGGCTGTGACGACCTGACCGTGTGCGCGGGAAGTGCCTGCTGCCCCCTTCCGTTCACCGATCTCGCCGAGGAGAACCGCCATCCCGGAGCCGCCGCTGGCCCGACCCCGCACCGCACGCCCAAGGCGCTGACCTCCCCGGCCGGAACGGCCGACGTGGTGCGCTGACCGCCCGGACACCGGTGGGGTGGTCAGGCTTCCGGGTCCTGGGCTGTTCCGACCAGTTCTTCGAGGAGGTCTTCCATGGTGACGAACCCGATGACGGTTTCGTCGGTGCGGGTGACGGCGGCGAGGTGGGTGCCCGCTGCGCGCATGGCGGTCATGGTGTCGTCCAGCGGGGTGTCGTGGGTGACTTTGATGACGGGGCGCATTGCGGCACGCGGGAACGGCTCGGTGCGTTGGAGGGCGCCGAGGGCGTCCTTGATGTGGAGATAGCCGAGGATTTCCCCGCCGGGCCCGGTGACGGGGAGGCGGGAGAAGCCGCGGTCCGCCGCTACGCGTTCCAGGGCGCGCGGGGTGATGTCGTGTCCTACGGTCGCCACCTGGTCGAGGGGGACCATCACCTGTCCGACGGGTCGGGTGCCGAGCTGGAGTGCGTCCCTCAGGCGTTCGCCGCCCTCGGGCGGGAGGAAGCCGGCGGCACTGGAGTCCTTCACGAGGCGGGCGAGTTCGTCGTCGGTGAAGACGGAGCCGACCTCGTCCTTCGGCTCGACCTTCAGCATCCGCAGCAGGGTGTTGGCGAAGGCGTTGATGCCGAACACGAACGGGCGCAGCGCCCGGGTGAGGGCCACCAGCGGCGGCCCGAGCAGGAGCGCGGTCGGCGCGGGAGCGGCGAGGGCGATGTTCTTGGGGACCATCTCGCCGACCAGCATGTGCAGGTACGTCGCCAGGGTGAGCGCGATGACGAAGGCGATCGGGTGGATCAGCGCCCCGGGTACGCCCACCGCGTGGAAGGGTGGCTCGAGGAGATGGGCGATGGCGGGTTCGGCGACCGCGCCCAGAACCAGGGAGGAGACGGTGATGCCGAGCTGGGCGGTGGCCATCATCGCCGAGAGGTGTTGCAGCGCCCACAGGGTGGTCGTCGCCCGCCGGTCGCCCCTCACGGCGGCCGGTTCGATCTGGCTGCGCCGTACGGAGATGAGGGCGAACTCGGCGGCGACGAAGAAGGCGTTGGTGATCAGGGTGAAGGCGCCGATCAGCAGCTGGATGGCGGTCATCGGGCCTCCTCCCCGGAGACGGTGTCGTCGTCAGTGGCAGGTGGGGCGATCAGGACTCGGTCGGCGCGGTGGTGCTCTATTTCCAGCACGAGCAGCTCCCAGCCGCCCAGCAGTACGGTGTCCCCTTCGGCGGGGATGCGTTCCAGGCGGTGGGCGATCAGGCCCGCGAGCGTCTCGTACGGGCCCTCGGGCGCCGCGAGGCCGATCCCTTCGAGCTGGTCGAGGCGGACGCTTCCGTCGGCTTCCCACACCGTGCGGCCGTCCTGGGCGGGGCCTTCGATGAGGTCGGGGACCTCGATCGGGTCGTGCTCGTCGCGGACCTCGCCGACCACCTCTTCGACGATGTCCTCGACGGTGACCACTCCTGCGGTGCCGCCGTATTCATCGATGACCACGGCCATGGTGCGGGCCTTGCGCAGCCGGCCCAGCAAGGTGTCGACGGGCAGGGAGTGCGGCACCAGCAGCGCGCTCGTCATCAGGTCGGCCACCGAGACCAGCGGGCGCTTGTCCTCGTCCAGGTCCAGAACATCGCGGATGTGGACGGTGCCGACGACCTCGTCCAGGCTGTCGCGGTACACGGGGAAGCGGGACAGCCCGGTCGCCAAGGTCAGGTTCGCGGCGTCGGCCGCGGTGGCGTGGAGCTCCAGGGCCTGCACGTCGACCCGCGGGGTCATGACGTTCTCCGCGCTCAGCTCGGCCAAGTGCAGGGTCCGTACGAACAGCTCCGCGGAGTCGGCCTCGATCGCGCCCTCGCGGGCGGAGTGCCGGGCCAGCGCCACCAGCTCCTCGGGCGTACGCGCGGAGGCCAGCTCTTCGGCGGGCTCCAGCCCGAAGCGGCGCACCAGGCGGTTCGCCGTGCTGTTCAGGTGCCGGATCAGCGGGCCGAACGCCGCGGTGAAAGCCCGCTGGGGGCCGCCGACGACCTTCGCGACGGCCAGCGGGCGCGAGATCGCCCAGTTCTTCGGCACCAGCTCGCCGACCACCATCAGCACGACGGTCGAGATCGCCACACCGAGCAGGGTCGCGGTGCTTGACACCGCCCCGGCGGGCAGGCCGGCCGCTTCCAGGGGGCCGCGCAGCAGGGCGGAGACGGACGGCTCGGCGAGCATGCCGATCACCAGCGAGGTCACCGTGATGCCCAACTGGGCACCGGACAGCTGGAACGTCAAACGCTTCGCGGCCTTGAGGGCGCTTTCGGCACCCCGTTCACCCGCCTCGGCGGCGCGTTCGAGCTCACTGCGCTCGACCGTGGTGAGCGAGAACTCGGCGGCGACGAACACCGCACACGCCAGCGTCAGAGCCAGCGCGAGAAGCAGCAACAAAACTTCGGTCACCGTGCCACCCCCACTCCCGGCTGATTCTTCGGGCACGGCGTGGCACGGCTTGGACTGGGAGGTTCACCCATTGCGGGTCTGCTGCTCTTTCTTTCGTCGGCGGATTCGTCGGCGGACCGGTAGCTCCGACTGTTCCTGGATGGGACAGCATCCGCACCCCGATTCTAAAGGACGGGTAAAAGAACTGGCCAGCGGCACGTCAGACGCCGCCGACCGCCCGGATGCCGAGCAGGCAAAGCAGCGGAGGTTGAAAGGCGGCACCAGGGACATCGTCTTCGACATCCGTGGTCGTTTCGGGCCTCTCGCCGAGGTCGGGCATCATGTCGGAGTTCCCCACGGCGGGGCAGGGGCGAGAGGAATCCCATGGTGGAGTGGCGGCCGATCAGGTCCGGTGTCAGGCCCGTGCCGTGCCCCGTCGGCGCCCCTTCGGTGTGGGCGGTCGCGGGCGTGGCGGCCCTGGTCGTGGTCACAGCCCTGAACTACCTCAACGGCCAGGGTGACCCCACGATCGACCTCCTCGCGCTGTCCGCGCTTGCCGCCGTCCTGAGCACAGGAGCCCGGCTCATCGCGGCGCCGGGCACAGCCCTGGTCTGCTGGCTGATCCTCAACGGTTTCGCCACACCGCCCATGGGCGAGCTGACCTGGGCAGCCGGCTACGACCTGGGCCGCCTCGGCTGCCTTCTGGCGGCGGCCGGCACCGGAACCGTCATCGCACGCATCGCCAGTGCCCGCGCGGCCTACCGCCGCCTGACCCTCCACGATCCCGCGGGTTCCTGATCCGGTCGCACAGGGCGGTCGGCCCGGTGAGCGTGCTGGTGCGGCGTTCTTACGGTGCGGGGACGGCGGACGAGCGCCACTCGGTCACAGCGGCCAGATCGGTCTCGATCAGGCGCGCCGTTGCCGCGAGCTCGGGCAGGACGTTCTCCCGCAGGTCGTCCATGGTGCGGTGGGCGGCGTGGACGGCGACGTTCATTGCGGCGACCACCCGCCCCGCACGGTCGTGCAAGGGGACCGCGAGTGAGCGCAGCCCCTCCTCCAACTCCTGGTCGATCAGTGCGAAGCCGTCCCGGCGTGCCGTGTCGACCGCCGCGACGAGGTCCGCCAGTCCCGTACGGGTCCGCGCGCTGAGCGGCTCGCGCACGCATCGTTCGAGCCGCTCCGCCGCCTGCTGCGGCGGGAGCCCGGCCAGGAGCACCCGGCCCATCGCGGTGGCGTACGCCGGCAGCCGCGTGCCCACGCCGAGGTCCACCCCCATGACCCGCGTGGTCGCCACGCGCGCCACGTACCGGATGGTGTCCTCGTCGAGTACGGCGATCGAGGACGAGTCGTGGATGCGGCGGACCAGGTCGGCCAGGTGCGGGGTGGCCAGACGCTCGAAGGTCAGTCCGGCCTGGGCCGCGTAGCCCAGTTCCAGGACGCGGGGACGGGGCGTGAACCGCCGCCCGTCCGGACCACCGCTGACGTAGCCGAGGTGGCACAGCGCCAGCAGGGCGCGGCGGGCGGTGGCCCGGGCCAGGCCGGTGGCTTCCGCGACCTCGGACAGGGTCAGGCCGTCCGGGGCGCGCAGGGTGGCCAGTACGGCGAGGCCACGGGCGAGCGACTGCAGGAAGTGCGGGCCGAGGGCGTCCTTGGCGGCCCGCCACTGGTCGGGGCCGGGCCCGCAGACCACCGCCGGGCGGCTCTTCGGTGTCGTGGTGAGGGCCTGCCGCATGGCTTCGGCGGTCTCGCGCAGCTGGGGGAGGGCGAGCCTCGCGAGGCTGTCCACGGTGTGCCTGCTGGTGTGGCTGACGACGCTGACCGCGCAGGCGATCTCGGCGTCCTGGCCGTGTACGGGCAGCGCGACGGCGATGAGCCCGGGCTCCACCAGCTGGTCGTCGGCGGCCACGCCGGTTTCCCGGGCCCGCGCGACGCGCGTACGGAATGCGGCCGCGCCGCCCCACTCGCCACGGCTGGGCGGCAGAGCGGGGAAGCCGGTCGCGAGCGGGTCACCGTCGAGGCGCGAGCGCCAGCGTTCCCAGTCCTCCTCGCTCCAACCGCCGGCGAACAGGGCCCCCGGCGCGCATCGCTCAGCGGGCAGCAGATCCCCGACCTGGAAGGCGACGGCCAGGGCGCGCCGACGGGGGCACTGGATGACGAAGCGGGCGCCGTCCCCGTCCGGGACGCTGACGGACACCGACTCGTCCAGGGTGTCGGCGAGTCGACGCGCGAGATCTCCCAGCGCCTCGGGGATCCTGCTCGCCGCGAGGTAGGCGTTGCCGAACTCGGTCAGGCGCGGGGCGAGGAGGAGGTCCTGGCCCTCGGTGCGCAGATAGCCCAGGTGGGACAGCGTGACGGCGATCCGGTCCAGTGAGGAACGTGCCAGAGCGGCGGCCCTCGCCATGTCCGCCCGGCTCATCCGGCCGGAGCGGTGGGCGGCCAGGAGCCGTACGACCGACAGCCCGCGCTCCAGCGTCGCCACGGACTCGCCGTCAGGTGCGGCGGCAGGGCTGGTCGTGCGCGGCATGGGGACCTCCGGATCGAGTAGGGCAGCGGTCGGCGCAGCGCCATTGACAGGCGTGGCCGGTGCGGTGAGACTCTGCCCGCCTTCAAGAATGAACTGTAGTTCATTGAGCGAACACGATGGAAAGGGGCGGGCCATGGACAAGGTGGTGGCCACGGCCGTGGAGGCGGTGGCGGACATAACGGACGGCGCCTCGCTCGCGGTGGGCGGCTTCGGCCTGAGCGGTGTGCCGGCGGTGCTCATCGACGCGCTGTACGCGGCAGGCACGACCCGGCTCGAAGTGGTGTCGAACAACTGCGGGGCGATGGACGAGGGACTGGCCGTGCTGCTGTCCGCCGGCCGGATCGCGCGCGTCACCGGCAGTTACATCGGCGGCAACAAGGAGTTCGGCCGCCAGTACCTCGCGGGCGAGATCGAGCTCGAACTGATCCCCCAGGGGACGCTCGCCGAGCGCCTGCGGGCCGGCGGCGCGGGCATCCCCGCCTTCTACACCCCGGCCGGCGTCGGCACGCTCGTCGCCGACGGCGGACTGCCGTGGCGCTATGACGGGCAGGGCGGTGTGGCGGTGGCATCCCCCGCGAAGGAGGTACGGCTCTTCGACGGCGCCGAGTACGTCCTGGAGCGCGGGATCCGCACCGACTTCGCACTGGTCCGGGCGGCCCGGGGCGACCGCCACGGCAACCTCGCCTTCGCCAAGTCCGCGCGGAACTTCAACCCTCTCGCCGCGATGGCCGGACGCGTCACGATCGCCGAAGTCGAGGAGCTGGTCGAACCGGGGGCCATCGGCCCGGACGAGGTGCACCTGCCCGGCGTGTTCGTCCAGCGTGTCGTGCCGCTCACGCCGGAGCAGGCCACCGCCAAGGGCATCGAGAACCGCACGACCCGAACGGGGCAGAGCCGATGAGCTGGACACGTGAGCAGATGGCGGCCCGCGCGGCGCGGGAGCTGCGCGACGGCGAGTACGTCAACCTCGGCATCGGACTGCCGACCCTGATCCCCGACCACCTGCCCGACGGAGTGCACGTGGTGCTCCACTCCGAGAACGGCATCCTGGGCACCGGCCCGTACCCGCTCGACCACGACGTGGACCCCGACCTCATCAACGCGGGCAAGGAGACCGTCACGGTCCTGCCCGGTGCGTCGTTCTTCGACTCGGCCCTGTCCTTCGCGATGATCCGCGGCGGCCACATCGACACCGCCGTGCTGGGCGCGATGCAGGTCTCCGCACGCGGAGACCTCGCCAACTGGGCGGTGCCGGGGAGGATGGTCACGGGCATCGGCGGGGCGATGGACCTGGTGCACGGGGCGCGCCGGGTCATCGTGACCATGACCCACACGGCGAAGGACGGCAGTCCGAAGATCGTGCAGGAATGCACCCTGCCCCGGACGGGCCGGGCCTGCGTCCAGCGCGTCATCACCGACCTCGGGGTCCTCGACGTCACCGCCGACGGCCTGACCCTGGTGGAAACCGCCCCCGGTGTCGGCGTCGCGGAAGTCCTCGCCGCCACGGCCGCGGAGGTCCGCGTGCCGGAGGAGGTCCGATGACCGTGCGCTCCGTTCGCCCCGTCTACATCGTCGACGCCGTCCGCACCCCCTTCGGACGGTACGGCGGCGCCCTGGCCCCCGTCCGGCCCGACGACCTCGCGGCCCATGTGCTGCGGGAACTGATCGCTCGCACGCCCCACTTGGACCCGGCCCGGATCGGGGAGGTGCTGCTGGGCAACGCCAACGGGGCGGGGGAGGAGAACCGCAACGTCGGCCGCATGGCCGCCCTGCTCGCGGGCCTGCCGGTGACCGTCCCCGGGGTCACCGTGAACCGGCTGTGCGCCTCCGGTATGGAAGCCGTAGTCCAAGCCGCGCGGGCCATCGCACTCGGCGACGTCTCCATCGCCCTGGCCGGCGGCGTCGAATCGATGACCCGCGCACCCTACGTCCTCCCCAAGAGCGAGGGCGCTTTCCCGGCCGGGCACACCGAGCTGTACTCCACCACCCTGGGCTGGCGCATGGTCAACCCGGCGATGCAGCCGCAGTGGACAGTGCCGCTGGGGGAGTCGGCGGAGCTCATCGCGGCCAAGCACGGCATCACCCGCGAGCAGCAGGACGCCTTCGCCCTCACCTCGCACCGCAAAGCCGCCGCCGCCCGCGCCGCAGGCCTGTTCGACGCCGAGATCACCGCCGTACCCGTGCGGCGGCGCAGGGGTGAGCCGGTGCTGGTCGACCGCGACGAGTGCGTCCGCGAAGACGCCTCCGCCGAGGCGATGGCGAAGCTCACGCCCTCGTTCCGCACGGAGAACGGCACGGTGACCGCGGGCAACGCCTCGCCCCTGAACGACGGTGCGGCGGCGCTGCTGCTGGCCGACGAGGAGGGGCTCAAGGCGTGCGGCCGTGAGCCGCTGGCCCGGATCAGCGCCAGCGCGGTCACCGCGATCGAGCCGCACTGGTTCGGGCTCGGTCCGGTCGAGGCCGTCCAGCGCGCACTCGCCAAGGCCGGACGTACCTTCGAGGACGTGGCGACGCTGGAGCTGAACGAGGCGTTCGCCGCCCAGGTACTCGGATGCCTCGCCGAATGGCCCGAGTTGGAGGCCGGCGTCCTCAACCCGCTCGGCGGCGCCATCGCTCTCGGCCATCCGCTCGGCGCTTCCGGCGCCCGGCTCGCCGGCACCGTCGCCCGTCAGCTCTTCCGCAAGGGATCCGGCACCGCGGTCGCCGCTCTGTGCGTCGGCGTCGGACAGGGCCAAGCCCTCGTCATCGAACGCTGAGCCGCCCCATCGGCCCGTCGGCCCATCGCCCCGTGAAAGAAACCGACGAAAGACACCACGACATGACGACCACGCCTCTTCCCGAGGGCCTGGCCCAGCGGGACATCGACGCCGAGATCACCACGGCCCATGCCCTGGCGGCAGGGACCGGCGCCCCGAGCCACCACCCCCCGCGCGACTTCCCCCCGTACCGCAGCAGCGCGCTGCGTCACCCGAAACGGGCACCGATACCGCTGAGTGATCCGGAGGCGGTCGAAATGACCGGCCCCGTCTTCGGTGTCACCGACGTCGCCGCGCTGGACCGGGACCTCACCCGTCAGCATCCCGGGGAGCCGCTGGGTGAACGCATCACGGTCACCGGCCGCGTCCTGGACCGCCGGGGCCGCCCGGTCCGTGGCCAGCTGGTGGAGATCTGGCAGGCCAACGCCTCCGGCCGCTACGCCCATCAGCTCGACCAGCATCCGGCGCCGCTCGACCCCCACTTCACCGGCTTCGGACGCTGCCTGACCGACGACGACGGCCGCTACTCCTTCACCACGGTCAAGCCCGGCGCCTACCCCTGGCGCAACCACGTGAACGCCTGGCGTCCCGCGCACATCCACTTCTCCCTGTTCGGCGAGGCGTTCACCCAACGGCTGGTGACCCAGATGTACTTCCCCGGAGATCCACTCTTCGCCTACGACCCGATCCTCCAGGCCGTCACCGACCAGTCGGCACGCGATCGCCTCGTCGCCGCCTACGACCACGACCTCTCCACCCCCGAATGGTCGCTCGGCTACCGCTGGGACATCGTCCTCGACGGCCAGGCCGCCACCTGGTTCGAGGAAGGACGCGCCTGATGAGCCACCTCATGCCTCCCACGCCGTCGCAGACCGTCGGCCCGTTCTACGGTTACGCCCTGCCCTTCGCCCGGGGCGGCGACATCGCCCCGACCGGACACAGCGACACCGTCACCGTTCACGGATACGTGTACGACGGCGCCGGACAGCCCGTGCCCGACGCGATCATCGAGATCTGGCAGGCCGACCCGTCCGGCTCCACCGTCGGCGCACCCGGTTCCCTGCGCCACGACCCCGTGACCGGAAAGGTCGTCGGCCGCGACGGCACACGCTTCACCGGCTTCGGCCGCATCGCGACGGACACCGACGGGCACTGGGCTGCCCGCACCCTCGCACCCGGGCCACACGGGGGCGGTGCCGTGCCGTACCTCGCCGTGGTCGTCTTCGCCCGGGGCCTGCTGCACCACCTGCACACCCGGATCTACCTGCCCGAGCACGCCGACGGCCTGGCCGCCGACCCGGTGCTCGGCGTCCTGCCGGCCGAGCGCCGCGCGACCCTGCTCGCCCGCCGGGAGGACGAACGCGTCCACCGCTTCGATGTCCGCCTCCAGGGCGAGGAAGAGACGGTTTTCCTTGACTTCCCCTAGGAATTCCCCCGGCGCGCTCGACGGCGTCGACCTCGGGCTGCTCTCACCCGTACGGGCCGGATCCCCGGCCGAGACCGCCACCGGGGACCTCGCCTTCCTCCAGGCCATGCTGGACGCCGAGGCGGCCCTCACCCGGGCCCGGGCCCGCCTCGGCCTCGTACCCTCCTGCGCCGTGTCGGCGGTCACCGCCGCGGCCGACGCCACCGCCTATGACCTGCGGGACATCGCCCGGCAGGCGAGGACCGGCGGCAACCCGGTCATCCCCCTGGTCGCCGCACTCCGGACGGCCGTGGGCCGCGCGGCGGCCGGCCATGTGCACCAGGGAGCCACCAGCCAGGACATCCTGGACACCGCCGCCATGCTGGTCGCCCGGCGGACCCTGGACGCCGTACTCACCGACCTGGACCGGACCGCCGAAGCGCTCGCCGCCCTGGCCGACGCGCACCGGCACACCCTGATGCCCGGCCGCACGCTCACCCAGCACGCGGTGCCCACCACCTTCGGGCTCAAGGCAGCGGGCTGGCGCGCCCTCGCCCGGGACGCCCGCGACAGGGTGGCCGCCGTCCGCGATGCGCTGCCGGCCCAGCTCGGCGGCGCCGCCGGTACGCTCGCCGCCTTCGCCGAACAGTGCGGCGTAGACGGTGCCTTGCGCCTGCTCGCCGCTTACGCCGAGGAGACGGGCCTGGCCGAACCCGTACTGCCGTGGCACACCCTGCGCACACCGGTCGCCGATCTGGGGGCGGCGCTCGCCTTCACGGCGGGGGCGCTCGGCAAGTTCGCGGCCGACGTGCTCGTTCTGGCACGCACCGAGATCGGTGAGGTGCGCGAGGGGGCGGGGGGACCGTCCTCCGCCATGCCGCACAAGTCGAACCCGGTCGCGGCGACGCTGATCGCCGGGGCCGCCCGCCAGGTTCCCGCGCTCGCGGCCGTCCTCCTCGGATCGCTCGCAGCGGAGGACGAACGCCCCGCCGGCGCCTGGCATGCCGAGTGGCAGACCCTGCGCGAAGCCCTGCGCCTGACCGGAGGCGCCGCCCGGTGCGCCGCGGAACTCGCCGAGGGCCTGCGCCCGGACGCCGCGCGCATGCGCGCCAACCTCGGCCTGACCGGTGAACTCATCCTGTCCGAGCGCATCGCCACCGCCCTCACCCCCTACGTGGGCCAGGCCGGGGCGCGCTCGCTCGTCACCGGGACCGCCGCGCGATCCGCCGACGGGCACGCCCCGCTGACCGCCCTCCTGCGCGACCTGCCCGAACTCGCCGACGTCCCCGAGGCGCTCTGGCGCGACCTCGCCGACCCCGCTCGCTCCCTGGGCTGCGCCCCGGCCCTCGTCGACCGGGCACTGGCCGGCCGCCCCACCCCCCGCGACACCGCCGAGGAGACCTCGTGACCCTGCTCCACCACCGGCTCGACGGGCCGGACCAGGGGATCCCCCTGATCCTGGGCCCCTCGCTCGGCACCTCTCTCGCCGTGTGGGAGCCCCAACTCGCCGCCCTCGCCCGCCACCACCGGGTACTGCGCTACGACCTGCCCGGACACGGCTCGTCCCCGGCCGCCCTCCCCGCAGATCCCGCGTCCGACGGCACCACGGTCGACCAGCTCGCCTCGCTCGTGCTCGACCTCGCCGACCACCACGGCTGGGAGACCTTCCGCTACGCGGGCATCTCGCTGGGCGGCGCCATCGGCGCCCACCTCGCCGTCCACCATCCCGGACGCGTCACCTCGCTCGCGCTCGTCTGCTCCTCCGCCCGCTTCGGAGAGCCGGCCGCCTGGCACGAGCGCGCCGCATCGGTACGCGCCCACGGCACCCTGCCGCTCGTGGCCGGCGCAACGGAACGCTGGTTCTGCGCCCCGGCGACCGCCGAAACCCTCCCCGGCCAGGCCCTACTCGCCGACCTCGCCGCCGCCGACCCAGACTCCTATGCCGCCTGCTGCGACGCGCTCGCCTCCTACGACCTGCGCGATCGCCTGCACCGGGTCACCGCGCCCACCCTGGTGATCGCCGGCCGCGACGATCCCGCCACTGCGCCCTCCCACGCCCGTGAACTCGCCGACCACGTCCCCGGCGCCGGCCTCACCGAGATAGCCGGCGCCGCGCACCTCGCCGGTGTGGAACGGCCCGCCGCCGTGACGGCGGCCCTCCTGGCCCACTTCGACACCGACACCGACACCGACACCGACACGGGCACCGGCACCGACACCGACACCGCCCACACTGCCGCCGCCGGAACGGCGGTACGGCGCGCGGTACTCGGCGACGCCCACGTGGACCGGGCCACCGCCCGCACCACACCGCTGACCGCCGCCTTCCAGGACTTCATCACCCGCTACGCCTGGGGCGAGATCTGGACCCGCCCCGGTCTCGACCGGCGCACCCGCAGCTGCGTCACGCTCACCGCACTGGTCGCCGGCGGCCACCACGAGGAGCTTGCCCTGCACATCCGCGCCGCGCGCACCAACGGCCTGACCGTCGACGAGATCGGCGAGGTGCTGCTCCAGAGCGCCGTCTACTGCGGCGTACCGGCCGCGAACACCGCCTTCGCCATCGCCCAGCGCGTCCTGGGCGACGCCCTTCCCGAGGAGCGACCCGTATGACCCACCCCCGCCACCCCCGCCACACCCGCGTCGCCATCGTCGGCGCCGGCCCCGCGGGCCTGCTGCTCGCCCGTCTGCTGCACGCGAGCGGCATCGACTGCGTCGTCCTGGAGAGCCGCGACCGCGCCTACGTCGAGCAGCGCCAGCGGGCCGGAATCCTGGAGCAGAGCACGGTCGAGACGCTCCGCCGCGCCGGAGCGGCGGACCGACTGGAGCGCGAAGGCATACCGCACGACGGGATCGAACTCCGCTTCGACGGCCGTCGCCACCGCATCGACTTCCCGAGCCTGACCGGCGGCCGTCGCGTCTGGGTCTACGCCCAGACCGAGGTCGTCAAGGACCTCATAGCGCTCCAGCTGCAGGACGGCGCTCCGCTGTACTTCGACGCACCGGTCCAGGCGGTGGAGGGCGCGGACACCGACCGCTGCACCGTCCGCTACACCCACCAGGGTCAGGCCCGTACGCTCACCAGCGACTACGTCATCGGCTGCGACGGCTACCACGGGGTGGTGCGCCGCGCCGTTCCCGAGGGTGTGACACGGGTCCACGAACGGACGTATCCGTACTCCTGGCTCGGCGTCCTCGCCGACGCCCCGCCCGCTTACGAGGAGTTGATCTACGCGCACTCGCCGCGCGGGTTCGCGCTGGCGAGTATGCGCTCCCCGTCCGTCAGCCGCCTCTACCTCCAGGTACCGAACGGCGAGGATCCGGCCGCCTGGCCGGAGAGCCGGATCTGGGACGAGCTGGATCTGCGTCTGGGAGCGGATGCCGGGTGGCGGCTCAACCGCGGCCCCATCACCGCCACCTCGGTCCTGCCGATGCGCAGTTCGGTCACCGAGCCCATGCGGTACGGGCGCGTCCTGCTCGCCGGCGACGCCGCCCACATCGTCCCGCCGGCCGGCGCCAAGGGCCTCAACCTCGCCGCCTCCGACGTCACCGTCCTGGCGGACGCCCTCACCGCCCTGTACGGGACCGGCTCCACCGACCTCCTCGACGCCTACTCGGACACCTGCCTGCGCAGGGTGTGGCGGGCGGAGCACTTCTCGTACGTCATGACCACCACCCTGCACACCGGCGACGACCAGTCCTCCTTCGACACCCGCCTCCAGCTCTCCCAGCTCGACCGCATCGCCACTTCCCGGCACGCGGCGGCCGAACTCGCGGATAACTACACGGGCGCGGCACTGACCCGGTGAACGCGGTCAGGCGTCCGGCGTGTCCGGAAGGCCGGTCCCCGCCACGGTGGTCGCCCGCAGCGTCCGGTCGGCATAGGAGCGGAACGCGGCCGGCATGTCGAGGCCGTGCGGGTCGAGGGCCCACTGGAGCTGGAGGCCGTCCATGACCGCGACCACTTCCCGGGCCAGGGCCCGGGGATCGGTACCCGGCTTGAGTTCGCCGCTGTCCACGGCGCGCCGCAGGGTGTCGGCGGTGAGTTCCAGCACTTCGGCGTGGCGCCGGGTGAAGTAGGAGTGAGCCGGGTGGCCCGCGTTGGACGCCTCGGCCAGGAGAACGTTGAACATCTTGACCCGGCCGAGCCGGTTCGCGTTGTGCGCGGTCAGCTCGGCCAGCGTCGCGAAGCACTCGGCCGCGGAGGCGAGCCCGGTCGCGAAGAACTTCTCGACGTCCTGCTCGTCACTGCGTTCGAGCACGGCGACCAGCAGGCTCTCCTTGTTGCGGAAGTGGTGCAGCAGGCCGCCCTGCGTGATGCCGACGTCCTTGGCGATGCGGGCGAGCGACGAGGCGTGGAACCCCCACTGCGCGAAGTGCTCGACGGCGGCGTCCAGGATGCGCAGCCGGCGGTCGTCGCCCACGGCGTAGGTGCCGCGCGCCCCGGTCCTGCGCCCCTCGGGCTCCTGTTCTGTGGTCATGGCGTCACCTTAGCCGCCGCCTCGGGAGCGTTTTTCGGCCATCGATACGGTCTATCCACGCCCGCCTCCCTGTGACCCAGGTCACTCGACGAAAACCTATTACGTGCTCGGTTTTCGCGGTTACCGTGTGGGCGCCACGCGGCAAGGATGTCGCCTCGTCCCCTTTTGGAGCCCCCATGGCCGTCATGAACGGCGCCACGCCCGGGCCTGCGCAGGTGCCGCAGACCCCGTCCGTACCCAGGCCGGACAAGGCGCCGGGAAGGCTGATTTTCGGCCTCGCGTTCGCACAGTTCGGGATCATGCTGGCCCTGCTGACGCCGGTGACGGTCACGCTGGCCCTGCGCGTCGCCCAGATCGTCCCCGAGGCGGACCGCGGAACCGCCTTGGGCCAGGTCCTCTCCCTCGGCGCGGTGCTCGCCCTGATCGGCAACCCCGTCTTCGGAGCCCTGTCCGACCGCACCACCAGCCGCTTCGGCCGCCGCCGCCCCTGGCTCGTCGGCGGCGGCACGGCCGGCCTCCTCGGTCTCACGGTCGTCGGCCTCGGCGAGAGCGTGCCGGTCCTGATGCTCGGCTGGGGGCTCGCCCAGCTCGGCGGCAACGCCGCGCTCGCCGCCCTCACCTCCTGCGTGCCCGACCTCGTTCCGGAGCGGCAGCGAGCCCTCGTCTCCGGCGCCGTCGGCATGACGACGTCGATCGCCATCGTCGTCGGCGCCGTCCTGGCCAGCGCCCTGCGTGCACATCTGGCCCTGGCCTTCGTCATCCCCGCCGTCGTCGGGCTGGCGGGCGCCGCCTGCCTCGCCGTCCTGATGAAGGACCGCCCCGCCAGGCCCGGCGCCTTCGCGCCCTACAGCTTCGCCGAGTTCCTGCGCAGCTTCTGGGTGAGCCCGCGCAAGCACCCCGACTTCGCCTGGAACTTCGCCGGCCGGTTCCTGGTCTTCATCGGCATCGCCTGCGTCACCAGCTACCAGGTGTACTTCCTGATGGACCGGCTCGGCTACAGCCAGGCCGAGGTCCCCGGAAAGATGGCCGTCGCCACGACCGCCATGGTGGCCGCCGTCGTCGCGGGCTCGTTGCTCGGCGGGATCCTGTCCGACCGGTCCGGCCGGCGCAAGCCGTACGTGCTCGGCTCGTCCCTCGTGATCGCCGCCGGCCTCGCCCTGATCGCGACGGCCCACTCCTTCCCGGTGTTCCTCGCCGCCCTGGTGGTCTTCGGCTTCGGCGAGGGCCTGTACCTCTCCGTGGACGTGGCGCTCGCCGCCGCCGTCCTGCCGAATCCGGAGGAGTCCGCCAAGGACATGGGCGTCCTGAACATCGGCAATGCCCTGCCTCAGTCCCTCGTCCCGATCGCGGCGCCCGCCCTGCTGGTGATCGGTGGCGGCGGCAATTACGGAGCGCTGTTCCTCGTCGGCGGCATCGCCTGCGTCCTCGGCGCCCTCGCCGTCCAGTTCATCCGCACGGTCAAGTAGTACGGAGCCTTCCCGTGACCACCGCCCAAGCGCCGCCCAGAGCACCACCCCCGTCTACCGTGATCCCCAACGGTCCGTCGAAGAGCGGGTCGAGGACCTGCTCGCCCGGATGACCCTGGCGGAGAAGGCGGGCCAGCTCTTCCACACCATGCTGACGATGAACCCGGACGGCTCGCTCGTCACGGACGCCGCCGACACCATGCTGCCGTTCACCACACCGGAGCTGGTCGAAGGCAGGCACCTCACCCACTTCAACCTCCTCGGCCAGTACGGCGTCCGCGAGACGGCCCTGTGGGCCAACCGCATCCAGGAGTTCGCGGCGAGCACCCGCCTCGGCATCCCCGTCACCCTGTCCACCGACCCCCGCCACACCTTCACCGACAACCCGGGCGCCTCCTTCCACGCGGGCGCCTTCTCCGCCTGGCCCGAACCGCTGGGCCTCGCCGCCATCGGTGACGCGGAGCTCGTAGAGGAGTTCGGCAGGACGGTCCGCCGTGAATACCTCGCCGTCGGCTTCCGCGTCGCCCTGCACCCGCAGATCGACCTGGCCACCGAACCGCGCTGGTCGCGCCAGTCCGGAACCTTCGGCTCCAGCGCCGAGACCACCAGCGAGCTCGTACGGGCGTACATCCGCGGCATGCAGGGGGAGCGGCCCGGCCCGGACTCCGTCTCCTGCGTGGTCAAGCACTTCCCCGGCGGCGGCCCCCAGAAGGACGGAGAGGACCCGCACTTCCCGCACGGCAAGGAGCAGGTCTACCCGGGCGGCATGCGGGAGTACCACCTCGCACCCTTCAAGGCCGCCATCGACGCCGGATGCGCGCAGATCATGCCGTACTACGGCCAGCCCGTCGGCACCGACTGGGAAGAGGTCGGCTTCGGCTTCAACAAGGGTGTCGTCACCGGGCTGCTGCGCGAACGGCTCGGCTTCCAGGGCATCGTATGCACCGACTGGGGGCTGCTCACCGACGCGCCGGTCTTCGGCGAGATGCACGTGGCCCGTGCCTGGGGCGTGGAGCACCTGAGCGTCGCCGAGCGGGCGGCGAAGTCCCTGGACGCGGGCTGCGACCAGTTCGGCGGCGAACAGTGCCCCGAAATCATCGTGGAGCTGGTCCGCTCCGGGCGCATCACCGAAGCCCGCATCGACGCCTCGGTACGGCGCCTGCTGCGGGAGAAGTTCATGCTCGGCCTCTTCGACGACCCGTACGTCGACGCCGACCGCGCCGAGGAGATCGTCGGCGCGAGCCCGTACAAGGCGGCCGGCGAGGCGGCGCAACGCCGCTCTCTGACCGTGCTGACCAACCGCTCGCTCCTCCCGCTGACCGGCCGCCCCCGGCTGTATGTCCACGGCGTCGCCGAGGAGAGCGCCGCCCGCTACGGCCAGGTGGTTACCGACCCGGCCGACGCGGACCTCGCGGTGCTGCGCCTGCGCACCCCGCACGAACCGCGCGCCACCCGGTTCGAGTCCTTCTTCCACTCCGGCTCGCTCGCCTTCCCCGACGGCGAACTGGAGGGCATCCTCCGGCTGCTGGACACCGTGCCGACCCTCGTCTGCATCAACTTGGAGCGGGCGGCCGTCCTCCCCGAGATCGCCGAGCGGGCCGCCGCGCTGATCGCCGACTACGGCGCGAGCGACGCCGCGCTCCTCGACGTCGCCTTCGGGCGGGCCAAGCCGGAGGGCCGCCTGCCGTTCGAACTGCCGCGCTCCATGGCGGCGGTGGAGGCGTCCCGCCCCGACGTACCGAACGACACCGAGGACCCGGTCTTCCCGTACGGCCACGGACTGACCATCTGACCGGGATCGCCGCCCCTGTACGGCGGGAGACCTGACTCTCCCGCCCGCGCCCGGGACCTGCCCATGGGGGGACAGGTTCCGGGCGTGCACGGTCACGTACGGCGGCGGGCGCCCCGGGCGCCCCGGCTGCCAGGTCCTCGTCCGCGCGGCGCCGTGGCCGCCCGTTCACAGGTCACCGGTCAGTTCCCGGTGTGCCACCGGTGGTGGGGGAGGTAGCGGACATCGAAGTTCTCCTCGGCAGTGCGGAACTTGTCGGGGGTGGGGAGGAGCGGCTGGTGGGGCAGGCCGACTTCCTCGGTGGGGGCGCCGAGGTTCTCGAAGAACCGCTCGAAGGTGGTGCCGGGACCGGCGGCCACGCCGACGACACGGCTGTGGTGGCGCTCGATGCGGTAGGCGTGCGGGCAGTTCTTCGGTACGAAGCCGAAGTCGCCGTTGGTGAGCAGCTTCTCGTACTGGCGGCCCTGGAGGTCCTCGGCGAAGAGGCGTACCGCGCCGTCGGTGACGTAGAAGACCTCGTAGGTGTCCGCGTGGGTGTGGGTGGGGATGAGCTCGCCCTTGGGGCCTTCGACGGTGAAGAAGTTGAAGCTGTTCTCCGTCTGCTCGCCACCGGCGTAGACGGTGACCAGGTCGGTGATCAGATGGGCGCGGTCGCCCATGCCCTTCTCTATGAAGTAGGGCACCCCCGGCTCGGCGGGGATGTGTGAGCGCGAGCGGTAGCGGGTGGTGAACTCCATCGTCACGGGAAACCTCCGGGAGCGGGGAACCAAAGATGTCGTCAGGCTACCTGACAATTAAGGGGGGTGGCAGGGTGGTGGTAGAGGCGGCCTCGTGTGCCCGGTGATGAAGGGGCGCCACGCGGTGTGGCTATGCTCAAGGCCCCTGCTTTCCGAGGAGCCATGAGCAAGCCCGCCCAGAACCTGCCCCAGCTGCTCGCCCAGGCCAAGCGCTGGTTCGAGGACGCGTTGCTCGCCGGCATGCAGGCCGCTGGCGAACGCCCGGTGACCGCCGCCCAGGCCGCCGTCTTCGCCACGCTCGACGACGGGGGGACCTCCATCGCCGAGCTCGCCCGGCGGGTCGGCGTCACCCGGCAGACCGCCCATCAGGCGGTGCACAGCCTGATGGGAATGGGGCTGTTGGAGCAGGTGCCCGACCCGGCTTCGGCTCGTAGCAGCCTGGTCCGTGTCACCGCCGAAGGTGACCGTGTCCACCGGCGGGCCCTCGCCACGATCGCCGTCATCGAAGGCGTCCTCGCCGAGCGCATCGGCGTCGCCGCCACCGCCGCGCTACGGGACGCGCTGACCACGTCCTGGGGTGAACCGCCCCTGGTGGACGCCCCTAGGGCCAAGCCCGGCGGTCGTACGCAGGCGCTGGGGTAGGCAGCGGTACGGACGCCCGCCTTGCAAGGGCGCCCCGGCGGACTGCGTGCCGGCGTGGCCCAGCGGTGCATCGGCATGCCCGCCGGGGTGGCCGCGCGAGCCAGGGGGGCGGGGGCGTTTCCCGATCGCGGCCCGCGGCTGGGCGGTAGGCCCCGTTCTCCGTGTCGTGCACCGTCGGTCTCCGGGGTTGTCCGTCGTCCGGCGGTGCCGCCGCCGCGGGCATCAGGCGCCTGGCTCAACGCTTCCTCGTCACCGAGTGAAGGCGTCCTTGTATGTAAGGCAGCCTGACGATATTGTTCCGGCTCTGTCTCTTGCCGGGCGCCCCGGTTCCGGCCCGCCGCCCGCTGCCCGCCGCCCGCCGCGCCCGTCCCGGTCCTGTCCCGTCCTGGAGAGCCCCATGCCCCTGCCGCCCGACCTCGTCGCTCTGCTCACCCCGCCCGCCCCCGACCAACTGCCCCTGCCCCCCGCCGCGCAGCCCGCCCCGGACGTCCGGCTGCTGCGCGGCGCCGTCTACTCCACCCCCGCCGGCATCCGCCCGCTGGAACTCGACCTGTGGCTGCCCGCCGAGCCGCGGGGCGCATGCCCGGTCATCGTCTACCTTCACGGCGGTGGCTGGCGTACCGGGACGCGGGGGGACATGGGACCCCGTATGCGGGACTGGCGGCCGGGACCGTTCGCGCGACTGGCCCAGGCCGGGTTCGCCGTCGCCAGTCTCGACTACCGCCTCAGCGGCGAGGCGGTCTACCCCGCCCAGCTCGACGACGTCACGGCCGCCCTCGCCTGGTTGCACGCGCGCGCCGCTGAACTGGGCTTGGACACCGCTCGGATCGTGACCTGGGGCGAATCGGCCGGGGCACATCTCGCCGCACTGCTCGCGCTCACCGCCCCCGTCAGCGGCTGCGTCGCCTGGTACGGGCCCACCGACCTCAGCACCCTGCCCACCCAAGCCCCGCCCGGCTCCTACGACCCCGCCGACCCGGGCACCCGCGAAGCGCTCCTCATCGGAGCGGCGATCGCCGACGCACCCGACCGGGCCCGTGCGGCCAGCCCGGTCACCCATGTCACGGCCGACGCGCCGCCGTTCCTCATCCTCCACGGCACCGACGACGCCGCGATCCCCTTCGCCCAGGGCGAACAGCTGGCGGCTGCCCTGCGCGACGCCGGCGTGGAGGTGGACTTCCGGCCGGTCCCCGGCGCCGACCACGCCTGGCTCGGGCTCGCGGAGGAAGACGTCGAGCGCTGCTTCGAAACGTCCCTGGAATTCGCCCGCGCCCACACGGCCACGAGGGCCCTGCCGCGGTAGGCGCCCCGTACGGCCGAGGCCCCGACCGGGCGGAACCGATGCCCCGGGCGGTGACTCACCGACTGCCCGCCGCCCCCGCCCCCGCGCCCGGACCGCCGATCCGTTCTCCGACGCGGGCGACGGTTTCCCGGAGCCAGATGTGCGCGGCGTCCTGGGTGTGCAGGGGGTGCCACCACATGGCCTCCCGGACCGGCACCGCCGCGAAAGGGCACTCCAGTACCCGTACGGCGGCCAAGCCCGCGGCCCGCCGGGCCAGGCGTTCCTGGATGATCGCGACCCGGCGGGTACCTTCCACCAGGTAGGGCAGCAACTGGAAGGTCTGGACGGACACCTCGACCCGGGGGCTGATGCCGATCATGCTGAGCTGCCGTGCCGCCGGGGCGTCGTACGGGCGCTGGTAGACCGCCCAGGGCAGGCGTGCCAGGTCATCGAGGGTGAGCGTGTCGCCTACGTCCGGGTGGTCGTCGGCCACCAGGCACACCCACCGGTCCTGGAACAGGTCCACAGCGGGAAAGCCGTCGATGATGCCGTGGGGCATCAGCAGCCCGTCCACGGTGCTGAGCACGGCGGCGGTGTTCTCCACGACGGCCGGGCCGCTCTGCTGAAAGGTGATGCGGACGCCAGGGGCCTCCTCGTGCAGGACGCGGCTGAGCACGGCTCCGAAGACGGCCGCCCCGTAATCCGAGCTCAGGAGCGTGAACTCTCGCGTCTCGGTGGCCGGGTCGAAGTCGGCCTGGCTGCTGAAGACCCGCTCCAGCAGGTCACAGGCGGTGCCGCTGCGATCCCGCAGGACGGCGCCGAGCGGAGTGAGCGTGTAGGAGTTGCCGACCCGGGTGAGCAACTCGTCGCCGAAATGCCGCCGTAGCCGGGACAGGGCCGCGCTCATAGCGGGCTGGCTCAAGCCCACCCGCTCCCCGGCCCGCGTGACATTGCGTTCCTCCAGCAGGGCGCGCAGCGCTACGAGGAGATTCAGGTCGAGTCGGGAGAGGTTCACTGAAGGCCGCCCGCATTCAAAGGTATCCAAGGGCTGGATGAAACACATAGCCAAGATTGATTTCCCTGATTACTTCGGGAGGCAGCAGAGTAATCCCAATCCAGTGGGAGGCACATCGCATGGCACCAGCACCAGCACCAGCACCATCGCCGAACCCGTCCGTCCTATCCGTCCCTTTCGCACTCGGCACCTTCTCCAACCCCGGCTCGCCCGCATTTCCGGGGCTGGTGGTGCAGGACCGCGTGCTGGACCTGAGCCGGGCGCTCGAAGGCGCCCCGCAGAACGTCCGCGCGCTGCTGGAGAGCCCGCCGGAGACCATCGCGGCCCTGGCAGGCCTGGCCGGCGACCCGAGCCGCGACTGGCAGCCCCTCGACGGGCTCCGCGTTCACGCGCCGGTCGAGCCGCGGCAGGTCTTCCAGTCCGGCGCCAACTACCGCCGACACGTCATCGACCTGGAGATGGCGCACCGCCCGCCCGAGGATCCTCGTACGGAGGAGGAAGCACGCACCGAGATCGCGGAGATCATGGACCGGCGCGCCGCCGAGGACCTCCCGTACGTCTTCACCGGGCTGCCGAGCGCCATCACCGGCCCCTACGACGACCTCTTGCTCCCCGTCTGGTGCGCGAAGCCCGACTGGGAACTCGAACTGGCCGTGGTGATCGGCAGGCCGGCCCACCGGGTGCCGCTCCAGGAAGCCCTGTCGTACGTCGCCGGGTACACCATCGCCAACGACGTGACCGACCGGGCCACCGTCTTCCGCAGGGACATGCCCGCCATCGGCACCGACTGGCTGCGCTCCAAGAACGCCCCCGGCTTCACCCCGCTCGGCCCGTACCTCGTCCCGGCCGCCTTCCTCGCGGACCCGTCCGATCTGCGCGTCACGCTGAAGCTGAACGGGGAGACGATGCAGGACGAATCCACCAAGGACATGCTGTTCGGCGTCGCCCGGCTGATTTCGTACGTTTCCCAGAGCGCACACCTGCTGCCCGGCGACCTGCTGCTCACCGGCAGCCCCGCGGGCAACGGCATCCACTGGGGACGGTTGTTGCGCGACGGCGACGTCATGGAAGGGTCGATCACCGGGCTCGGTACCCAGCGCACGCGCTGCGTCGCGGAGGAGGAGACCGCGTGATCGACCGGACGAATCCCGAAGCCGCGATAGCGGAAGCGGCCGAGACGTATTCCAACTGGGGGCGCTGGGGTGCGGACGACGTCCTGGGCACGCTCAACTTCCTCGACGAGGGCAAGCGCTGCGAAGGCGCGGCCCTGGTACGCCGAGGGGTCAGCTTCTCGCTCTCGCAGCGCTTCGACATGGACGGCCCGCAAAAGGGCTGGCGGCGGCGTACCAATCCGGTGCACACGATGCTGGACACCGGCAGCGACGCGGCCCTCGGCAACCAGGGCTTCCCCCACGGGCTCGGCGGCGCCGACGACGTGATCACGATGCCGTTGCAGTGCTCGACGCAGTGGGACGGGCTGGGGCACATCTTCGACCACGGCAAGGCGTGGAACGGCCGCGACGCCGCGAAGACCGTGACCTCCGCCGGAGACCTGGTCACAGGCATCGAACACATGGCGTCGCACATCGCCGGACGCGGTGTCCTCCTCGACGTCGGGCGAGTCGTCGGGACCGACGGTGAGCTGCCCGACGGGTTCGCCATCACCGGGGAGCACCTCACCGCAACCGCCGAGGCGCATGGCGTCCGGGTGAGCCGCGGTGACATCGTCGTCGTACGCACCGGGCGCCTGGCCCGAGCTCGCCGCGAGGGCTGGGGAGAGTACGCGGGCGGCGCCTCGCCCGGCCTGTCCTTCACCAGCGCCGGCTGGCTGCACGGGAGCGAGATCGCCGCGATCGCCACCGACACCTGGGGCTGCGAGGTCAGGCCCAACGAGTTCGAGGACGCCTTCCAGCCGCTGCACCAGGTCGCGATCCCCCACATGGGCCTGCTCATCGGGGAGATGTGGGACCCGGACGCGCTCGCCGCGGACTGCGCCCGCGACGGGATGTACGAGTTCTGGCTCACCGCCGCAGCGCTGCCCATCACCGGAGCCGTCGGCTCCCCGGTCAACCCGATCGCCGTGAAGTAGCGGGAGCGGGCCGCAGGCACGGAGCCCCGGCCGGCCACCCGGCTTCGGCCCCTGTCCACAGCGTCGGCCCCGTCCCCGGCCTTGGTCCCCGACCCCGGCCTCGCCCCAGGTCCCCGGCCTTGGTCCCGAGCCCAGGCGTGGCCCCCGACCCCACCGTGACCGACCCGCCCTCCGGTCGCCGCCCGAAGACGCGCGGCCCCTCACCGAGGAGGAACCCCACCATGCCCACCACCCGCACCGTCCTCATCGTCGGCGGAGGCATCGCCGGCAACGCACTCGCCGTCCTGCTCCGCGCCGAGGGCATCGCCGTCGACCTGGTCGAGGCCAAGGAGGACTGGAACTCCACGACCGGTTCCGGCATCACCCTCCAGGGCAACGCTTTGCGGGTGCTGCGCGCGATCGGCGTCTGGGAACAGGTCCGCGACCGCGGCTACAGTTCCGACGGCGTCACCATCGTCGCCCCCGACGGCACGGAGATCTTCACGCAGCGGGACATACGCACCGGCGGCGACGACCTCCCGGCCACCGTCGGAATGCAGCGCCCCGCCTTGCAGACCGTCCTCATCGAGGCCGTACGGGCGTCAGGCACCCGCGTCCGGCTCGGCTGCACCCTCCAAGGCCTGACGCAGGACGCCACCGGCTGCGACGTGTCGTTCACCGATGGCACGAGCGGCCGCTACGACCTCGTCGTCGCCGCCGACGGCCTGCACTCCCGTACCCGGGAACTCATCGGTATCAGGGACCGACCGGCCCCCACCGGTATGGCGATCTGGCGCACGGCGGCGCCCCGCCCGCCCGCCGTCTCCCGTACCCACCTCGCCTACGGCGGACCCGCCTACATCGCCGGGTTCTGTCCCACCGGCGAAACCGACCTCTACGCCTACCTCGTCGAGGGCAACCGAGACCGTGGGTCCCTCGACCCGGTCTCCTACGCGGACGAGATGCGCCACCTGGCCGCGGGTTACGGCGGTCACTGGCACGAGATCCGCACCTCGATCACCGACCCGGCGCAGGTCAACTACACCTCCTTCCACCGGCATCTGGTCGAAGGCCCCTGGCACCGCGGCCGGGTCGTCCTCGTCGGCGACGCCGCCCACGCCTGCCCGCCCACCCTCGCCCAGGGCGCCGCCATGTCCCTCGAAGACGCCCTGGTCCTCGCCGAGCTGCTCACCTCGCACGAGGCGTGGGGGGAGGAACTCCTCACCGCCTACCGTGACCGCCGGATCACGCGCGTACGCATGGTCGTCGACGCATCGGTCCAGATGGGGCAGTGGCAGCTCGACGGCGTACGCGACGCGGACGTAGCCGGCCTGATGGGCCGCACCATGACCGTACTCAAGGAACTCCCGTGACCACTCCCACCGTCGACGTCCACGCCCACATCCTCCTGCCGCAGGTGGAGGAGGCCGTGGCAGAGCATGCCGGACTTGCCGAAGCCCGCACCCTCGACGCCCGCCGCAACGGCCCCGAAGCCCTCGCCGTCAACGGCCCCATGGTCCGCGGCCGCATCCCGCTCCTGACGGACGCCGAGCGCCGGCTGGCCGCCATGGACGCGGCCGGGGTCGACGTCCAGCTGGTGAGCCCGTCACCCTCCCACTACCACTACTGGGCCGACGAACAGCTCGCCCGTACCGTCTACGAACGGGCGAACACTGCCGCCGCCGAGCACTGTGCCCAGGCCCCGGACCGGCTGTACGGACTGGGTCTGGCCCCCCTCCAGCACCCCCCACTCGCCGTCGAGGCTCTTGACCACGCCCTGGCGGAAGGCCTGCTGGGCATCGAGATCTCCTCCCACGCACCCGGCCGCGACCTCTCCCACCCGGCGTACGAACCGCTGTGGGCCCGCGCCGCCGAAACGGGCGCGGTGCTCTTCCTGCACCCCTTCGGCTGCACCCTCGACGAACGCCTGAACCGCTGGTACCTCTCCAACACGGTCGGCCAGCCGGTCGAGAACGCCGTCGCCCTTTCCCACCTCATCTTCTCGGGCGTCCTCGACCGGCACCCGGAACTGAAGCTGATCGCCGCCCACGGCGGCGGCTACCTCCCCACCCACATCGGGCGCGCCGACCACGCCTGGCGCGCCCGCCCCGACACCCGCGGCTGCGCCCACCCGCCCAGCAGCTACCTCAAGCGGATCTGGTTCGACTCACTGGTCCACGACCCCGCCGTCCTGCGCAGCCTCATCGCGGCCGCCGGAGCGGACCGCGTACTACTCGGCTCCGACTTCCCCTTCGACATGGGCACCGACGACCCACTGGCCGCACTGCGCACCGCCGGTCTGCCCGATGCCGACTTCCACGCCGTTCGCGGCGCCAACGCGGCAGCCCTGCTGCGCCTCACCTGAGGAGGACCCATGACCGACCGTCTGCTCACCCATCTCCGCCACGTCGACCTCGCCGTGCCCGACTACGACAAGCAGCTCGATTTCTACGCCGGTGTCTGGGGTCTGACCACGGTCGCCGAGGACTCCGGCATCTCCTTCCTCGCGGCCGAAGGCTCCCCGGAGCAGTACGTCGTACGCCTGCGCCGGGCCGACGAGAAGCGCCTCGACCTCGTCTCGTACGGCGCCGCGAGCCGGGCCGACGTCGACACGCTCGCCGAACGGCTCCTCGCCGGCGGCGTGACGCTGATCTCCCGGCCGGGCACGGTGGACACGCCCGGCGGAGGATACGGCTTCCGCTTCTTCGACGTGGACGGCCGCACCATCGAGGTATCCGCCGAGGTCGAAGCCCGCCGGCACCGGCGGGTCGAGGAGAAGGAAGCCATCCCCGTCCGCCTCTCCCACGTCGTGCTGAACTCGCCCTACCTGGACCGGACCCGTGCCTGGTACGAGCAGCACCTCGGCTTCGCCCTGTCCGACACCCTCAGCTCGCCGCACGTGGGCGATGTCATGCACTTCATGCGGATCAGTGGCCGACACCACTCCATGGCCCTCGCCAAGGGCCCGCACACCTCGCTGCACCACGTCTCCTTCGAGATGCGGGGCCTGGACGAGTACATGCGCGGCTCCGGCCGGGTGATGCGGGCGGGATTCCGCAAGATCTGGGGTCCGGGACGGCACATGGCGGGCGACAACACCTTCACGTACTTCCTGGACCCGCACGGCAACACCGTCGAATACACGACCGAGTTGGAGGAGCTCGACGAGGACACCTGGCACCCGCACGTCTATGACTTCTCCCGGCCCGAGGTCACTGACCAGTGGGGCACCGCCAACCCCATGAACGAGCTGATCGCGAAGGAGTCCTTCAACGACGTGGACCGTGGCGTCTTCGTCGCCCCGCCGATGTGACCGACCCGATTCCCGGGGCGCGGCATCCGCCCGCCCACGCCCTGGCTGCTGCCTGCCGCGCTCCCGGTCCCGCCTGCCCTGGAGGCCCCTGCCATGCGCTTCGCCAGCTACGCACACCTCGGCCGCCGCCGGCTCGGCGTCGTCGAGGACGACGGCCACCTCTACCCCGTACCGGGCCACGACTGCCTGCTCGGCCTGATCCAGGCCGGTCCCGATGCCCTGCTCGACGCGGGCGCCGCCACCCTCCGGGAACCTCCCGGGCCACGGGTATCCGATGTGACGCTGCTGCCGCCGTTCCAGCCGCCCACGATCAGGGACTTCGTCACCTTCGAGGAACACGTGGAGGGCGTACGCCGCTCCGTCGACGGTGCGGCGGGCGTACCCGACCAGTGGTACGAGGCTCCGACCTTCTACTTCACCAACCCGTACGCGGTGATCGGCCCGCACGACCACGTGCCGATGCCGCCCGGCTCCACAGTCCTCGACTACGAACTCGAAGTCGCCGCCGTCATCGGACGAGAAGGCCGGGACCTTACGCCGGAACAGGCCCGCGAACACATAATCGGCTACACCGTCTTCAACGACTGGTCGGCCCGTGACCTGCAGTCCGCTGAGATGAAGGTGGGTCTCGGCCCCTGCAAGGGCAAGGACAGCGCCGCCACCCTCGGTCCGTACCTGGTCACCGCCGACGAACTGGACCGCTACCGCGACGCCGACGGCTTCCTGCGCCTGGCCCTGACCGCTTCCGTCAACGGCGAAGTGGTCGGCAGGGACTTGCTGTCCAACATGAGCTGGACGTTCGATGAGATGGTCGCCTACGCCTCCCGGGGCGCCTACGTGATGCCGGGTGACGTCCTGGGCTCGGGAACGTGCGGCAACGGCGGCTGCCTCGCGGAATTGTGGGGCGTGCGAGGCGATCGCTCCCCCCGGCCGCTGAGGCCCGGCGACACCGTCACGCTCACCGTCGAAGGCATCGGCACCGTGGCCAACACCGTCGTACCCGGGGCGGAGCCCGTACCGCTGCCGGCCGCCCGCAAACGCCCGAGGACGCGGCCGTGAAGCGGCTCTGTGGAAGGGCCCGCAGTCGCAGCTGCGGGCCCTTTCAAGTCACCTAGAGGAGCAGGTCACTTGGCCGGCAGGGATACCTTGCCGTACAGAGTCCAGTGATCCGACTTGCCCGAGGTGGCAGAGACCGTGCAGTCCGTGATCGGCGCATTCTTTGGAGAGAAGATGTAGTCGAGTTTCCTGGTGGGCTCGCCGGTTTCCTTGTTCTCGTTGGCCGTCGGGCGGCCGGTACGAAGAGCATTTGGATTACCGGACTGTCCGCATTCCTGGTAGCGCTCGTAGACCGCGTTCAATGCATCGCTCGGGCCTCCGTGGCTCGCGTCAGCACTGGGGTAGGGAGGGACAAGGTTGAAGTCGCCACCGAAAACTGTTCTGTAGCCTTTCGCCTCGTACTCCTCGGTAATTTTGAGCATCTGCGCCGCTTGTTCGGTGTGCTTTGTCCCCTTCGGGTCATCGAAGACATAGCCCGAGCTGAAGTGAGCAGAGCAAGCGGCCACGGCTCGTGCAGGCATGACGGCACAAAGGGCCGTGCGCTTTTCGTAGTCCGGAGAGGGCAAATCGTGGCGCTTGTACCAGGTGTTGTTGTCCGGGACGGCGATGGCTGCACCGTAGGCGCCGCGGTCGGCAACAGGGTTGTCAGAGCCGTCGGTAATGGAACACTGCTTCTGGACCAACGGTCCGCCCAGCTGCTGATGGATGGGCGCGAACCGAACATCCCAGCCCATCCCGGTCCCGCCCTCTGCGACCGGCTTTTCCAGCATCGACTCGACACGCTTGGCGTGCTTCTCGCAGAACTCCTGAAAGAAGATCACATCCGCCAGTTTCCTGTTGTCCGGATGAGGATTCCTCAGCCGGGCCTGGATTTCGGCGGTCAGTTCTTCATGGCCGGCAAGTCCGCCACTCCAGTCCGTGCATTCCTTGTTGTTCGCGCAGAGATTCCAGGTCATCACGTTGAGCTCACTGGCAGGTGCCGCCCCGGCCGTCGGGGGTTGCTCCTGTCCGTCAGCCGCACCCTCGTCATTCATGACGGGCTCCAGAACGAACTTCTCCCAGGATCCGATCTGCGCTGCGCGGGAACGCAACAGGCCCTGTCCCGACTCGCTCACATCGGCAGACACGTACTTCAGCACTTTGTCTTCCGCCGGCGCCGTCGAGTCCGGGTGTGCCTTCCTCGCCCCCAGCGCTACGACGCGTGAACCGGCGGGGGACCCTGCCGGTGGGCTATCGGGCAAGTACTCGGGGTAGAACTGCTGCCACTGGCCGAGTCTGACACCCCTGGCGCGAAGCATTCCCGTGCGAGGGTCGGTGTCGGCGAACTCGGAGGACGCAAAGAATCCGGTGGCCTCGAAGCGCATCCCGATCGTTTTCGCGGCATGATTGGTGTGCAGCGTAAAGTGCTCCCACCCGTTCGGTGCGTCGCCTCGTGCTCGCATGCTCCATTCGTATTCCGCTACAGTCTCTTTCATTCCGACTGATACGTACTTGCCATTCGCTATGGACTTGAGTGCCCATTTCTGGCCTGCTGATTTTCTGATGGCAACAGCGTCATCGGATATTTCCGTAGCGCTTGCCGGAATCGCTGTCAGTACATGAAATCCAGCTATCAAAGCGCAGAACACTGTGAGCAGGCTGATGAAACGACGCATGCATTCCCCCTCCTTGCATAACACGCAAACATTGCGCACGGGCAGAGGTTATCGCACCTGCCGATTTCTCCATGGCGTCGGGGTGGAGGCGCGTGACCGCTGCTGGAGGCGTCCGGTGACATCACGGCGCGGAGGCTGGGCGGCGTCGCCACGTACGCCGTGACATCGTGGTGTCATGACCATCGAAGTCCGCCCGGCTTCGGTCTTCGAGGATGTCCGTACCCTGCTCGGACCGAAGACGCCTGGGGCCAACGTCTGCTGGTGTCTGAGCTACCGGATCCCGTCCAAGCTCAACAACGAGCTTCGCGGGCCGGCCCGGGGGGAGTACGCCGCGGAGCTGTGCCGTAGGGAAATCCCTCCGGGGGTGCTCGCCTACGACAGCGGCGAACCGGTCGGCTGGGCCGCCGTCGCACCGCGCTCGGACACCTCCTTCGCGCGCAACCGTAAGATCCCGCACGTCGACGACCTGCCGGTCTGGTCGCTGTGGTGCATCCGCGTACGCCCCGGTCACCGGAAGAGGGGGATCTCGCACGCCCTGATCACGGGCGCGGTCGAGTTCGCCCGCGCGCACGGCGCACCTGCGATCGAGGCGTACCCCCTCGACAACGGTGACGCCAAGGTCGACCTGACGATGGCGTACGCCGGGATCCGGAAGAACTTCGAGCGCGCCGGATTCGTCCACGCCGCCGACACCACATCGGTGCTGGCCGGACATCCCCGGGTCCTGATGCGGCTCGACCTGCGCTGACGGATCAGCCCCGTTCAGCCCCGTGCCCCAGCGGTGACCGCGCAGGCGTGCGCGCAGCAGATGGGGCCAGTGGCCGTCTTGTTGGGGGCACCGAGGGCGGCGAGGACCTCGCCGCGGCGGCTGCACACGGTGAGGGCGGCCTCGACCCGCGGGGGAACGCAGGTCATGCCGTCCTCTTTCCGACCGCTCAGGACGTCGGACTGAGGACCTGTCGGCCCGAGCGGAGCTCGGCCAGGAGCCGTGCGGCGTCCGTGAGGAGAGTGCCCTGCAGCGTGTGTACTGCCGATGAGGCTTCGGGGGTGGCCCGCGCCTGCTGCTGGACGCGGTCGAGCTCCTCGGCCGCCTCGTCGATCATGCCGGCAAGGCGGTCGGCGTCTGTCTGGGAGGTCTGGCCTATCTCCTGCATCGCGGCGGCCACCGTCCGCAACACGGAGCCGAATCCCGGCCGGAAGAAGCGGGGCAGCTGGTCGATCTCTTGACTGTCGAGGGCGTAGTCCAAGGTCCGGGTCATGGAGCGCAGGTGATCCAGGCTGCGTTCGGCCGCCGTGACCGCGTCGCGGGCACGAGGAAGGGCCTCGCTCGCGCCCGCGACGCTTCGCCGAGGGTTCAGGCGGCCGTTCTCGATCTCCGTTTCGATGCCGCGCTGGATGCGCTCGCAGGCGGCGGACAGCCGGCGCCAGTCCCGGCGCCACTGCCGTACCCGCTCCGCGTCAGGGTCGCTCGCCTCGAAGAGGTCGGCCAAGCCGTTGATGCGCCGGCTCATGCCGTCGTAGAGGTCGGTGACGGCCTGCTGCCGGTGGCGGGTGTGCCGGGCGGGAGCGAGGACGAGATGGGCGGCGAGTCCGCAAAGGGCGCCGATGACCACGGAGGCGGCCAGGTGGCCGATGTAGTCGATCCGGCCTTCTCCGGAGGAGAAGGCGAAGAAGCCGACGATGGCGACCTGGATGCCCTGCTGCCCGAACCGCCGGATCCTTCCCACGCAGAGCGCGATCAGGGTGAGGAGCCCGAAAGTCCAGCCGTGGATACCGGCGGTGGCTGCCAGCGTGGCGGCGAGCGTGGCTCCCACGGCCATCGCCACCAGGTACTGGACGCTCTCCCGCACCGAGCGGTACACGGTCGTCTGCAAAGCCACCAAGGTGGTGAACGGAGCGAACGTCGAGACCGCCGGGGGCAGCAAGTACCGCGCCAGCGTCCACGCGGCCATGGCCGCGACCACGGACTTGGCGCCGAGGAGCAGTTCGTCCCGCTCGCTCCCCGCCGCCCGCACGGCACGCCGTACGTAGTCGGCCCTTGCCGTGACCGCCGCTCTCATTCTTCCCGCCGCCTGGCTCCGTGTAGGCACGATGGATCACCTCCCCAGGGCCGTATGCCCCCGTAGCGGACGGCAAACGTCCGCTAGTGCTGTGGCCGGAAAGGTTCACCGGCCCGCGACGCCCGGCACGGCACCTCGCTGCGTTGTCGGACCGCGCGAGTACGGCCGAGTACGAGCTGCGGCCCTCCGCCTTGCGATGCACCGCACCGGACGCCGCGGGCTTACCGGCAAACCTTCCCGGTCACAGCACTAGGGCTGCCCCGGGGACGTACAGGTGCCCCTTTTCGGGAGCGCGGTACGGATCCCTTGTTCGTGACGCCGCGGGCCATGCCGGGCGCAGCGGACCGCCCCGCCCGTCACCGCGCGCTCCGCCCCTACAGGTGCGACAGGGCGAACGCCGACAGGAAACCGACCACGGTCACCAGCCCCGTCATCAGATGGACCTTGCTGTAGGCCTCGGGGATCATGGTGTCGGCGATCATCGCCAGGATCGCTCCGCCGGCCACGGCGGTGATCACCGCCATCACCGCCTCGGAAGCCCCGCCCAGCAGGGCGTAACCCGCCAGCGCCGCCAGCCCACTGATCACGGCGATGGCGCCCCACAACACGAACACGTAGGTGCGGCTGCGTCCGGCGCTCCTCATGCCGGCGGAACTGGCCAGGCCCTCCGGAATGTTGCTGATGAACACCGCACCCACCGTCGCGACGCCGAGGTGACCCCCGCCCAGCAGGCTCGTGCCGATCACGACGGACTCGGGGATCCCGTCGAGCAGCGCGCCCAAGGCGATGGCGTTACCCGACCCGGGCGCCTCGGCTTCGGAAGGCTGCTCGCCTCCCGAGCGCTTACGATGCTGCGCGCCTCGGCGCGCGAGGAGGGCATTGGCCCCCGAGTACACGGCAGCGCCGCCGACCGCTCCGGCGACCACGGGCCACATACCCGAGCGTTCGTACGCCTCAGCGATCAGCTCGAAGGACACCGCGGCCATCAGTACGCCGCTGCCGAAGGCCATGACCAGCGCGATCAGCCGTGGTGGGACGCGCACCAGCGAGCCGATGGCCGCCCCGATCAGCAGAGCCGCCCCGGCGAACAGACCCCATCCTCCGGCAGTCAACGCTCCCGTCATAGCCGCTCTCCTCGTTCTTGGCTGACATATGCGCTGCTCCTACCCGGCCAGGGGTTCCGCAACAGCCATCTCCGGCCCAGCGCCCCGGACTGGTCGCCAGCGACCCTCGGCACCGTGTGTGCCCCCAAGATGCCGGCTCGCGGATCGATCCCCGGGTACGAGCCCCTCACCGTCCACCTGCCACAGGCGCAGGCGACCATGGTCGGCCTCCTCAACACCGACGTCCGTCCTGCACGGCGGCCACGAGCCCAGCACGTTCCTCGGCGAGGCAGTCACCAGCATGGTGACCCCTGGCATCTCCGGCGCCCCCATGTATGACGGCCTCGGTCTCCCACCGCCGCCCCACCAAAGGGGAACGCCCTCCTAGGGGCAGTCAAACAGCGCCGCCTCCACCGCCGCCTCCGCGTGCAGCCGCGCGGTGGGGAAGACGGGCACGGGACTGTCCTCGGAGCCGATGAGCAGCTCGATTTCGGTGCAGCCGAGGATGATCCCTTCGGCACCCGCCGCGACGAGCTCCTTGATCACCTGCTGGTAGGCGGTACGGGAGTTCTCCCTCACCACCCCCAGACACAGCTCCTCGTAGATCACTCGGTGTACGAGCGCGCGCCCGTCGGCGTCCGGAACGTGCACCTGGAGGCCTGCCGCTTCGAGGCGGCCGCGGTAGAAGTCCTCTTCCATGGTGAACGCGGTGCCCAGTAGCCCGACTCGGCGCAGTCCTTGGGCCCGTACGGCGTTCGCCGTGGCATCGGCCAGGTGGAGCAGGGGGATCGAGACTGCCGCCTCGACCTGACCGGCGACCTTGTGCATGGTGTTGGTGCAGATCAGCACCATGTCAGCGCCGGCTGCCTCCAGCGATCGAGCAGCGTCGGCCAGGGCCTCGCCGGCTTCCGTCCAGCGGCCCTGGACCTGTAGTTGCTCGATGTCGGCGAAGTCCACCGAATACAGCACGCACCGGGCCGAGTGGAGACCGCCGAGCCGGTCGCGCGTGTACTCGTTCAGCAAGCGGTAGTACTCGGCCGTCGACTCCCAGCTCATCCCACCGATAAGGCCGATCGTTTTCAAACCACGCTCCTCACCTCGTCCCGGGCAGCACACCGGGGACCGTAGGCCGTCCATTCTCCCAGGCTGCCTCCTGGATCACGCGCTCGGCGCGGCGCACCCCGAGGACGCGGCACGCGCCGACCGCATCGCCGAACTCGGCCGCGTGGCAGCGCGGTTCGGGACGGCGCCCGCCGCAGCGCGCCCCGCCCTCCTCGCCGACATGTCACAACGCACTCTGGTGTGCGGACGCAGGTGCGGTCACGGGTGGCGTGCGGAGGCGAATCCGCCTGAACTCGGTGGATCAGTCACGGCCTCCGCCGCAACTGCTGCCGCAGCCGGAGAACGACCCACAGGAGGAGCCGGAGGACCCAGATGACGTCACGGACCGCTTCCGGTGGCCGGCATCCTTCTTGCGCTGCCAGAGGACGGAGGGGCTTTCGGCCGCCCGCCCCTCGGCCTGGGGGGAGCGGCGCAGGGACAGCAGCGGGACGGCCGCCACCTCTGTGACGATCCGGGTGCCGTCGTGGAACACCGCGTATTCGAGGAGGACTTCCGCGCCCTCGTACGGGGCGCCGTAGAGGATCGCCTCGAACGGCTCGCTGAAGGGGTTGACGTCGTGGTGCTCGGCGCGCAGTCGCTCCTCCGAGTCAGCCCGCAGGGTCCGCACAGGACCGACTCGGTCCTCGAACCGGCTGCGGAACGCGATCAGCGGCTTTGCGGAAGGCGTGCGGGCGTCGGCGTACAGCCAGTTGTGCGCGGGAGAGGTAGCGCGCAAGCCCACGACGAAGGCGGGCTGCGGCGCGGCGCGCAGTCGGCGCGCGGCCAGCTGGGCGGTCACCCCACGACCGAGCATCGCGGCACCGGGGGCGACCAGCAGCAGAGCCACCAGCCCGCACTGCAGTGCGGTCAGGCTGGTCCTGGCCGCTGGTCCTGCCGCTGGTCCAGGGCCGGCTCTCCGAAGGCGGCCGCGCCGAGGGGGAGCGGAGCCCGTACGGCCCGGACGGGACGGGCTCGGCCGAATGCGCCGGCCCACGCCCGGGTGGCAGGCCGTGCCCCTGCGAGGGCGGGGCTGATCAGGCGGGCGTGAAGACGTCTTCGTGTGCGTCGTCGAGGATGAAACCGTTGTCGAAGCGGACGCGCACCATGACGCGGAACCTCTGTTCCTCGTAAGCGATCCATTCGGGCTCCAGGGAGCTCACCTTCTCTTCGAGCTGCCTCCTGCTCTCCTTGGGCATCTGGTGGCCGAATGCATCGAGAAGCGACTTGAGTCGCATGTACTCGCGGACCTCTTGGCTCTGTTGCCGGTTCTCGACCACCCGCTCGACGGTGCCCTCGGTGCCCGCTCCCAGGGACAGGAAACCGGCGACGGCCACGGTCGGGGTCGGGGAGTCCCCCGTCGTCGTGACCGAATCGGTCAACCTGATGTCCGCGGCCAGTTTCACTCGCTGGCCTTCTTTCAGCGTCATTGCTTCTTCTTCTCTCAGATCGGTGCATGCTGCCCGCCTGGCCGGGCGGCGAGCAGGGGCGCGCGTGGGGGCAGGTCAGGGTGGTGCCATTATCTGTGTCGGTCTTTGCGGACGTGGAGCCGGCACCGCTGGTGCGGGCGACCCTGCCCCGCCGAGCCGACCATGCCCGCACACTGACAAGCCGTTGCGCCCGGAGGGCGCGAGGCCGGCGACATCGGCTCGCCACCGCCAGCATGGGGTCCCCAGAGCCCGAGGACTCGGCTGTCCTCAGCCTCTGAGGAACGGGGCGGGACGACCCGCGCGGACGTAGTCCTTCTACAAGATCTGGGACTGTAAATGAGCGAGGAATCGAGTATCAGCGCCGAAGAAGCAGCCCGGATCGGTAGCCGCATGGGCGGCACGGTCCTGGCGGTGTACCGGTGGGGTGTCTTCCTGGATGTGGGATTGTCCCAGGTGGGATTCATCGACCCCGCGTACATCGATGACGGTGACGTCTACGAAGTGGATCAGGCCGTGACCGAGCCTGCCGTCCGGCTCCAAGTCGACCAGATCCGCCCCACGTGCGGATGCGGGCCAGGCACTGACGGTGGTCCACGGCGACCCCTCGGCAAGCGGCTCGCCCCGGTCCTTCTGTACCTCCAGGGCGGCCTCCTCCAGGTCCAGCGCCCGCTGAGTCCCCGTCATCGGTGCCCGCCGCGGTTCACCATCCTGGAGCGCCCTTGCAGGACGAGCGGGGGTCCACCCGCTCGCGCGGCAGGACAAGGTGAACCCCCGGCAGGAGCCCAGCCACCGGCCAGCTGTTGTGCAGTCGAACTCGGCCTCGCTGGCCGCAGGGCGTGCCCTGCCCTCGTGCACCGCGCTCTCGCCCGCAACGGTGCGCCACATACCGAGGAGGCACGTACCGAGGAGGCCCGTCTACGACCGCATGCGGGCCCGGGCAAGGCTCGGCCGACCGCGTTCAACGACGGGCGCCACCGTGTTCCGGGTCAGTCCTCGGGGAGGACGCGGCCGTCCTCGTCGAGCGGAAGGTGAATGCGTGCGGGATCCTGGCTGTTGACGTCTGACGGGCGCGGGCCCTCGGGCCCGTCGGAGCCCCAGCGCAGCAGGCGGCGGGTACGGACGACCTGGTACACGGTGCCTTCGAATTCCAGCCGGTTGACGCGCCCCGCCCGGAGCGCGTTGGCGGCCTCGGCGTACGCGGCCAGCTCCGCGGACGGCAGGCCGGCCGACGCCCCGCTACCGGTTTCCCTGCCCGCTGCCCAGGTGCGGGCGTCGGTGTGCGGATCGGCGTCGTCGGGGATGTGACCGCGCATGCGCGGCCACATCCACGTCAGGGCGAAGTCCAGCGACTTGCGGGCAGCGTGCGCGGTTGCGTGCGGGCCGGTGACCGGCTTCCAGCCGCTCCCACTCTGCTCCACGACCGTGAACGTCGGGGGCAGCAGCAGGACGTCCGGGTGGGTGTCCAGGGCCCGCCGCGCGTCGGCGCGCACGTCTTCGGGGAACCGTTCACCGGTGTAGCACAGGCCGCGCAGCGCCAGCTGCTCAAGGGCCTGGGTAGGGGTGACCGGCGCGTCCGGGTCCAGGACCAGGCTGTCGTCGATCTCCGGCTCCCTGGCGGCGCGGTCCCAGTCGGGGACGGGGGGCTCCGGATCGGTCGGGCGCGGCTGTTCCAGGCCGCCCGGGCCCGCGCCCGCGTACTCCTCGGCGCGCACGACCCGGTACCGGGTCCCGGCCACGGCGAGTTCGTCGACCCGCTCGCTCTCCAGCCGGGCGACCGCCGCCAGCAGGGCGCGCCGCTCCGCCCTGTCGTGCGCCTCGTCCTTCGCGCGGAACCACAACCGCGAGTTCAGCCCGTCGCGCGCCTGCTGGGGGCAGCCGGCCGTCACCGCGACCACCACCCGCCACCGCGGCCCGTCCCCGGCACACTGCGCCGCCACCCCGAACAACGGGCCGCGCACCACCACATCGCCCGCACGCGCCGCGGCGTCGACCGCGTCGGCTTCCACTGCGGCTTCCACCGGTTCCACCGGCACCCGCACTACCATCGGCCGGGACCCGCCCGGCCCCACATCTCCACGGTCCATGCCCCCATCCTGCCGACCACGGCACGGCTCCGCCCGCTCATTCGCTGATCCCCCCTCTCAGGGGTCCCGCGGCTTGCACACTCGGCCCTGTTCTCGTACGGCTGGCGCCGAGGAGGAACGCCGACGCCGGCGGCTCGCCGCCTTCCTGAGCCAGTACGACGGCCCGGTCGGCCCGGTCGGCCCGTGACGTGTGGGGGAGCCTGTCGGCGGCGCGCCTCGGAGGCGAGGAAGTGCTCGGGCTTGCGCTCGTATCGGCGGTGCTTCCTCTGCCCCGCCCTCGGGTTACGGCTGCGCCATCCATCACCCGGGCCCGCACCCACAGCACCGGCCGCGGTAGGCGTAACCGTCTGGACGCAGAGCAGTTGTCCAACCCGGCAGACCGTGAGGACACTAAGCATGGAGGCGGCAATGAACAGTGGTGCGGCTGCGATGGCGGTATCGGCTACGGCATGCATGGCGGTCTTCCTCAACAGCGCGCCCGCTCTGGCCGGAGGCATCGGAGCCGTGGGCAACGCGGCATTCGACAACACCTGCATCCAATCCGGCGCCGGCCCCCTCATGGACACCGCGCCAACGAGCGGAGCCGGACTGCTCGTCGGCAACCTCCATCAGACACCGGTGCAGTACAGCAAGAACAGCTGCGGCGGTACCGACATCGACGTAGATACAACTACCTAGCAGGCCTCGCAGGCCTCGGTATTCGCGGTGGACACGTCTGCCTCGATGCGTGTGCTCAAGAACGTCGTGCTCGGCTCGCCCGGCCGCGGACGGCGTCCACCGCATGGGCAATTGCACGCTGCCGAACGTCTGGTGGGAGGGGAGGGCGTCGGCGAAGACGCCTCCACCTTCAGGGGCAAGGCGGTCGGTTTCGTTACACGGTGTACGGGGCGGCGCCAAAAAGGCGTCCGGCAAGGTCCTCCGGTTCAAGGGTGCCGGCAAGCTGGTCGTCCTGGTCGTCCTGGTCATCACGAAGTTCCAGGTCGCCGCGTTCGGCAAGGACGGCCACGATCCCGCCACGTGTGTTCCCACTGCCGCGTGAACGCCGGAAAGATGACGAGGCGTCGGAACGGCGCGATGACGGCCATGTACAGCCGTCCAGACAGGCCGTTGGGCTTCACGAGGACCGCCATCCGGAGCTCGTGTCCGCCGCTATCGGCCGACGCCCATCCCAAGTGCACGACCGCGTGGACGGTCTTGGCCGCCAGTTTGACGGCGCACTCGTTGTCGAGCTCGTACACCGAAGTGAGCGGCGCAAGCCCGGCGTCTGAGCCGCGTGGGGCTTCGCGAAGGTCGCCCGACAGGCGGTCGCGCAGCGACTCAACCCGGACCTCGATGCCCGCCTCGGGCTTGTCCCACCCCAAGAGAGCACCGACCTTCCAGCGCACCGCGAACAGGAACCGGGACAGCAGAGGTTCCCTCGCGGGTCCGGCGGACGCCTGCATCGCGGCGAGCATGGTGGGGAAGTCGTCCGGTCCGGCGCCAGGGGTGCGGACTGCCCACACGTCCTCGAGCCGGAAGTCGCTGGTAGTTCGTGGATTCGCCAGGGGTGGTCGGTGTGGACCGTGTCGGGCAGTCGGGTCATGATCGGCACCCACCTTCTATACGATGACGTATAGAAGACAGTAGCCGCTTCTATACGGCTCCGTACAGACCTGGGAGGTTTCCGTGGCAAGCGCCAGGACACCGCGTGCGGCGTGGATCGACGCTGGGCTGCGCGCCCTGGCGGCCGGCGGGCCGGAAGCTGTGCGGATCGAGGTGCTGGCAAGGTCGCTCGGGGTGACCAAGGGCGGCTTCTACGGCTACTTCGCCGACCGTTACGCGCTGCTCGAGGAGATGCTCGACGCGTGGGAGGGCGATGTCACCGACGACATCATCAAAAGCGTCGATGCCGAGGGGGGCGATGCGCGAGATCGCCTGCGCAATCTGTTCCGCATCGCGGGGAGCCGCAAAGGAACGACCACCGATGTGAGCACAGAGCTGGCGATTCGGGACTGGTCGCGGCGCGACCCTGCTGTTGCGTATCGGTTGCGGCGCGTCGACAACCGGAGGATGAACTACCTCCGTGAGCTGTTCCGAGAGTTCTGCCACGATGAGGACGAGGTGGAAGTCCGCTGCACCATCGTGACATCGGTATGGCTGGCGGCTCACTTCGTAGCCTTCGACCACGGGACGCGAACGCACGACGATGTCGAGCGGATGGTACTACAACGGGTGCTCGAGTAGACGCCGCCCGGCTGCGCACGCAGGGGCACGCTCGGGCTGACACCTGCCGGTGAGGCCCGCACCTCACCGGGGCCCCACGCCGTCACCGGGGCGTGCCGGCCGTCACTTCTTGCACAGGGCGGTGTCGAGGAGAGCCTCGGCACTGGTGAGGGCCTGTGGGGTCGGCGCCATGTTGGCAGTGACGGCGATCGTGGCGGCGGGGCCGTCATCGGTGGCACCGGGAACCGTGTGGTAGCCGGGGGGGTCACCGCCGTGGCCCCACAGCAGGCCGCCACAGCTCAGGGGCGTGCTGGCCACACCGAGCCCGTACCGGGTACCGGGGAGCCAGCCGGGACCGTCGACCTTGATCTGCTCGGCCACCGGGCGGCCGGCGACCTTCTCGATGAGCAGCCCGGCGACAATGCAGTTGGTGTTGTTGTACGCCCAGCTGGTCCCGGGAGCGAACGGGTGTGCCCGTCGCGGTCGACGGTGGCGGCCAGAGCGGCGGGCAACTTGTCGTCGGCCACGAGGCGCTCCACGCACTTGCGTACGTCGGCACGAGAGCCGTGGGACTCCGCCGCGGACGCGGGCAGCGCGCCGCTCACCGCCAACGCGGCGGCCATCGCGGCCACCAGAGCGATTCCGCGTCGAGGCTCGGACGGCGAAAGAGGACGCACACGCTGCTGGGAAAGGTCGTTCACGAGTGACCCTCCTCGTGCGACCTGATGGCCACATCTGTGAACCGGACCCGTTCAGTCTGTGTGTCCGAGATCCGCGGGACCATCCGGGCAGTGGGGCCCAGGCAACTAGGGATATCCCCCGGCCGTTTGGCATCTTCCGCCCCCTGGGCTTCGCTCACCGGTCGTCACCACCGTCGGTGCACGGTTGCCTTACTACCGGTCACCAGGCTTGCCGGCGGGACGTCATCGGTCACGACCGCGCCGGCGGCGACCACGGCATCACGGCCAATGCTGACGCCAGGCAGGATCGTGGCACCGGCGCCGATCCACACGTTCTCCGCCACATCGATGGGCGCGCCGCTCAGCCACCCCCGTCGCTCCTCAGGATCGACTGGGTGACCGACAGTGATGAACGTGACCTTTGGTCCGACCATCACGCGCTCGCCGAGCCGGATGCCGGCGTAGTCCAGAAACGTGCAGTTCTGGTTGATGAACACGCGCTCCCCGAGGTCCAAGTGAAGGCCGTGGTCCGTGTAGAAGGGCGGATAGATCGTGACTCTCGTCGACAGCGGCTTGCCGAGGATCTGTTCGAACAGTTCCGCCTTGCCCGCTTCGTCCTCGAAGGGCAGGACGTTCAGGCGGGAGGTGAGCTCGGTGACGCGAAGGACCCTCTCGGCCATGGCCCGGAACTCGGCGCTATGGATGCGCATGAGACGGTCGCTGGACATGCCACGATCCTTTCGGTGCACCGGTGAGGTGAGCTGGATAAGACTCACTGGGTGATCATTTTCAAGGGGTGCCTGGGGAGACGAGAACAAGGGCGTCCAAGGTCGTTTTGTGACGAACGGCCTGGACACCCCCGCGACGGCACTCTATGCGACGACCGACGACCTGCTGAAGGAGCGTCCGGAGCTGACGCCTTGGCGGCCGGCCGTGGGGATCGCGCCGCAGCTCACCGACGCCGAGCTGGTCGCACTCTCGATGATGCAGACCCGTCTGGCCGGAGCCCCTGTCTCGGCTTGCTGGACGCTGAAGTTCGATCGGCTGTCGGTGGTGCGTACGGTCAAGTCCTACCAGGGGCAGCGCAGCGGTCCGTGACCTGTCACGACGGGGCGACGGTGGCGGCGGGGCAACTGTCCTACGAGTCGCACCTGGAACAGCACCACGCGATTCTGAGGGAGTTCACCCTCAGGGCGCGGGCCTGGCCGGCCAGCCGATCCGACTGTTCTGGCCCGGCCGGTGAGGCCGTCGCGACGTCCCGGGCATCTTCGCCCGGCTCGATAGCGGTGGCGGTCTGATGGAGGACGTCCGTCCGGACGATCGGACCGAGTCGGACGACGCGGAGGCGTGCGCAGCCACCTGGCGGGCCTGCGAACTGGCGGGGTGGGCCTTTCGCCGGGTGGGAGCGACTTATCAGGTGCTGCCGGCGAACCCCTGCGGGTCCTGGTAGTTCCGGACGGGGGATACGACGTCCGTGCATCGTCCATCTGCTGGCTGGGCTGCCACCCGGCTCGGGAGGGTGGGGAGGGTGGGTTGGGGAGGTTCGTTGTGTGCGGGGGCTGTTGTCTGGTGGGGTGGTTGGGGGAGGGGGGTGGTGTCTTGGTGGGTGCTGGTGGGTGGTCGTTTAGGTGGTGGGCGGGGTGGTGGTGCCGGTGATGGTGGTGGTGTAGATGGTGTGGTTGTTTTGGTGGCCGGTGATGGTGGTGTGGGTGGGCGTGTGGTGGGTGGCGGTGATGGTGGTGGGGGTGTGGAGTTCGGCGTAGTGGTGGAAGTGGGTGGTGAGGGTGGTGGGGGTGTAGGTGTGTGGGGGGTGGAGGGCGTGGGTGGCTTGGCGGGCGGCTTCGATGAGGACCATGCCGGGGTGGTGGTCGTTTGGGTGTTCGAAGAGGATCGGGTGGTTGAGGTCGGGGGTGAGGTGCCATTGGTGCGGGTGTGGGGTGGGGGTGAGGACGATGTCGTGGGGGTGGCGTCGGCCTGCGGTGGCGGGGGGGATGGGTGTGCGGGGGCTGGGTGGGGCGGTGGGGGCGAGGGGTTGGTTACGGCGTAGTCGTTGGTAGGTGGTTGGGGGGATGCAGGTGAAGTGGGCGGTGCCGGTGGCGGTGAGGTGACCGTTGCGGTGGATGTGAGTGTGGAGGGTGCCGGAGAAGCGGTTGCCTTTCCAGTGGAAGTTGGTGCAGTGGGCGGTGAGGTGGAGGTCGGTGGGGCGGGGTTCTATGCGGAGGTGTTGAGGGTGGGTGGTGAAGTCCAGGGTCTGGAGGAGGGTGTGGTGGGTGAGGGGGACTTGGTAGATGGCGTGGCAGAGGTAGAGGCCGGCTTGTCGGATGGTTTCGCCGGCTTGGAGGGGGTCGTGGCTGGTGCCGTCGGGACTGGTGAAGAAGGTGTGGGCGCGGGGCCATTGGGCGGTGAGGGTGAAGGTGTCCATTCCGGTGCGTTCGCAGCCGGTGAGGAAGACTTCGGCGAGTGAGCTGCGGTGGACATATTCCCTGGGCACGGTGGTGGTGAGGCGGGGCGTGGGGTTGGGGTGTGTCAGGGACGGTTCCGCCGGTCCCGCCTGCCCTGCCGGTCCCGTCTGCCTTGCCTGTTGAGTCTGTCCCGCCTGTCCCGTCTCTAGCGCCTGTCCCGTCTGATCCGCCTGTTGAGCTTGCCCCGCCCGCCCTGCCGGTCCTGCCTGTTGCGCCTGCCCCGCCCGCCCTGCCGGTCCTGCCTGTTGCGCCTGCCCCGGCTCTTCCGCCGGCCCTGCCTGCCCCGCGTGTTGAGCCCGCCCCGCCTTCTCCGTCGGCCTCGCCTGTCCTGCCTGCTTCGGCTGGCCTGCTTGTGGTGCCGGGTGTGTCTGTCTTGTCTGTTCTGTTTGTTGGGTGGTGGGTGGGTGGTGGGCGGGGGCGTTTTTGTGGGTTGTCAGCGTGGTCATGGACCTCTCCCGTGGGGCCGTTGGGCGGATGGGATGGGGCTGTGTACGCGACACGCAAGATACGTACTCTCCGGTTTTGTTTGCAAGGTGCTCAACGGGGGTGGATTTCGCTGTGTGTTCCCCTGCTCACGCACGGGTGGCGGGAATGGGGGCGGCTGTGGTGACGCCGACCAGGGGATATCGGCGCGGGGGTGGCGGCTGGGGGGTGGTGGCTCCGTTCCCAAGTGGGAGCCGGTGTTCCGGTCGCGCGGGGCGATGGGCGGGGGTGGCGGCGCGTGTCGGCGAGCGGTGCGGTGCAGGGATGCGGACGGGGTGTTGCGGGCCGTGTTGAACCATTGGCAGGCGGGGCGGGTCGTGTCAGACTCGGGGCCGCCGCCGGTCAGTTGAGAACCGGACGGGCGGTTTGGTATGCGTGGTGCGGGCTGTCTGGTGCACCGTGTGGCCGGTGTGCCGCCGTCTCTTGGAGAGTTCTTGATGAACCGTCAGTGTCCGATGGCGATTGATCCGTGTGGGGCGGAGCTGCATGCGGAGGCGGCGCGTATCCGTGAGCGCGGTCCGGCGGTGGAGGTGGTGCTGCCGGGCGGGGTGAGGGGGTGGGCGGTCAACCGGCATGCGGACATCCGCAAGCTGCTGGTGGATCCGCGGGTGTCGAAGGACGCGTACCGACACTGGCCGGCGTGGATCAGCGGGGAGGTGGGCGCTGAGTGGCCGCTGGCGATCTGGGTGTCGGTGCAGAACATGATCACCGCTTACGGGGAGGAGCACACGCGGCTGCGCAGGCCGGTCGCGGCGGCTTTCTCCGCGCGGCGGGTCGCCGCTATGCGGCCGCGGATCGAGGAGGTGGTGCGGGGGCTGCTGGACGATCTGGAGGCGCGGCCGGCAGGTGGGGTGGTGGACTTGCGGGCGGAGTTCGCGCATGAGCTGCCGACGCGGATCGTTTTTGAGCTGTTCGGGATCCCGGAGCGTTCGTGGGCGGCCCTGCACAAGATCATCAGGGGGTTCTTCGACACGGCGATCACGGCCGAGGACGCGCGGCGCAACGCGGCGGACCTGGACGTGACGATGGCCGACCTGGTCGCCTACCGGCGTGAGCGTCCGGGGGATGACCTGACCAGTGTGCTGATCGCCGCCCGGGACGGCGGTGAGGGGCGGGAGCGGCTCGGGGAGAAGGAACTGCTCGACAATCTGATCCTGCTCTTTACGGCCGGGTATGAGACCTCGGTCAGTCTCATCTGCACCGCGGTCCACGAACTGCTGCGCAATCCCGGTCAGCTGGAGCTGGTGCGTCAGGGGCGGGCATCGTGGGAGGACGTGGTGGAGGAGGCGTTGCGGCTGGAGCCGCCGGCCTCGTACGGGCTCCTGCGGTTCGCGGTGGAGGACATCGACATGGGGGAGGGGGTGGTGATCCCGCGGGGAGCGGCGATCGTGGTGTCCTTCGGGTCGGCGGGGCGGGACCCGGCTGTGCACGGGGCGGACGCGGAGCGGTTCGAGGTGATGCGCGCCACGCGCGGGGAGCACCTGTCCTTCGGGTTCGGGACTCATTACTGCCTGGGGGCGACCCTGGCGCGGCTGGAGTGCGTGATCGCGGTGCGGCGGCTGTTCGAGCGGTTTCCGGCGCTGGTGCTGGTGGCGGGTGAGCGGGGGGAGCTGCCGCGGGTGGAGTCGTTCATCTCCAATGGACTGCGGGAGCTGCCGGTGGTGCTGGGGGCGCCCGCGTCCCGCGCGTGAGGCGCCCCGCGCCGACTTGCCGACCGCCGACCCGCTGACCGCCCACCGCCGACTTGACGCCTGGCGTCTGCTGGCGGTGGGTGCTGGGTCCGGGCCCCGCGTGAGGTGAACCGCGTACCGGCTGCCGGTGGTGTGGTGCGGGCACCGTGTGAGGCCGGACGTGCCGCGGTGACGCCTGCTGGGTGTTGGGGTGTGGTGGGGGTTGGGTTGATTAAATACGGACCTTCTGGTTGGTTTTAGGGGGTGGGTGGGTTGGGTGGGGGGTGTGGTTGGT